>JAEMRY010000151.1 GCA_016463105.1 Ilumatobacteraceae bacterium | reverse complement strand
GCCTTACTTCGTGCGGCTAGCTAATTTGAGCCTTACTTCGTGCGGCTCTGCTTCGCGCTAATAAATGTGGGGGGATTAGTTTTTCGGCGGCGCTGAGTTCTGGCGCTGAACTGTCAGTATTTGTCGCTTCTACAACTGCAGGCGCAACTCGGGCCAACAACTCTTCAACACTCGGCGGTTTCATTCCTGGTTTCCAATATTGATGCAAGTCAGTAACTATTTGCGCTAAGTCGCTATCTCGCGAACCAGCAACAAGATCAACCGTCACAATATTGGCAAATAAATGCACACCAGTTACGGCGCCACTTGCAAAAAGTCTTCGCGCCAATTCGGCGGCTGGACGCGGACCAATTGCCTGCGCCGCACTCGCAAATCTTTCGTGACCCTGCCCAGTAAGAGTTCGATTTAATTCAAAACGAATGCGACCTGGCACTCCAGCAACGGTTTGCTTGACATCTACTGGCTGACCCATCTCAGGCAGGCTAGTCAAAACGAACAGATACTGCACGGTTTTACGAGCATTCTTACGCTTTCGCATGAATGCTTGCGTGCAAGTACGGTTATGAGCCATGGCTACAACTTCTGAGCGAACAATCCAACAATTTACTGCTGATGCACACGTATTTCTCGCCGCTAATGCCGAACCCCGTGAGTCACAAAAAGCTTTCGTCTGGGGAGAAGGCTCAGACAACGTCTCGATGTTCGAAGAACGCAGCAAACAATCCGAAGACGAACTTGTCAGTCGTGCCAAAAAATGGCGTCAGCAAAAGTTCGACGCTGGTTTCGGTTGGATCACTGGTCCAACTCAATACGGTGGCGCTGGCTTAACTAACGAGTTCGAAAAGGCATACAACAAAGCCGAGTCGCAATACAAAATCCCAAACCAATCAATCTTTCAAATTGGATTAGGAATGGTTGCGCCAACAATTCTCGCGCACGCCAGCGATGAAGCACGTGAAAAGTTTCTGCGTGCAATGTGGCGCGCCGATATTGTTGCTTGCCAATTATTCTCCGAGCCAGGCGCGGGTAGCGATCTTGCATCTTTGCAAACCAAAGCAGAACGGGACGGCGACGAATGGGTTATTACTGGTCAAAAAGTTTGGACATCAGGTGCGCAATTTAGCGATATCGGTGAAATTATCTGTCGTACTGATCCAGGTTTGCCAAAACATAAAGGTTTGACTGGCTTCATCGTTGACATGCACGCACCTGGTATCGAGATTCGTCCGCTTCGTCAGATGACAGGTGGTGCAAGTTTTAATGAAGTGTTCTATAACGAAGTTCGAGTGCCAGATAGTTATCGACTCGGTGACGTAAACAATGGTTGGGGCGTGGCGTTAACAACTTTGATGAACGAGCGTGCCGCAATCGGCACTGCTGGTGGTGGTGAAACTTCTGCTTTCACAAGAATTCAAGCCATGGTCGAGCACTTCGGATTATCAAAAGATCTAATCGTGCGTGAAAAAATGGCGGATTTATTTATCCGTACAAAAGTTGCTGGCTACAACAATCAACGCGCGCTTGACAAAATTCGTGCCGGACAAACACCTGGTCCCGAAATGTCAATTGCAAAAATGGCTTTGGTCGATAATCAAAAACGGTTGAACGATTTACTCGCACTTGTGCTCGGCAGCAAGTTGCAAGCCGACACCGGTGAGTGGGGAACATACTCATGGAGTCAGTTATTGCTCGGTGCTCCTGGCATGCGCATTGCCGGCGGCTCAGATGAAGTGATGCGAAATATTGTTGGCGAACGCGTGCTTGGTTTGCCAAAAGACACGGGCATTGATTCAAAATCTGCTTT
>JAEMRY010000064.1:3769-6691 GCA_016463105.1 Ilumatobacteraceae bacterium | reverse complement strand
AATCGTGAGACTGATCTGGTGTGACTCCAGGGCCGACGGTTAAAGTCCGGATGGAAGCAAGAAGACGGTGGCGTCGCGCGCGTGCATATGCGTTGTGCGACTCGTCGTTCGTTGACCCTGCATGTCGTTCGACGAACGAAAGAGATTTTTAGTGAACGACTTAGAGGCGATGCAAATTGCAATTGCTGCAGCCGATCGTGCGCGTCTCGTTTCACGACCAAACCCGTGGGTCGGCGCAGTTGTCGTTACGCAAACGGGCGAAATTTTTGAAGGATCAACTAGTCGCGTTGGTGGCCCGCACGCAGAAATCATGGCGATTCGCGCAGCAGCAAAACTTGCAATTGGCGCGACGCTATATACGACTCTCGAACCATGTGACCACACTGGTCGCACTGGCCCATGCACACAAGCGATCATTGACGCCAGAATCACACGTGTAGTCATCGGCATAGTTGACCCAGACGAAAAAGTTTCTGGTCGTGGCATCTCACGACTACGTGAGGCTGGCATCACAGTTGAAGTTGGCTTACTTGCCGATCAGATCACCGCGCAACTTGCACCGTATTTACATCACCGAAAAACAAAACGACCATTCGTCATTTTGAAAATGGCTATGACTCTAGACGGTCGCACCGCCGCACCTGACGGCACCAGCATGTGGATCACCGGCGATATTGCGCGTCGTCGAGTGCAACAACTTCGCGCACAAAGCGATGCAGTTCTGGTTGGTGCTGGCACCGTGCGAAAAGATGATCCACAACTCACAGTGCGTGATGTAGATGGCGATTCGCCGCGTCGCATTGTGCTCGGCGAAGTCTCACCTGAAGCACGAGTCAACCCTTGCACACAATGGCGCGGTTCACTTATTGATTTGTTAGATGAACTCGGCAGCCAAGATGTTTTGCAGTTACTCATCGAAGGCGGACCGACCGTGGCGGCATCGTTTCATCGTGAAGGATTAATTAATCAGTACATAATTCATCTTGCGCCAGCATTTAGTGGTGGCAACGACGGGCTCGGAGTTTTTGAAGGCAGAGGTATCGCGACAATGGCCGACTTATGGCGCGGATGCATCACATCATCACAACAACTTGGCGACGACTTAGAAATAATTATCGAGCCAATCACGCAAGCACAGGAGACAACCAAATGAATCAGTCAACCAACAAGTCGCATCACGACGCCGATTTCGCCGATACGCAACAGATCATTGCCGCTATTGCGCGTGGTGAGATGGTTGTGATGGTCGACGATGAAGATCGTGAGAATGAAGGCGACTTGATAATGGCAGCGCAGTTTGCCACCGCTGAAAAACTTGCATTCATTGTTCGTCATACTTCTGGCGTTGTTGTTGCCCCACTAACTGGAGAGCGTTGCGATGAACTGCGATTGCCAATGATGGTCGACAACAACACCGAGAGTCATCGCACTGCATTCACAATCTCAGTCGACTTAATGGAAGGCACAACGACTGGCATCTCGTCGGCCGACCGCGCAGCCACTTTGCGCGGTCTTGCTGATCCGAAAATAATTCACAGCGCATTTGCCCGACCTGGACATATATTTCCGCTGCGCGCACGTGACGGCGGAGTTCTCAAACGAGCCGGACACACCGAAGCGGCTGTTGATTTAGCGCGACTCGCTGGTTGCGAACCAGCAGGAGTAATTTGCGAAATTCAAAACGATGACGGAACAATGTCTCGCGTTCCTGAACTCAAAAGTTTCGCAAAGCAACACGGCTTATTGATCTCGTCAATTGCACGTTTGATCGAATACCGTCGCCATAATGAGCGACTGGTTGAACGAATGGGTTCTGCAAATGTGCCGACTGAATGGGGCAACTTTGAATGTGTGGCTTATCGCAACACGATTGACGGCATCGAACATTTGGCGTTCGTGCTTGGTGACATAGCTAGTAGCGCACCTGTGTTAACGCGCGTACACAGCGAATGCCTAACCGGAGATGTGTTCGGCAGTCGTCGATGTGATTGTGGGCCACAACTTGCAACTGCAATGCAGGCTGTACAAACCGAGGGTCGCGGTGTCGTTGTCTATTTGCGTGGACACGAAGGTCGTGGCATCGGCATCGGTCACAAAATTCGTGCATATTCTTTGCAAGATGCAGGACTTGACACAGTTGATGCAAATCTCGAACTTGGTTTGCCAGTTGATAGCCGAGAATACGGTATCGGTGCTCAAATTTTGGCCGACCTTGGCGTAACCGAATTGCGGTTGATGACTAATAATCCAGCGAAATACGGCGGCATCGCCGGATACGGGTTAAGCGTTGTTGAACGAGTTTCAATCGTTACTGAAAGCACACCTGAAAACGCTTCGTATTTGGCAACAAAACGTGATCGTCTTGGGCATTTTTTCGATGCGAGTGCTGAGCAAAATAAAACGAAATTAAAACCGAAAAAGAAATAACTATTAAAATTAACTGGAGAAATTATGTCTATTTATAGTTGTGACGCTACAAAAACTAAAAACCCAGCGATGCGAGTCGGCATTGTCTGCTCACGGTTCAATGAATTTATTGTGCAAGCACTGTTAGATGGCGCTCATCGTGGTCTCAAAAAGTGCGGCGTTGATCCAAAAAATATAAATATCGCGTGGGTGCCGGGTGCATATGAAGTTCCGCTCGCTGCGCGCACGATGGCTATGTCTGGCCGTTACGAAGTGCTCGTCGCACTCGGAGCGATAATTCGTGGCGATACTGCTCACTTTGAATATGTTGCTGGACCATGTGCCGACGGAATTGCTCGCGTGCAACAAGACACTGGCTTGCCGATTGGCTTTGCAGTATTGACCACCGAAAATATCGCTCAAGCCACAGAACGTTCTGGCCCAGGCGCTGGCAACAAGGGCGAAGAAGCTGCGATCGGTGCTGTCGAGATGTGGCATGTGTTGCAAGCAATCCGT
>JAEMRY010000064.1:0-3669 GCA_016463105.1 Ilumatobacteraceae bacterium | reverse complement strand
ACAAACTGCGAGCACACATTGCGGCTCAACGCTGCGCAACTGCATCGTGAAACGAGGACCAAATGGGCGTCGCCCAATCTGCTCTCGTCGCGGTTTCGAGTATTTTGATCGCCAATTCTTCTCTCGTCGGTGTCGCCGACAATGCACCAGATGCAACTCGCGATTTGGCGTTCATCGAATCTGTTTCGTTTAATCTCTCGCTTAAAGAATTTGAACGCACACGGTTTGTCTTGCGTCGTCAACAACCATGGTTCGATTGGACAACAGACGGATGCTCAGTGCCAATAATCGGCAACGAAGGCAAATCGTTTAATTTTTCTGCCGCGTGTCGTCGCCATGATTTCGGCTATCGCAATCTAAAATTGCTCGATCGTCGCTATAACTGTGCCGAAGCTGGTTCTATTTGTGGCGCTAACTCATGGAGTTACGGTCAATTTTGGAACTCGCAACAACGTGCACGAGTCGATCAACAATTTCAACGTGACATGTTTGATTCGTGTGCCAGTCGCGCGAGAACACTTCGTCTGCGTTGCGACGCCTGGGCGGCTACTTTTTTTCAGACTGTACGCACAATCGGCGGACCATAACTAACCAGTTTTGTGTTTCACAGTCAGCATCATCACTTGAAATAACATCCGAGCAGTCGCTCCCCAAATCGTTTCGTCATCTAAATAGAAAAAATTTAATTGAAACTCGCGATCTGGAAACACCCAATATTCTTGACTGTAAGTATCAATGCGCGTAAGTTCACGCAACGGCACAGTAAAAACACGATCAACTTCACTGTTCATCGGTTGCATTTTTGGCTCAACTTTAAATCGCGCTACAACTGGCACGATATGCGAGTTACTTATCACTGTCGCCATGCCATTGAGTTCACCAATTATTTGTGCTTCAGTTGGTGCAATTCCAATTTCTTCTTGCATCTCACGCAGCGCTGCGTCAACTACCGTTTCGCCGTCATCTAGTCGCCCACCCGGAAACGATATTTCTCCACGATGATTAGTCAATTGATGTGAGCGCCGAGTCAAAATAACTTCAACACCTCGCTCACTTTGAAACAATCCAACCAATACTGCCGACGGTCGAGCCAATGCTTGAGGCAACTGCAACTGTGGGTCTGGGCGAAATGCAACGAGAGCACTAGTCACATCATCAATCGAATCAAGAGCGCTTGTATCAAGACCCTGAAATGGATTGCCGTCAATTACCCGAGAATTGTCAGGCCGTGGAATCTTCTGCGCGCCGCCTGAACGCATCGTGTTATTTAGAAACTGGTGCCCAACCACGGGCCACAAGATCGCGCAAAATGACATCAAGGCCAGCAGTTTTTAGCGTGGCGATAGTTTTGCCGGGCTGTTCTTCGCCACGCTCCCATGACTCCCATGCTGCGATAATTTTTTGTAAGTCTGGTGCTGGAGGATCAAAACTCATAGCCTCATCCTACGGCGAGCTAACTGCGACGAAAGTCTTTCTTTGAATAGTTGGTTGTCAACGCAACAATCGCAATCGCAATCGCAATGCCAAACAGAGTCGTGCGTGTTGATTGATCAATATCAAGCGTCACTGCGCCAGCTACGAGCGCCACAACATACACCCAATCAATGATCCGGTGAATTTTGCGTGGGATAATTTTGTACGCACTAAACGGACCATCTACAACTGCGACGTTTATCAGCAACGCAAAACCAAACGCAGCAGTAACAAATGGATGATCTGACTGCGCGCTCATCAAAATGAGCGCAGCAGCGATCAGATATTCAACGATCTGATGTAACCAAAAACCTCTTTGTGAAGAAGCGATGGCTTACATCATCCCCATTCCGCCACCTGGCATTCCACCACCGGCAGGTGCTGAGCCGGCCTTTTCAGGCTTGTCTGCAACGAGACACTCGATAGTGATGACAAGCGCGGCGATCGATGCTGCGTTTTGCAACGCTGCACGAGTTACCTTCGCTGGGTCGATGATTCCGGCCTTAACAAGGTCGACATACTCGCCAGTGGCGGCATTGAGACCAATGTTGCCTTTGGCTGCTTCAACTTGTTGCACGGCTACTGCGCCTTCGATACCAGCGTTGTCGGCAATTGCACGACATGGCGCGGTAAGCGAATCATAAACGCTTCGCGCACCAGTTGCTTCGTCGCCTTCAAGTGACTTGATGACCTTGAGCACGCTCTCACGACTGCGCACAAGTGCGGTGCCACCACCAGCAACAACGCCCTCTTCAATTGCGGCGCGAGTTGCAGATACTGCATCTTCGATGCGGTGCTTTTTCTCTTTGAGTTCAACTTCAGTTGCAGCGCCAACTTTGATAACAGCAACGCCACCAGCAAGTTTGGCAAGACGCTCTTGAAGCTTCTCACGATCCCAATCTGAGTCTGTGTTGTCAATCTCAGTTTTGATTTGGCTGATACGACCCTTGACTTCGTTCTTGTCACCAGCACCATCGACAATTGTCGTGGTTTCTTTCGTGATGATGATCCGCTTTGCGCGTCCAAGAAGATCGAGAGTTACGTTTTCGAGCTTAAGACCAACTTCTTCGCTGATGACTTGTCCACCAGTGAGAACTGCCATGTCTTGCAACATTGATTTGCGACGATCGCCAAAGCCAGGGGCCTTGACTGCTGTCGAATTGAATGTTCCACGAATTTTGTTGACAACCAAAGTTGCAAGGGCTTCGCCTTCAACATCTTCGGCGATAATTACAAGCTGTTTGCCAGTCTTCATCACACTTTCGAGCACTGGCAACATTGCCTGCACTGTGGCGATCTTTGACGAATAGAACAAGATGTAAGCATCTTCAAGAACTGCTTCTTGACGATCTTGGTCGGTCACGAAGTATGGCGACAAATAACCCTTGTCAAATTGCATACCTTCTGTGAACTCAAGTTCAATACCAAAAGTATTCGACTCTTCAACAGTTACAACACCATCTTTGCCAACTTTGTCGATCGCATCGGCAATAACTTTGCCGATCGAAGCGTCACCAGCAGAAATTGTTGCAACGCTTGCGATGTCGCTCTTGTCATCAACCTCTTTTGATTGATTCTTGAGTGACTCAACAACTGCAGCAACTGCTTTTTCAATACCGCGCTTGAGCGCCATTGGGTTTGCACCAGCAGCAACGTTTCGCATGCCGTGAGTAACCATGGCTTGAGCAAGAACTGTTGCTGTCGTCGTGCCGTCACCAGCAACGTCGTTGGTCTTTGTTGCAACTTCTTTTACAAGTTGTGCGCCCATGTTTTCGAATGGGTCTTCAAGTTCAACTTCTTTAGCCACCGACACACCGTCATTGGTGATTGTTGGTGCACCGAACTTTTTGTCAAGAACAACGTTGCGGCCTTTTGGTCCGAGCGTAACTTTGACCGCGTCGGCCAATTTGTTTACACCGGCTTCAAGTGCGCGACGTGCTTCTTCATTGAATTTAAGAATCTTTGCCATGTTTTATGTCCTGTTTTTTGAGGTTGCTAGAAGTTTTGCTTGATTTATTTTGTAACGATCGCGAGAACATCGCGGCTCGTGAGGATAAGCAGGTCGTCACCTTTGTGAGTGACTTCGGTGCCGCCGTACTTTGAGTAAAGAACGACATCGCCAACTTTGATATCAAGTGGTGAATGCTTGCCAGTGTCATCGCTCCAGCGACCTGGTCCGACTGCAACAACGGTGCC
>JAEMRY010000150.1 GCA_016463105.1 Ilumatobacteraceae bacterium | reverse complement strand
CAACCGCAAAGTCAACGCTTAATGAATTTTCATGCATTGCTTGGGCGATTTCGTTTGTGACCAAATCTGAAGTGCCAACCGGAACCGTGCTCTTGACAACAACTACTGCATATTTCTGAAGTTGTCCGCCAATCGTTTTAGCCACCGAAAGCACCTGAGAAAGATCTGCGGTTCCGTCTTCAAGCGGTGGTGTGCCAACTGCGATTATCAAAACTTCGCCATGGGTAATTGCGTTTTTAGACAGCGAGGTGAAATGCAGCGAACCATTCTCAACACATTTCAACACCAGTTCACTCAGACCCGGTTCATAAAACGGAATTTCGCCAGCAATTAACTTGCTGACCTTAGTTGCATCAATGTCAACGCAAACCACATTGTGCCCAATTGCTGCCAACCCTGCCGCCGACACAAGGCCAACGTATCCAGCACCAAAAACTGCTACGTTGATTTTTCGAGTCATCTATGCCGCCTGCAAAACTGGCTCAACTACTGGCTCGACTATTTGTTGTACTGGATATCGCACCATCGTCAGACGATGAATGTCTTGACCAGTCAGCCAACTAAAAGTTCTATTTATTGACTCATCAATGATTTTGCCACCAACTCGGCGCAGCCCCAAAGTACGACGTTTGCCAATTGAATTCATTTCACCAAAATATGCTGCTGACCCGCTGCTAATGCATACATTGTCGGCGTGCGCACGCAGTCGAAGCGAGACCGAACCATCGTTGTAGCCACTAACAACATTTAAGTGAACATGCATGTCGATATTTGCAGGAAGAACCTTTCGGGTTCGCATAATCGTTAGCGAGTCTCTTAACCGATGCCAATAGAAACGACGTGACTTACTATTGATTCGTCCAGTTGCAAATGCGATCAACACACAACCAGCGAGTTTAAATAATTGTGAGCGCTGCGCACGTCGAAATGAAACACCATCTAAACAAACGAGGCAATATCCAGCGACTTTCTCATCTACAAGTGCAACCACCCCGTTATGCGACCCCTTTGTGAGATACCAGTTAAGCCCCAGCGCCTCATATTGCTTAGAGCATGTCAAGTCAAATGAAAGCGGATTGCCAATCGTCAATGTTTGCCAGAATAATTTTCTTATCTGATCTTCGTATCCTGAGATAGGCACTATTTGAATGTTCGTCATGCCGCCTTAACCACATCTATAGAAGTGAGTGATTCAAATAACTGCAACATTTCAGATGCTGCTAGGTGCCAGCTATAGCCAGATGCTCGCGTTGTGCATCGACGACGAACCAAGTCTCGATCTTCTGACATAATTCGCAACAACGCTTCAGCGATTTTGGTGCCGCTACTTTCAACAGCCTCACCACAGCCATTTTCAATTAGTTCTTGGCCGGCACCATTGTTTGACACCACTACTGGTGTTCCACAGGCAAGCGACTCAAGAATCGTTAAACCAAATGTTTCATAAGGACTAGGTGCAATAACGACATCGACACTCGCCATGATTTCGGCAAGTTGATTGCGGTCAGAAATTCGTCCGAGAAATGTTACGTCTAATCCCTCTGCGGTAGCTTCTAACTTCTTCCTCATTGCACCGTCACCAGCGATCAACAGTTTTATTCGTTGCCCCTTAATCTGAAGTTCACGGATGGCCGCGATTGCAACATACGGCCGCTTTTCAATTGAAAGCCGACCTGCGTATAAAACAACTGGCGATGACGATTGTTTTTGTATCGCAGCGGAACTTGTAAAAGTCTTGTGATCAACACCGAGATGAATAATTCGCACTCGTTCGCTCATGTGGCGATACTCTTGCGCGGCATATTTACTTGCACAAACAACTGCA
>JAEMRY010000063.1:3720-6819 GCA_016463105.1 Ilumatobacteraceae bacterium | reverse complement strand
CTCGGGTCACTCACCCATTTATCAAGCCAGTCAAAACGTTCTTGTGACATACCGGCTGGCAAAACTGCAACACCTCGCGAACCCATGATTCGACTAATTGCTACTCCGCCTCGTGCATAATTGCCAGTTGATGGCCAGACTGCACGATGTCGACTCGGGTCAAACTGGCCGGTGATTACACGTGGTGCCAAACATGAGTAAGCAGCCAAAACTTTATGCGCGGTGATCATCGGAAAGCGATCGCCAAACATCACGATAATTGGACTCGCGATTCCGGTAAGTGAAGCCGGCAAGACAACATGATCTGGCACAGAAACTCGGTCGCCTTGCATATTGTTATACCAATGCACGCGAAATAAGTTGCGTGCGTCTGGAGCATTTTTGTCGACACCTTTTGCATAGTTCACGTCAATCAAAGACGGATCAGCAAGTTGCGCAAATGTCGGTAGCAAGACATTATTTTTGGCACAAAGCGCAACGCTGTTTTCGAGCGCCTGTTGGTCAACGATCTTGTCGGCTAGGCCAAGTTGACCTGCCAAAGTCGCTGCATCTAACGCACCTTTAGAACCATGAGAAGCCGTAGTTGTTGAAGTCAAGGTTTACATTATGTCAAAGAACAGTTGCAAAGCACTACTCTTACGGGCAAGAGGCCGACGTAGCCCAATGGCAGAGGCACGGCGCTTAGGACGCCGCCAGTGCGAGTTCGAGTCTCGCCGTCGGCACAACATATGAACCCGCGAACAACATCCGAACTTGCCACGCCGGCTTTGCTGATTGATATTGACGCGTTGAATAACAACCTTTCCACGATGTCGACACGACATCCTGGATCTAAATTACGGCCGCACATGAAGGCGCACAAGTGCACGCAGATTGCGCGCATGCAAATCAAACACGGTCATAATAATTTCACCTGTGCGACCCCGCGCGAATTAATCGGCATGGCTCTGGCAGGAGTCGGCGCAGACTTATTGTTGGCTAATGAAGTCGTCGACCACGACCGACTAATTGAGCTAGCCAAAGTTTCAAAAAATACACGTGTAACAATTGCAGTTGACTCGCACGAAACTATTAATGCTGCCGCTCGTGCTGGTTTGTGCGATGTGTTAATTGATGTCAATGTTGGTTTGCGACGTTGCGGCATTGCGCCAGATCTTGCCGGCAAACTTGCAGACACTGCGCGAAAAGCTGGTTTAACTGTGCGTGGCGTGATGGGCTACGAAGGTCACCTGATGATGGTTGATGGTGACGATAAACGAAAACAGGGTGTTGCCAAGTCGATGTCTTTACTTGTGCAAGCCGCACAAGATGTCGGTGGCGAAATTATTTCTGCTGGTGGCACCGGAACTTGGGATATGCACGATTCGACTGGCATCAGTGAATTGCAAGCAGGCTCGTATGCATTAATGGATACTCACTACGCCAAACTAAATCTTCCATTTGAACAAAGTTGTTTTATTTTGGGCACGATCATTTCAACTAGTAAAGACTGGCTCGTCATTGATGTCGGCCTGAAATCTCTTGGCATGGATCACGGCAATCCATCTGTATTCGGATTCGACGTGATGTTTTGTTCAGACGAACACACGACACTCGTTGCACAAAGTGGTGCGCTAAAAACAAATCTTAAAGTTGGCGACAAACTTCGCGTTACGCCGGCACACATTGACCCGACAATGGCGATGCATTCGGTGGCCTGGATTACGCGCTCTGATGAAATTTTGGACTGCTGGCAAATTGATTTACGCGGTTGGTAGTTCTTTAAGACTTTTTGCAAGTGATCTGAATGCAAGGCCGCGATGAGACAGCAGATGCTTTTCTTCGATACTCATCTCGGCGAAAGTTCGTCCATTTCCAAGACTGGGAATAAACACTGCGTCATAACCAAACCCGCGCTCGCCCCGTTGCGAAGTCGCAATTGAACCTTCACAAACACCTTGGGCGACAATCTCTCGGCCATCAGCAAAGAGCAACAAAGCAATAGTTCGAAATCTCGCTGAGCGCGGTTTGTCTTTGAGTTCATCCAGCAATTTGCTGCGATTCTCGGCGTCGGTTGCATTAACTCCTGCGAAGCGGGCTGTGAGAACTCCGGGTGCTCCATTTAGTGCATCGACTTCGAGCCCAGTGTCATCAGCAAGTGCAGGCAAGCCTGTTGCTTGACAAACCGCAACTGCTTTTAATCGTGCATTGCCAACAAGTGTCAACTCTGTTTCTTTGGTTTCGATTAAATCAGTCGGCCTAGCGACAAGATCAAGCGTGCCACCAATTAGCTCAAAAATTTCGGCAACCTTGTGCGGGTTAGCCGATGCGCAAACAACGCGCAACATTTTATTTTTTAGGTCGTGGTGTTGGCGCAACAGCAAGAATCTGTGACTGCAAGGCAAACACCTCACGCAAACCATTGGTTGCTAGCGCCAACAGATCTGCAAGTTGTGTTTGGCTGAACGCGGCGCCTTCGGCAGTGCCCTGCACTTCGACAAACTTTGCCTCACCACCACCATGACTTTGCAACATCACAACATTCATGTCAACTTCTGCTGAACTGTCTTCGACATATGGCAGATCTAAAACTGGTTGACCATTATGAATGCCGACACTTACTGCTGCACACAATGAATGCAACGGATGAATTTTAATTAAACCATTTTGCATCACTCGTGTCAATGCATCATGTAATGCAATGTATGCACCACAGATGCTGGCGGTGCGCGTGCCACCATCTGCTTGCAGAACATCACAGTCAACAATTACTTGGCGCTCGCCAAGCAGAGTCATGTCGCAACATGAACGAAGCGCACGACCGATTAATCGTTGAATCTCAATAGTTCGCCCGCCTTGTTTGCCTTTTGCGGCTTCGCGGTCAGCACGATCTGGGGTAGAGCCTGGCAACATCGAATATTCGGCGGTTACCCAACCTTTATTTTTGCCCTTCATCCAACGCGGAACATCTTCATCTATTGATGCAGTGCACAACACGCGAGTCTTGCCAAACGAAACAAGTACAGAACCTGCTGCCATCTCTGTGAAATCGCGTTCAAATTTTAGATTTCGAAGTTCGTCGTATTGACGTCCGTCTGGTCGTGTCATTTTTGTTGCTCC
>JAEMRY010000063.1:0-3620 GCA_016463105.1 Ilumatobacteraceae bacterium | reverse complement strand
CCAATATTTTGCATTTGCTAATTCTGGACCTAACAAGCGCCGTCCAAGTTCGGCAAAGTGTTTTACATCACCTGACGAATAGAACTCGTGAGAACCAAGATTGCTTGACTCAACGCTACGTGCAGTTTTTGCTGCTGCAAGTTCGTCTCGCACAACATATGCAGTCTCATCAGCACTACTAACGAGCACGACATCTGGTCCCATGACTTGACTGATAACGCTTGACAAATATGGATAGTGGGTGCAACCAAGCAACAACGCATCGACTCCTGACACGCGCACGGGTGTCAATAATTTTTCAGCCAATTCGAAAACTTCATTGCCAGTCGTTTGATCACGTTCAACAAATTCAACAAAACCTGGACAAGCCGCAGCGATAAGCGACACAGACGCTTTGGTATCTGCAATTGCTCGATCATAAGCCCCAGAAGAAATTGTTCCGACTGTGCCGATTACACCAACTTTGTTGTTGCGAGTTACCCTCACCAACGCTCGCGCACCTGGCTCAACAACCCCAATCACGGGCACGGGCAATGTTCGCTGAAGTTCTTCGAGAGCAACCGATGCCGCCGTATTGCACGCCACAACAATCATTTTCACGTTGAAGTCGCGCACCAGACTCGTCGCCAACTCAATTGCGAAACCTCGCACATCGCTAGCCGATTTATTGCCATACGGATATCGCGCCGTGTCGCCTATATATACGAGGTTCTCGTTTGGCAACTGATCGATAACTGCCCGAGCGACTGTCAAGCCACCAAAGCCCGAGTCAAACATGCCAATCGGGCGATCAATTTCGGCACGCATGATCACCCACGCTACGCCGTGGCGCATATGCGAGTCATGACTCGCATTGCTTTAGGCTTCGTGCGTGCTTCTTGCTGCCGGGCTCGCTCTTTGTGCCGCATTTTTTCATGCGAGTTGGAATATTGCAGTCAAACAAACAGGCGATCGCTTTCTCGCACTTTGGGCGCAATTCGTTTTTTCTGGCTCAGCCGCGATGATTATTCTCGCCGTCTGGAGTTTCATCGATGGCATTCCCGACATTGCATGGTGGTGGGCAATCTTCAGCGGTTGTGGGCACCTGCCGTATGTGATGTTGCTCGCTCGCGCTTACGACAAAAACGATTTCTCAGTCACTTATCCAATCGCACGCGGAGCAGGCGCACTCACCGCAGCGATTCTGGGTCTAATTTTTTTGGGCGACGACCTCTCAGGTTTAAGTATGGGAGGCATCGCTGTCGTCATATTTGGTTTATGGATCTTGGTCTCTAATCAAAAAATAAATAACATCACACCAGCGCTGGGCGTTGCTCTGACAATCGGTGGCTATTCAGTAATTGACGCATACGGCGCTCGAAACTCAAACTCAATCGCCTTTGCCCTCAGCGTGTTTGTCAGCGGCGCCCTAACTGTTTCGGCTTGGGCTCTAATTACCCGTCGCAGAAGTCTCAAAGCATTTATCACATCTCATTGGCAGACGTCGGCTGCAGGTGGTGTAATGTCGCTGCTCAGTTACACAATGGTTGTCTATGCGTTTACTCTTGCGCCAGTTGGTTATGTTGCAACACTGCGAGAGTCAAGTGTTGTCATTGCCGCACTCGCTGGTTGGAAATATCTAAAAGAAGAAGATCACAAACGCCGACTCACTTCTGCCGCAGTCGTTGTTATCGGACTTTTCGTGCTTGTCGCTGGACGTTAAAAGTAAATTATTTTTTCAGCAGCCGCTTCGGCTACATCTAAATCATCGGTATACGCGCCAGTCGAAAGATACTTCCATCCGCCGTCACAAACAATAAATACGATCACTGTTTCGTGCTCGGCCAAAGCGTCAACTTCGCTGGCAACTTTTAGCGCACCAGCCAAGGATGCACCAGAAGAAATGCCGGCAAAGATTCCACATTCGCGCACAAGTCTGCGAGTGCACTCAATACTCTCGCGAGGTCTTACAACTCGTTTGCGATCAAGAATGCTTCTACCCTGCCATTTGTCAAAAACAGGAGGAATATAGCCGTCATCTAAATTTCGTAGGCCTTCAACTCGCTCGCCAATCGGTGGCTCGACAGCAATAATTTTTATATCTTTATTTTTTTCTTTCAAATATTTGCCGACACCCATCAGTGTGCCTGTCGTGCCGAGACCTGCTACGAAATGAGTAATCTCTGGACAGTCGCGCCATATTTCTGGACCAGTTGTTTCATAATGTGCAAACGGATTCGACTCGTTTTCGTATTGATGCAAAAAGCACCACTCTGGATGTTGTTTAGCCATTGCCTCGGCACGTTTTACTGCACCGTTCGAACCTTCGGCGCCTGGGGTAACAATAATTTCGGCGCCAAAGACTTCAAGCATTTGTCTGCGCTCGATTGAAACATTATCTGGCATCAAAATCGTGATCGGATAACCCTTGAGTTGAGCAATCGCTGCAAGTGCGATGCCCGTATTGCCCGATGACGGTTCGATAATTCTTTGACCTGGACTTAATAGTCCATTTTTTTCGGCTTGCTCAATCATTGACTTTGCAATTCGATCTTTTACCGAGCCAAACGGATTTTGATTTTCTAATTTCGCGAGCAATCTCACGCGTGGATTCGGCGACAAATTCGAGACATCAACGAGAGGCGTATTACCAATTAAGTCGAGCACATTTTCGGCGATTACCATCAGGTCAGGATACCTGACTAAATCAGTCGGATTTACGACTTAGCCCAGAATAATTTGACTCTCCGAAATTTGCCCATCCACAATGCGATAACTACGGGTCTCAGGCGCTTCGCGCTTTAATCCAATGATCACATAGTGCCAAGCAGGGTCGGGGGCCTGCGCCACGTCGGTTGGGCTCGGATATGGCTCGGTATGTGTGTGACTATGAACCACCCCGATTATTGCAAGTCCTCGCGCTTCTGCATCAAGTTCAATTCGCAAGTGCTCTTTTGGATCAACAGTGTAAATAATTTTGCTCTGGGCTGTATTGCGACACGCGTGAAACTCGAGCGCGACATCGCTACCCAACTCGCCTATCAAAAAACCACAGCACTCGAGTGGATTTTCGGTCATCGCCAGAGCAGCAATTTTCTTAAGTACAGAAGTTGGTATCACGACTTGTGCTTGTGCTTTTTGATTTGACATTGCACCAAAATGCTACAGGTACGCTTGATATAAGTTATGAAAAAAGATTCGCCCGAGATAATCGCTAGCAACCGTAAGGCGCGACACAACTACACAATTGTGGATGTGATCGAGGCCGGCATTGTGCTGCACGGAAGCGAAGTCAAAAGTCTGCGCGAAGGACAAGTTCAAATAGCTGAGGCTTATGCTCACGTAATACGTGGCGAAATGTGGCTTGAAGGTGTACATGTCGCCGTTTATCGATTTAGCCACGGCGTTGGTTCGCATGAACCGATGCGCTCACGAAAACTTTTATTGCACCGAGAACAAATTCGTCGCCTACAAGAACGGATGGCTAAAGAACGCCTGACACTTGTGCCGCTTTCGATGCTGCTAAAAAATGGTCGAGTAAAAGTTGAACTTGCACTCGCTAAGGGCCGCCAAAAAGAAGACCGCCGACAAGCAATCGCCGAAAAAGAATCAAAACTTGAGATGCGTCGCGAGGCTGGTCG
>JAEMRY010000149.1 GCA_016463105.1 Ilumatobacteraceae bacterium | reverse complement strand
ATTCGTTCGTTCGGTTGCGCCGCTAAAACTGCAGCAGCATCTGCTTGCGCCGAGTCAGTGATTGCGACTAGTTCTTGCAGCTCACCTGGTGTGAAAATATCGTTGACTATTACATAGCCGTCGCTATCAAAATGATCAATCTGGGTTTGGGTGAGTGCACCACTCGTGGCCGTGTGGTTTTGCCATACAAATGATTTATTCCATGGGTGACTAGTCATTACCCTCTATGTTCTCATTTTTCGGTGTACTACTGGTTTAGCCTATGGCGATGACTGTTTTAGCAGAGACCGATGGTGAAACTCTAGAAAGTTCTCCGCTGAATGAAGTTGAGTTCTGTGTGGTCGACCTTGAAACCACGGGCGGATCGAGCGAATATAACTCGATCACCGAAATCGGTGCAGTCAAGTATCGCGGTGGCCAAGAAACTGGGCGGTTCACGACACTTGTGAACCCTGGGTGTGCGATTCCTGCTTTTATTGTTTTGCTAACTGGCATCACCGACACGATGGTTTGCAATGCACCTGCGATTGAAGAAGTGCTTGACCCGTTGCTCGAGTTTATTGGCGACGCAGTTTTGGTTGCGCACAACGCCAGATTCGATATCGGTTTTATTAATGCTTCGCTCGTGCATGATGGGCGAGAAAAGTTAGCGAATCGTGTGCTTGACACGGTTGGGTTGGCGCGACGACTTGTTGGGGGAGATGTTGAGAATTGTAAATTATCGACTCTCGCTGCGAGTTTGGGTTTTGCTCATCAGCCGAGTCACCGAGCGATCAACGATGTGCTGGCGACAGGCGATTTGCTGCATCATTTAATTGAGCGAGCGGCTGGGTTCGGTGTTTTTGATTTGGATGATTTTGCTGCGATGTCAAAAATTGGCACGCATCCACAGGCTGCCAAGTTGAAGATGACTATTGACTTGCCTCGCGGACCAGGTGTGTATTTATTTGTTGACGGCGAAGGCGATGTTCTTTATGTTGGCAAGGCGACAAATATTCGTGCACGTGTTCGAAGTTATTTCGGCACGGGCGACTCACGACGCAAAGTTGGGTCGTTACTCAAATTAATGCAGAGCATTCACTTTATTGCTACGCCCGACGTGTTGACCGCAGAAGTTCTTGAGTTGCGGTTGATCGCTCGTTTGCATCCGCGCTACAACCATGCGGGTACGCGAACGGCGAAATATTGCTATGTTCGGTTAACGCGTGGCGAAGTTTGGCCACGGCTGATGGTGACCAAGTCTTTAAAATCTGGCGCTGAAGATATTTTTCTGGGGCCGATTTCGTCACGATCAATGGCGCGTGATTTTGTCGACGCGATCGAATCTGTGGTGCCGTTGCGTCGTTGCACCGTGCGCATGGGCAGAAACTATCGTGCACCAGTTGATGCGCCAGTTTGTTCGGCTGCCCAGTTGGGTTTGGCGCAGTGTCCGTGTTCGGGCACAGCAGACGCGCAAAGTTATGCGTTGGTCGTGCAATCAGTTATCGATGTGATGTCGGGTAATGCTGACGAAGTTATTGCATTATTAAACGCCAAGATGCTCGCGCATTCGAAAGCACAGAGATTCGAAGAGGCGGGTGTCGTGTTGGCACGAGTTGATGTGCTTGAAACTGTTTTGCAGCGTGTGCAATCTGTGGGTGAACTAGTTGACGCCGGAAGTTTCGGTTTTGTCGCAGATGACGTTTCTTATTCGATAGATCGTGGGTTGCTGATCAGCACAAGCAGCAATGGCGTCGAATTTGAACCCGTTGCACCGCAAATTGATCTTGATTTTGTTGAACTTTTAGGTGCGCCAAACCCCGAAGCCGTTAGTTATCCGATCTCAGCCGAACTCATCGACGAAATTCTCTGCATCGCCCGCCACA
>JAEMRY010000062.1 GCA_016463105.1 Ilumatobacteraceae bacterium | reverse complement strand
AAATCCGTAACCCTTTTCGTCATTGAAAAATTTCACGGTACCGGTTGGCATAGCTGTACTTCTTTCTTGTTATTTGAATTGCACTTCCATGATCGAAAGCGCTTCGTCAAGGGTAGCAACTCAAAACGGGTATTCCTAATATTTTGGATATTCGTGATATTCGTGATCTTCGTGAATATCGCGTAGCAGAACTTTATGCGAGCCAAAATTCGCCATGATTATTCGAGACCCCAACGCTCTTGCCCTTTAACGGTATGGGTTTAAGAAGTGACGAGGGCCTGAAACTCGCGGATATTCATTTGGTGTGATGATGATGTGGTCACATTTGGCAACGTTCCTGTCGCGCCGGTGCTTGAGCGCCAGGTGACTCGCCAAACTATTGAGACACTGGCCGAAAACAAACCGCTCGAATTTATAGCAGATGAGTGCCGATACGTATACATGCATGGCGACGGCAATTGGTCGCCGATTAATTCGGTCCATCGGACACCCGGACCGGTACACGTTTTGTTTCCAGAGCCGCGAAATCCGTCACCGGGATTAAATATAAGTTTTATTGGCGTCGCAGTTGTCGTAACAGTTATCGGTCCTTGGGGAGTTGGAATCCATGCTGTGACAGATTTTGGTTGCCACACTGCTGGTTGAACCCAAAACCATGTACCAACATTTATTAATCCTTGACGAGCAGGTGGAGCAAAGTCACCGAACGGAGCAGGAATCGAATCGTAAACAACGCTCGCCGCAGAACGAGCGATTTGCTCGGACGAGACTTCTGGAATCCAGTAGTAATTCGTAATTTCACCAGCGCACGCGCGATCATAAAGTCGAAAACTTACTGATCCAATTTCTTTTGTGACTTCGGTGCCCGCACCTTGACCTTGGCCAGAATCACGCGGCACAGAGGCCGACCATTCGCAAGAGTTTGATTCGCTGTCGGTGTCATTTTGCTGAACAAATATTCCGGCGATAATTGTTCTGTCGACGACTGAACCAAATTCGTCAATTACGACGACTGGTCCGTTTTGATCAGCATCGGCAGTTGAGTTGAAACTAAAAAATATTGCGGTTATCGCAAAGAAAACAATTCGAAATTTCATGGTAGGTACTGACAAATATTTGTGTTGTACTCACGGTGAAGAATTTGATAGTCAATCCATCGCCACCGTTCGTTGTCCCATTGCAATGTCCATTGGGTGTGAGCGGATGTTACGTAGTCGTTAAAAATAAAACCGTCCATATACATGATGACGGTGTCGTAAATACAGGCATCAACATGGGCAACTAAAGATGCATCATCGAGCGAAATTAATTCGATTTTCACTTCACGCTTGCCATTGCCTAGGCGACTATTAATATTGTTCTTGGCGAAGAGACTTATTTGCTCTGCTAATGCCTGATGATATTTTGTGCCGATAATCGTGAATTCTTCAACTCGGCAAATGCTTGGCTTTTGGTAGCACTTGTCTTGCCATTGCAATAATTCTTCAAATTGTTGCTTGACTAGTTGATCGCGGTTGACTTCTACCTGCGTCGTATTTGATGCAAGTGTTGATGAAGTAGCCAACGCAAGTGTCGTCGTGACACTCGGATGAGTAATAGCAGTAGCGACAACCAGGCTCAATTTTGGCGGTGAAGAACAACCAACCAGCAGCATTAATCCGCTTATGAGCAATAAATTCTTGAAACTTTGTGAGATTTTTTGGTCAAGATCAAGCATGAGCCCCCGAGAGTGCCAACAAGGCAGTGTGCCCGTGATGTGTGCGGCAAGGTGAAACCCTGCACCTAATTACAGCAATGTCATAAAAGTCATCAGCAATAAACCAGCAACAGGTCTGTAGAATTGACAAACCCTAATTTCTGAGACCTGCGGCCAAAACCATGACCAAACAACACCCCGAGTTTGACGACGAACAGAAGTTCATCGACCATGCCTATGAGTGTCTTGAAATAACAAAGACCGATGCCTGGAAGATTCGCGAAATGAACGAAGCGTCAATGGGTGGAACTTTTCAAGCGCGTTTTGAGCGCAATGCATTCGATGAAGTTCTCGTCGGTCGACTTACACAACTTGATCTTGGCGATTCAGCATTAGTCTTCGGTCGAATCGATCGTCTGACCGAGTCGCCTGATGCGTTCGAGAGTTTTCATATTGGACGAATTGCCGTTGCCGACCCAACTCGAGAACCAGTCGTTGTAGATTGGCGAGCGCCAGTTGCTGAACCGTTTTATCGTGCTACTGGTCGTGAACCGATGGGGCTTGCCCGTCGTCGCCATTTCGAAGTTCAAGGTCGAGAATTGCTCGGCATTGAAGACGAACTTTTTGGTGCAGGCCATCTTGGTGTAGGTCACGACGAAGGTCTTGACGGCGAGCCTGTGTCAAGCACTCCGACTCTTCGCGGATACAGCACGTTGCTGAGTGTCTTGTCGCGCGGTCGCACTGGCCAACTCGGTGACATCGTGGCGACGATTCAAGCCGAGCAAGACGAAATTATTCGGTCTCCACAACAAGGTGTGTTAGTTGTTGAAGGCGGACCAGGAACTGGCAAGACAGTGGTGGCGCTACATCGCGCTGCATATTTGCTTTACACATTTAGATTTCCATTAGAAGATCAAGGTGTACTTGTTGTCGGACCGAATCGCGTTTTCTTGCGTTACATCGAGCGTGTCTTACCTTCACTTGGTGAAGCCGGTGTTGAACAAGTTGTGATGGCCGATCTTGTGCGCGGACACAACTACACAGCAAAAGACAGCGAGCCAGTTTCGCGAATCAAGGGCGACCTAAGAATGTCGCAAATTATTGCAAATGCGATTCATGATCGACAACGACCAATTCGCAAAGATGTAGAAATTGCATTCGGCGCTGGGTATTTGCGACTAACTGTTAATCAGTCAAAGACACTTGTTAGCGAAGGACGTCGCCGTTTTCGTCGACACAATGCTGCGTACCATTGGGTCGAAACAGAAGTTGTCGCTGCATTGATCGCGTCAAGTCGAAATCCAGACGCCGATCTCGAAACAATGCGGGCTGCATTGCTCGATCTGTCAGAGTTTCGCGCAATAATCAACTACATGTGGCCAGTGCTTAGCGCCGCAGAATTGTTGCATGATCTTTATTCTTCAAAGGCTCTGTTGCGTCTCGCGGCTCAAAAGGTTTGCACGCCGACAGAATACGAGTCGCTGTATCGTCAACGCGCAGAATCTTTAGCTGAGGCAAAATTTAGTGATGCTGATGTCGCCGTACTTGATGAAGCGCTTTCGTTGCTCGGGCCAAAACCCCGAAGAAATGGTCGGATCAACGACGCTGACGAGGTTCGTACCTATGGTCACATTGTGATTGACGAAGTACAAGATCTCTCACCGATGCAACTGCGAATGATTTCGCGGCGATCACTTAATGGTGCAATGACGATAGTTGGCGATATTGCACAAGCGACTTCGGCACATGCTCCGGCATCTTGGAAGGAAGTCTTGGCACATTTGCCAAAAAAGAATCCATCACGAATTATTGGGCTAACTGTCGGATATCGAATTCCGCATCAAATAATGGAGCTCGCTACTCGAGTCTTGAAAGCTGCTGCGCCATCACAAACTTCGCCAGTTTCGGTTCGCGAAGGAGAAGAGACACCGAAAATAATCGCTACGACTACCCGTGGGCTATTTGAAGAACTGATAACAGAAACTAAACGGATGACCGCCGAATTAAGTAGCGGCAACGTCGCGATTGTTTGTCCAGATGCGATGTCTGAAGATATTTCAGTCGCACTCGACGCGGCGCAAATCGCTCATGGTCGCGCTGGGGTTTCTGGCATTGAAGCGGGGCTTACAGTTGTGCCAGTAAGCGTGGTTAAAGGTCTCGAACTTGACGGAGTGATCGTCGTTGAACCAGCCAAGATTGTTGCCGCACAGATGCACGGTTTGCGCGCGCTTTATGTTGCTCTCACGAGGTCTACGAAACAACTAAGTGTGATTCACAGTGAGCCATTGCCAAGCGCAATGCTGGATAAAACTAACTAGCTTTATTTCTGTTTAAAGTTTTGCGAGAGCATCAATAATTAATGGCAAGAATCTCAACGCCTTGTCAGCGTCGGCTGGGCGGTTGCGTTCAACAGAACTTTTCGCCAAGTTAATCACACGGTCAAAATCAACGGCGAGTTGATCACTCGTCGCCAATATTTTTGGTCGAATTGCATCGCTGAGCAAAACCACTTGCGCAAGTTGCTGGGTAACTTGTCGGCGTTCAGCTTTTTGCATTAATTTACTTAGGTCGTCGATGGCTAGCAATAATTCGCTAAGTAACTCATCAGTTGTCAGTTGACTATTTATTGTTGCTGGCGTTGTTGATTCTGAATCAGATGAAACGACAGTGACCACTGACTGATTAATCGTTGTAGCGCAACTACTTAAAAACGGCGCGCCGAAAATACAAATTGCTAAATAAAGACCAGTGTTTTTAATTAAAGAATTCATGTGATCCAACGAAACGCTATCTCTTGAGTCGCGCACAGAATTCTGCAGTGACTAAAGTCCACGTTCTCGCTCGTCGCGCACCGCAGCCTTGACCGAATATTGCACGAGGATTGCTGGCGCCAAAACAACACACCCAGCGATCAAGCCTGCAGATGCAATGCGGCTGACACCTGGCGTGAAGTCAACTGTCAATCCCCAAATAACTGCGACTATTGACACACCAAACAATGAGTAGCCCAATCGGCTAGCGCGCTTAGCCCAATTAGAAATCAACGCTCGTTTAACGAGAACGGGATCACTAATTATTTCGTTATTAATTTTGTTGTGTTGTGTGCGAGAATCCATACCGTTGTGTTTATGTTACGGGACGGTTATCAATGTCAGTGAAGCTGAGCTGGGGCGATTCGGTGCTGGTGGCGACAATTGATCGCCCTGAGCGCAGAAATGCGGTCGATCAACAGACTTTGTTCGAACTCGCAAGCGCACTAGACGAATCAAGTCGTCAAAAAATACGTGTGGTCGTGATAACTGGCTCAGCACCGGCGTTTTGTGCCGGAGCAGATCTTTCTGGAGTTCGCGAAACAGAGTTCACTGATGCGCTGCATAAATTTCTGATTCAACTTGCGACACTGCCGAGCGTAACGATTGCCGCAATTTCTGGCCCTGCACTTGGCGCAGGTGCACAAATTGCGATGTCATGTGACCTTCGAGTAGCAACTGCGCAAAGCATCATCGGTGTTCCCGCTGCTCGACTTGGACTAGTTGTAAATCATTGGACTGTTGAGCGTCTCGCACGCGAGTGTTCTTGGCCAGTTGCACGAGCGATGTTGCTTGCTGCAAGAAATTATTCTGGTGCCGAGTTGGCAAATCTTGGTTCAGTGCAGCGCATTGGCGAACTTGAAGACGCAATTAATTGGGCAAACGAAATTGCATTGCTTGCGCCATTGTCAATTGCCGGACACAAAGCAGCGCTCAACGCGTCATCACCTGCACCAGAAATCGATCAACTCGTGCAGTCGGCGCGTGACCGAGCGTGGGCAAGCAATGATGTTGAAGAGGGTCGCAGTGCGTTTATCGAAAAGCGTTCGGCAAAGTTTAAAGGCGAGTAGATGACCAGCGAAAAAGTAATTGACTTCAAAGATGTTGTAATTGTCTATGACAATTTTCCGGCTGTGGCTGGTGCAACATTTTCGGTTGACGCAGGAGAAATAGTTTTATTGCAGGGGCCCAATGGGGCAGGCAAAACAACTTTGTTGCGAGCATGCGCTGGTCTGTTGCCAATTGCTCGTGGCACTGCAAACGTTTTAGGTTGCGATTTAAGCACCAACCGATTGGCTGTTCGGTCAAGGGTTGGTTTGCTGGGTCATGCGAACGGATTATTTCAAGATCTCACAGTTTTAGAAAACATGTTGTTCTGGTCTCGTCTAGTTGGGGCTATGCGCCAAGACGTAGATCAAGCAATGATCGCAATGGGCATTTCTGGTCGTCTAGGTGAGACGCAGGTAGCGAAACTTTCTGCTGGTCAACGTCGTCGTTGTGCTCTTGCGTCATTGATTGTTCGTCGCGCGCAGTTGTGGTTATTAGATGAGCCGCATGCAGGGCTCGATACGCAGGGTCGTGATGAGCTTGATCGAACACTTCGCGCAGCACGAGACGCAGGCGCAACGGTAA
The DNA here is from genome assembly GCA_016463105.1 of Ilumatobacteraceae bacterium. Lineage (GTDB taxonomy): Bacteria > Actinomycetota > Acidimicrobiia > Acidimicrobiales > Ilumatobacteraceae > BACL27. The sequence goes on along the minus strand of JAEMRY010000062.1, from coordinate 745 downwards.
TTTTTGCATCACACGAAATTGAACGCGCACGCTCATTGGCGACACGCAGTTTGATGGTTACAACCGGAACGGTAAAGCCAGCATGAGTCAAACCCCTAAAAGTCGTGTTGTTAGCGCTGTTCTGACCAAAGATCTACGAATCGAAGCTCGCAGTCGAGTCGTAACAAATCAAGTGCTGCCATTTGCTGGCCTGATCATGATCATGTTTGCTTTTGCACTTGACAATGACGATGTCTTGCAACGAGTTGCTGGTGGTTTGATTTGGCTCGCAACAATTTTTTCGCTGTTCGTGATTGTGCAACGGTCGTTTGCGATTGATACATCTGATTCAGCACTCGATTCGTTGCGTGTTGCAGGCATTGATCTTTCGGCCGTATTTTTAGGTAAGGCAATCGCCTTAACTTTGCAATTGATCGCACTAGATGTGGTGCTTATCGCCGCCGCGTTTTTGCTCTATCAAGTACATGTTTCGGCTGGCGGTCTAGTGCTGTTAGTCACTTGTGTGATCTGCGCTACAACTGGATTGGGCTTCGTGGGTACGCTTTATGGCGGTCTCACTGCGGGCACAACTGGTCGCGAAACTTTGCTTCCATTGTTGTTGTTACCTGTTGTGGCACCAGTTCTTATTGCTGCCACACGAGCCACGGAAGCGGCTTTTGGTAGCGGTGGAGCAGCAACTTCTGAAGGTTGGGCATGGGTTGGTCTTTTAACAATTTTTGCTGCGGTGTTCGGTATCGGAGGCTCA
>JAEMRY010000148.1 GCA_016463105.1 Ilumatobacteraceae bacterium | reverse complement strand
TGCGACCAGTCGTAACGATTCGATTTGGAAATTTACCTGCAGACGAAATTGGTCCGCTGACGGTTGTTTCGCAACATTATTTACGAACGAAAAAGACGCATCCAGCAACGCGACAAATTGATTTTTGGTATTTAAAAGATTCGGTGAAAGTCAGCAATGACTACATGCTGAATTTTGTTAAGTCGCAAATCAAAATTCATAGTTCACGGTTTATCGAACTTGTTGCCGCCTGGTCTGAAAAGTTACCGGCTGCAAAACGCCATCAGATCGAGCCGGAGATTCGAATCACATTGCTTGAAGGTGTCGGTAAAAAATTAAGACTGCCGCAAAAAGATCAAGATGCGCTATCGGCATATGTCCGCGAATTTGGGATTGATCCGCAAAAAGAATTTATTGCGCTCATGGTTCGAGATGGCGCTTACAAGAGCGACATTGCGCAGCCAAATAGTCAGTTTCGTAGCGACAAAGAGATTTATCGAAATCAAGACATAAATGACTATCTGCTAGTTGCTGAAAAGTTTGCATCAATGGGTGTGCAGGTTGTTCGCATGGGCGCAAAAGTCGAGCGCGCGTTCGCTTCAAGTTCGCCATTGGTCATCGACTACGCCACAACCGGTATGCGCACAGAGGCGGCTGACATTTATCTGGCCAGTGAATGTGCAATGTGTATTTCAACAAACTTGGGCTTTGATCACATTTCGGCGATGAGCGGCAAGCTTCGAGTGATCACTAATCAAGCCCTAATCATTCAGGCTTCTACTTTGTTTTATTCATCTGATGTGTTTATTTTGCAGAGATTTGTTGAGAAATCAAGTGGCAAATTGCTGACACTTTCAGAGTCACTGCAGTATGCAGAGATTAAAAATTTAGATTGGTATCACAAGGTCATTGATCGGGGATTAGATTTTGTCCGCAATACGCCCGACGAAATTCTCGAAGCTTCACTTGAAGGTTGGCAACGATCCAAAGGCCAGTGGGTTGACTCATCTGAAGACCTTGAATTACAGGCTAAATATTGGCTTATATATGACAAGTTCTTTCCTGAACACGAGGGTCGATTTTTGAATGGCCGACCCCATGTTGGTGCGAGCTTCTTGCGTAACAACAAGTCATGGTTGGCCTGACGTTGGGAAGTGGGTTTTATGCCCGCTATCGTGACTAGTCGTTAGAAGTGAATTAAGCAGCAATCACAGAAATGTGAAGGTTGCCCACCGCAGAAATTTGGTCCAATCGAATGATTGTGTCAAGACGAAAGTCGCGACGCAGTTACCGAAAAGATAATGAACCGAGATCGGTTCGCCAGATGAGGTGAATGAATCTGGTAGCGACGCAAGTCGACCAGGGTTGTTCCGCACTGCGTTGAGCGCCCAAGCATTAACTAATCAGAAAGTTTTATAAATCATGTCAAATCCAAGTGCTGAAAAAGTCGCAGTAGTCACAGAAGTGCGCGAGAAACTCGTTGCTGCGAACTCTGCAATCATCACCGAATATCGTGGAATGACCGTTGGATCACTTGCATCGTTGCGTCGCAAGTTGACTCCGCTAAATGCCGAATACAAAGTTTACAAAAATACACTTGCTCGTTTTGCGGCGCGTGATTCTGGCTATGCCGAACTCGAACCATTTCTTAAAGGACCAGCAGCGATCACTTTCATTAAAGGCGATGCTTCTGCCGTAGCCAAAATTTTGCGCGATCATGCCAAAGAAAATCCACTTCTCGTTTTGATGGGCGGAGTAGTCGCTGGCAAAGTAGTAAACGCTAAAGAACTTCGTGCACTTGCCGACCTTCCACCACGCGAAGTAATGCTGGCTCAATTCGCTGGCTTGCTCAAAGCACCAATGTCCAAGACTGCAAACTTGCTCGCTGCATTGCCACGCAAAGCCGCTTACGGCCTCAAGGCACTCATCGAACAACGCGAAGCGG
>JAEMRY010000147.1 GCA_016463105.1 Ilumatobacteraceae bacterium | reverse complement strand
GTTAATTGTGTTTGGGTCATGTCTCAATTGTACTTCCAAATCGCAAACGATTATCAGTGGTGCTTTTCTAAGGCCTCTGCAACTGCGACGAAGCCACGCATGGTTTCTTGCGACAAATCAGTTGGTGCTGCAGTTGGGTAGGTAGAGAATCGAGCGATCACGGTGCGACTCGGGCGATCAATCCAGATGTATTGTCCGAAGATTCCCAATCCAGAAAACTGTTGATCGCGCTCCATAACCCAAAACGCATTGTGGTACATACTCCAGCCGTCTCCTTCAAAACTTGTTTCAGGAAAAGATTCGACATACCTCGCGTAGCAGTTGCGCGCATCTTCGTCGCCTTCACGCGTGTCTCGAACCCAACTCTCTGGCAGCACAGCCTGATCATCGATTATCCCGTCGTTGAGATATGCGAGACCAAATCGGGCTAGATCGCGAACCGTGCACGACATGCCACCTTCTGCAGCAGGAAATCCAAGTGGGTCAACCAAGATGTTGGCAGAATGTTCCATTCCGAAAGGGCTCCAGATATCTCGCGACAGAACATCATTGAATGAAATGCCATTGACTATCTCGAGAATGCGTGCGGCAATATTTGTGAGTGGCGAGCGGTAGTCAAAGAGGGTTCCGTGTGGCCGCGCGTTGGCATATGTTGCAAAGTGTTTCAGCACACCAATAGCGGGGCTATTTCCAAGCGGACGATAACCAGCCTGCCGTTCGTATTCGATCAGCACAGAATCTGAGTCAGGATCGAGATACAAATCATAATCTTCGACAAAATCTGTGCCTGCAGTCATGTCAATGAGATGCCGAACGGTGCATTGATCGAGGCTGGTTCCGACAAACTCAGGAGCGATGGCGGTGACTAAATCATTAATCGAAAGCAGACCTCGACCAATGGCAACTCCCAAAGCGGCGGCTGTCATTGACTTCGTGACGCTCATCAACAGGTGTCGACTATCTTCGTGCATTCCGTTGAAATATCGCTCGTCAACAATTGATCCGTTGTGTACAACACAAATCGCATCGCAATATGTCTCGTTGAGATGACGATCCCAGGTCGTGGTCGAACCATCTCGAGCGATGAACGAAACATTGTCGAGATCTGCTTTTCGATTCGCCAGACGCGTGACTGACCCTTGATTGTTGGATATCTGGACGGTGTTTATCAGTTCAGCCACGTGGTGAAAAGCCCAACGGTTGTGGGGTGGATCCATCCAGTTAGCAAGAGTGACCGAGTCTGTCATTATTTTTGAGTCTAGAAGGCTCAAAGAAAAAGACGAGCATCACTTGTGTCAAAGGTAAAACTTCTCGCAAGATGACAGGCGTGAACCCCACATGTCCGAAAGGCTTTAAGAAGAAATAGCCAGTGAGGCCAAGCGCCAACTCAAGTGCGACTTTTGAAAATTAGTTTTTGACGGGGTAACGACGCCATGCAAATGGTGCGTTGATAGCGACTGCGAGCAACACCAGCAGTACCGCATTCAATAGAACTGGTCGCCAAATAAATTTGAAACCTAGATCGGTAACCGCGCTGCCGCCGATAACTGCAGTTAGGGCAGTGCCACCACTTGGCGGGTGCATGTAGCCGAGGCGAACCATTGCGCCTGCGTGCACGCCGACGGCAACGCCAACGGCAAGCGCCGTGTTGTCAAAAATTTGTGCCGACGCAACGCCGAAAAATGCTGCGAGACAGTGGGCAAGAATCACGGGCACTGGCTGAGCCGCCGGTGCAGTTGGCATCGTAAATAAAATGACCGCCGATGCACCCATTGACAGAACAAGTAATGGTGCAGCGCCATCAAGTAATGCATCGCAGATCAACCAAGTGATTGCCATGCCGAGTGCGGCACCGACAGCACCGATCACGGCATCTTTGTTATTACTTTTCGGAGACGGAAGAAGCTTCACGTCTGCAAGGGTATACCAACCAGTCTCATT
>JAEMRY010000010.1:1444-27077 GCA_016463105.1 Ilumatobacteraceae bacterium | reverse complement strand
GATTGATTACGCGACTCCAATCGCCCGAGGCAAGATTTTCGCCACCTGCGTCTGCCGAGTCACCATCTGATGAACTACCGCATGCTGCTGCGACTAATGCGAAACCAGCAATTGCCGTGCCGCCTTGCAAAAAAGCTCTGCGAGTAAGTTTTTCACGAAAACCTTCTGGTGCCAACATTCTTAGTTGTGGTTTCTTTTCGTTGCTCATTTTCTCCCCTTTTTAGTTGTTAGTTATCTGGCTTTTTATTGATATCTGAATAGTAGTCATTTGTTTATTCACGAGTGTGTTGGCGTGGCCAGCACCAGAGAGGCTTGTCGGGCTGAGAACAGGTAAACATCTTCAGCCAGCCAACTGCACCAGACCGAATCACCAACAGTAAACCGAGAAGGGTTGGTACGGCCAACTTGCACCAGCAGGTCGCGTGAGCCGACCGTGAGGACATATTGCAGAACATCGCCGAAGTGAGACACACCAGCAACTTTTGCACTCACGGCATTGGCACTTGATTCAGGCTTATCTCTTGTCAAATTGATGCACTCTGGACGCACCGCGGCCAAGGCTGCTCCACCGCTTGGAACATTTTCTTCAGGTCGCGTCGCCACGAATACAGTGCCATCATCTGCTGTTGCCCCGTTGGATGTCGCAGTGCCCTGCCAGAAATTATTTCGACCTACGAAGCCAGCCACGAATGCAGAAGTGGGTCGCTCATAAACAGTTTCAGGATCTCCGAGTTGCTCAACATGACCATTCAACATGATCGCAATTCGATCTGACATTGACATCGCTTCTTCTTGATCATGGGTCACGAAAACAAATGTGATGCCGAGTCGGCTTTGCAGCAACTTCAATTCGATCTGCATTTCTTCGCGTAGTTTTCGGTCTAACGCACCGAGTGGCTCGTCAAGCAGCAAAATACTTGGACGATTAACGAGAGCCCGCGCCACTGCGACGCGTTGTTGTTGTCCGCCAGACAACTGTCGCGGTCGACGACCTGCCAACTTTGACATCTGCACCATGTCGAGTGCTTCAATTACTTTGCTACCAATTTCTTCTTTCGCCACACCTTTTTGACGCAGTCCGTATGCCACGTTTTCGGCAACGCTCATATGCGGAAACAACGCATAATGTTGAAACACGGTGTTGACGTCGCGTTTGTACGGCGGCACACCCTGCACGTATTCACCACTGATTCGCACGAAGCCTTCGTCTGGTTGTTCGAAACCAGCCAACATTCGCAACGTAGTTGTTTTACCGCAACCACTTGGTCCGAGCAACGACAGAAACTCGCCGGGTTTAATTTCTAAATTAAGTGAGTCAACTGCAACGACATCTCCATAACGTTTGGTGACATTCACTAACTCGACTGCGCCGCGCTCACTATTCAACTAACACCCCCAGAAAACAAAATACTGATGACTTTGAACTAGCTTTCAATTTTTGCGAGAACCTTGTTGATACAAGGGTAATCATCCCTAAAGCATGACATATTGACTATTCGCCTGACTAATTATCCTCAAAAACTAGAGTAGACATATATAAACATGAATTCAGCAAAAATTAAGACACTCGGTGTACCTAAAGAAACTAAAACATCCGAAGGACGAGTCGCAATAACCCCAGACGGGGTTCGAGAATTTGAGCGCGCTGGGGTTGAGGTCTTTATTGAGACAGGCGCAGGTCTCGGGGCTTCAATCGAAGACGCACATTTCGTTGCGGCGGGGGCGACAATAGTGCCGACAGCCACTGATGCATGGTCTAAACAAATGGTCATCAAAGTCAAAGAACCGACTGCTCAAGAATTCGGATTCCTCCGCAAAGATTTAACTCTTTTTACTTATTTACATTTGGCTGCTTACCCGAAAGTTGCAGAAGCATTACTTAAAAACAAGACAACTTCTATCGCCTACGAAACAGTGCAACAAGAAGATGGTTCGTTGCCTTTGTTGGCGCCGATGAGCGAGATAGCAGGTCGCATCGCAACTCAAGTTGGCGCATTTTATTTGCAACGCCCAAACGGTGGACGCGGAGTTCTCATGGGTGGCGCTCCTGGTGTTCGCCCAGCGAAGGTTGTCGTCATCGGTGCGGGAAACGTTGGATGGAACTCGGCATGGATAGCCGGCGGCATGGAAGCCGAAGTTTTATTGCTTGATAAAAATTTGGATCGCTTGCGATTGCTTGATCAAATCATCCGCTCTCGAATTACTACGGTTGCTTCAAATCGTGGAGCAATAGAACGATGCGTTGCTGAAGCTGATTTATTAATCGGCGCAGTGCTCGTTGCTGGCGCACGCGCACCAGTTGTGGTCTCACAAGACATGGTGAAATCAATGAAACGAGGCGCGGTAATTGTCGACGTGGCAGTCGACCAAGGCGGCTGTATTGAAACTATTCATGAGACAACACACAAAGAACCTGTTTATGAACTTCATGGTGTGTTGCACTACGCAGTCGGCAATATGCCAGGGGCAGTGCCACATACAAGTACTTATGCACTGACCAACGCAACATTGCCATATTTGATTGATGTTGCTAAGTACGGCACTTTGGTCGCGGCACAACGTGATAATGCCCTCAAACTTGGCATCAACACCGTCGCAGGCGAAATAACAAATGATGCAGCAGCAACAGCACTCGGGTTGACGGCTGTTGATCCGCTAACTGTTTTAATTAGTTAAGCAAATAACTAGTCGCAGCAACTGTCGCGCCAACCACAACTACCGCATTTGAAATGCGCGTGCTCAGCGTGCAAAGACGAACCGCAGTGTGGACACTCTGCAAAAGTGGCGTGACGTGTGCGGCACGTATTGCCATCAACTGAATCTGCTTGAGAAGTAGAAGTGTTTAGATCAGATCTTGCTACGGTCACGATTTAATTATTGCACTATTGTTGACTACGTTCGCGCATGACTGATACAACCGATTCTTCGACACCAACCAGCAGAAAACATCGTCAGCGTCAAGCCGGTAGCGCGCGATCTGCATTTAATGTTCGCGACTTTCGCCGAATCTGGTTCGGTTCATTCGCCTCGAACATCGGCACTTGGATTCAAAACGTCGTCTTGCCTATCTATATATATTCACGTACCGGTCGCGCTTCTTTTGTCGCTTTATTGATATTTGCTCAACTCGGGCCAATTCTGCTGTTGTCAATACCGGGTGGTGTGATTGCCGATCGTGTTAACCGCAAGAAATTTTTGATTTCAATGCAATTTTTGCAACTCTGCTGCTCTCTGCTTTTAGCATTTTTCGCTGCTCAAAATTCGTCGATCTGGTTGCTCTTCGCTGCTCAACTCGGGGTCGGCATAGGCAATGCTCTGAATATTCCTGCTTGGTCGACGATGCTCACATCTCTTGTGCCACCGCAAGACATTGCCGGAGCGATTTCACTTAATTCGACGGTAATTAATGGCGCTCGCGTTATTGGGCCGATCTTCGTTGCAATACTTTCGCAGTGGAACGTAACAACTGCCGAATTCTTTGTGATCAATGCTGTTACTTACTTGTTTGTAATCTTCGCATTATTAAGCGTAAAAGTTCCAGAAATCACTCGTGATACGACAAAGGGTTGGCGACGGTTTACTTTTGCATTTCAAATAGCACGCGAGCGAAAAGTTGTATCCCGACTCGTTTTGACTCTTGCTTCGTTCTCGTTGCTTTCATTGCCATATGTCGGGCTCTTCCCCGCTATCGCCAAACTCAATTTCGGCATCGAATCACAGGGCATGACCTACAAATGGTTTTATGCGACATGGGGGCTTGGCGCATGCATTGGTGGTCTAAGTGTTTCAACGTTATTTTGGGATGTCGACAATCGAAAACTCATTCGACTGGGCTTTGCAAGTTTTAGCGTCAGCATGATGGCGTTTGCGCTCGCACCAAATGTGCCGATTGCGTTCTTCTCAGTGTTTTTTCTTGGTGGTGCTTATTTCTTCACGACAACTGCAATGCAAACAGTTCTTGCATCTGGGTTGACTCCAGAAATTCGCGCCCGCGTGATGGCGTTGTGGTTTATGGCCTTCGGTGGAACAGTCCCAATCGGCAACTTAATTTTTGGTCCGTTGATTGATCGCTACGGTTCGCAATGGCTGTTAATTCTCGGCTCGCTCTGGGCCGCTGTCTTGTGGTGGTGGTGCGACATCGAACGCCTCGAGCGAACCGAACTGATCGACGACAACTTGGCGGTTTTATAATCCGTCGCAAAGACGAACAAGACCAGCAACTTTCGATGCTTTGACAAGAACTGCGTCACCCTTGCCAAGTTGTTCGAGAACTTGACGCGCACCAGCAAAAGTAACCGGTGCCACTCCATATAACTCAGTTTCAACAGCGACTAACTCGATGCCATTTTGTTTAGTCTGTGCTGCGATTGCCAAATGATCAGCGCTTGGTTCAGCGAGTTCTGCCATTAATCCACAGAAGGCAATTCGGCGTGACCCAGCCATCGTCGACAAAGTATCAATTGCTGCACTCATCGACGCTGGGTTTGCATTGTAAGAATCATCAAGCACTACAGCACCATTTTTGAGTGTACGAATTTGCATTCGTGACGGTGAAATATTCGCATTTGAGATCGCTGTAGCGGCAGTATTGACGTCGAGTTCGAGAACACCTGCGACGCATAGTGCAGCTAACGCATTATGAACCATATGTCGCCCAGGAACCAGCATCGACAATGTCGCGTTGCCCCATGGCGTCGCAACCATTGCAGTGGCACAACCATCGTGAGCAATATCGCACGAAACCATTCGCACATCAGCAGTTTTGGTCTCGCCAAAAGTCAGAACACGAGCCTGGGTTGAATTGCGCATCGCAACAACACGCAAATCATCAGCGTTTAAAATCGCAACCCCAGAATCTGGTAACGACTCAATCAGTTCTTGCTTGGCTTTTTGAACTCCATCAATCGAGCCCACACGTTCGGTGTGCGCGTTAGCAACCGCAGTCACGATGCCAATATTTGGATTAGCTACTTTGCAAAGTCTGGTGATCTCGCCAAACCCACGCATTCCCATTTCAAGCACAAGCACTTCTACGTCATCGGGTGCATTCAAAATTGTTGTCGGCAAACCAAAATCATTATTAAACGAATCTTGATTTGCATGTGTTCGCAGCGATGTTGCTAAAGCACTAGCAACAAAATCTTTAGTCGATGTTTTGCCAACAGAGCCAGTGATGCCAATCACACGATTCTGTAATTGCGAATCAAGCCGTGTTCGCGCCCAAGCACCCAAGTTGAGCAAACTAGATATTGTGTTCTCGACTTTGATCGCCGTTCGACCTTGCGGCTCGCGTTGGGTTAAATATGCGCCTGCGCCACGACTCAGCGCATCTGCAATAAAGTCATGTCCATCGCGTTGATCCACGATTGGCACAAATAATTGACCAGGCTTTATTGATCGTGAATCAAACGAAACGCCGTCTAGGTGTGCATTTGCACCACTGAGTTCACCAGAAACGGCGCGTGCAACATCTGCTGCCATGAAGCGCATACTGCTTCAATCATAACTCCGAGATATCAATGTGGCTGATTGAAGCAGTTATGCGAGTACCGTAAAGATGAATGATTAGCGAAAATCGCAAGTCAAAAACTCATATTGTTGTTTTGTTTGGTGGCGAATCAGCAGAACATGATGTCAGTTGTGTGACTGCAGCGCACGTTTTGCGCGCACTAGATTCAAAAAAATACGACATCATTACTGTCGGCATCACCCGCACTGGTGATTGGGTACTCGTCGACACAAATCTCGATAATCTGCCAGATCAACTCACTACGAGTGGCAAGACAACAAGCATCACTCAAGTTCTTCAAGTCACGAATCAAATCTCAAACACAGTTGTGATTCCGTTATTGCATGGACCAATGGGCGAAGATGGCACGGTACAAGGTGCATTAGAACTCGCCCACGTCGCATATGTCGGCGCCGGAGTTCTTGGCAGTGCTATCGCGATGGACAAAAGTATCGCCAAACAAATTTTGGCAGCGAATAATATCGCTCAACCTAAGTTCGTAACAGTGCGTGACTCTGAAGATCGAAATGTCGCAGTCGATCGTGCCATCACCAAACTTGGTTTACCGGTATTTGTTAAACCAGCCAACATGGGGTCATCTATCGGCGTGCAAAAAGCCAAGTCTCGTGATGAGATTATTGCTGCACTAGTACAAGCCTTCGAATACGACGAGTGGGCGTTGATCGAAGAAGCGATCACTGGTCGCGAGATAGAAGTTGCAATACTCGGCAACGAATCTGCGCGTGCTTCTGTGCCAGGTGAAATTATTCCGAGCCATGAGTTCTACGACTATGAAGACAAGTATCTGATTGACGGAGCGAAGTTATTGATCCCTGCCCCACTCACTGCCAAACAGACAACAGAAGTACAAAATCTTGCACTAAACATATTCGGCGTACTGCGCAGCGACGGCATGGCACGCATTGATTTCTTCTACGAAGAAAACGGCCGTGGATTCTTGTGCAACGAGATAAATACGATTCCTGGTTTTACGCCGATATCTATGTATCCCAAATTGTGGCAGGCCTCTGGAGTTAGCTATTCAGAACTATTAGACCAACTGATTGATCTTGCCATTGCCCGTCACGCTAAACGACGAAGAAACACAAATCGTTAAAGCTTCTGTTTCGTAACGCTGGATCAAGTTCCGGCGGCAGGAATATTGACCTTCATCCCTTGATAGATGAACACATCAACACTTGACCATTGATTAGCAGCAAGTAACGCAGTCATCGACACACAGAACTTTTTAATTATCACAAATAGTGAATCGCCTTGTGCGATTTCGTATGTGCCAGCTGGGCGATTGCCACATCCTGGTTTACCAACAACATTTGCGACGGTCGTTTGCTGAACATTCGATGAAACGACTTGTGCTGATGGCGGAATCCGAAGTTTTCTTCCCGCATAAGGAAACTGCGTTGCAGAAATTAATCCGTTCCACGCAAGCAACTCAGTCACAGTTATTCCAAACAAGTTGGCGACCAAATTAGGAGAGTCCCCTGCCTGCACGGTGTAAATCTGCTCAACGCCCACAGCACCAGGCGGCAAAGTTGTAGTTGTATTTGGCAAAGTAGTTTGCACCGGAGGGATCGTCGCAAAATCAGTTGGACCAATTGGAACAACAGTCGTAGCTGATCCTGACACATCCACGCCACAAGAAGTAAGCACAAACGCCGCAACGATCAGCGACACAAATATTGATTTAAAATTGCGATTCAACATCACGCTCTATCGTAAGCGATTTAACGCAAGATATAAGTGAACATCAATTGAGCGGTCGCGCCGAAGCAACAATGGGCACGGGCAAGTCAGTTGCGCCCATTAAATAGTGATCAACGCCAGCCGCCGCAGCACGCCCCTCGGCGATTGCCCAAACAATCAGACTTTGACCACGACCCATATCGCCAGCGATAAATACGCCACTCAAATTAGACATGTAGTTGTCATTGCGCACAATGTTTCCGCGCAAATCACTTTGCAATCCGAGTTGGTCGATCCATGAAGATTTTTCGGGTCCAACAAAACCGAGTGCAAGCAACACGAGATCGGCTGGTAACTCACGCTCGGTGCCCTCAATTTTGACGAATGAACCTGATTCTGATTTAACTTCACAGATCACTAATGCTCGAACATTATTTTTCTCATCTCCAACAAACCGATCGGTAGTAACTGAGAACAATCGCTCACCACCTTCTTCGTGGGCCGATGACGTGCGATAGATAAAACTCCATTGCGGCCACGGATTAGTTTCGGCACGAGTTTCAGGTGGCTGCGGCAAAATCTCAAGTTGAGTCACCGATGCTGCACCCTGTCGATGTGCGGTACCTAAACAATCTGCACCCGTATCTCCGCCACCAATGATCACAACATGTTTGCCGTTTGCCGAAATCGGTGAAGTCGCAAGATCACCTTCTTGAACTTGGTTCGATGGTGGCAAATACTCCATTGCTTGATGAATTCCGTTCAACTCGCGACCAGCAACTGGCAAATCACGCCACGCAGTTGCACCACACGCAAGAACGACTGCGTCATTGGATGCAACCAGCACATCAATGTCGACGTTCTCGCCAACAATTGCGTTGGTACGAAAGACAGTTCCTTCACTTCGCATCTGATCGATACGGCGCTCAATGTGACGCTTCTCCATTTTGAATTCAGGGATTCCGTATCTCAACAACCCACCAATTCGATCTGCCCGCTCAAGCACAACAACATCGTGACCAACACGAGTTAGTTGTTGAGCACATGCAAGACCTGCAGGTCCAGATCCAATCACAACGACACGCTTGCCGGTTTTCTTAGATGGCAATTGTGGATTAACCCATCCTTCGCTCCACGCACGATCGATAATTTCAACTTCAACTTGTTTGATCGTCACAGCATCAGAGTTAATACCCAAGACGCAAGCAGATTCGCACGGCGCTGGACACAACCGACCTGTAAATTCTGGAAAGTTATTCGTCGCATGCAGACGCTCGACGGCGTCCTTCCAATGCCCGCGGTAAACAAGATCGTTCCAATCTGGAATCAAATTGCCCAATGGACAACCGTTATTGCAGAACGGAATTCCACAATCCATGCATCGGCCAGCCTGATGTTTCAAATCTTCGGTCGGAAACTTTTCATAAACTTCTTGCCAGTCCTGCACACGAACGGCGATTCTTCTGCGTTGTGGGGTTTCACGATCCCACTTCAGAAAGCCCGTTGGTTCACCCATTAGCGGCAACTGCGACTTTCTCTAAATTTTCTATACCCATTTCAGCAATCACTCGCGCATAGTCGCGCGGCAAGACCTTGCGAATTTTTGTTTTAGCAATCTTCCAATCAGCGAGAACCTCGCGAGCGCGTGCCGAGTTGGTCAGCTCAAGATGTCGGCGAATAGTTTGTTCAAGCCAAACGAAATCTTGGGCATCAGGTTCAACGATGTCAACAAGTTCTGGATTAACTCTTGTCGCGAACTCAATATTCGTGTCACCCTCGGCGTCATATACAAATGCGATTCCGCCAGACATTCCAGCAGCAAAATTGCGGCCTGTAGCGCCGAGCACGATCACTCGACCACCTGTCATATATTCGCATCCGTGATCTCCTAAACCTTCAACAACTGCAGTTGCGCCAGAGTTACGCACGCAGAATCGCTCACCAACAACACCTGAAATAAAGATCTCGCCACTCGTTGCGCCGTATCCGATGACGTTGCCTGCAATCACATTTTCGTGAGCGACAAATGTTGCACGCCTGTCAGGGTGCAAAATTATTCGACCACCCGACAAACCTTTACCGAGATAATCGTTTGAGTCGCCCTCTAATCGCAGCTCAACACCGTTTGGGATGAACGCACCGAAACTCTGACCCGCAGAGCCATTAAATTGAAGCTTGATCGTCGCATCTGGCAACCCGATAGCGCCGAATCGTTTTGTAACTTCGTAGCCAAGCATTGTTCCGACTGCTCGATTCGTATTATTGATCGAATATTCAAGTGCAACAGATTTAGAATTCTCGAGTGCACTCTTGCACTTAACAATCAGTTCGTTGTCAAGCGCTGCGGCCAAGCCGTGATCTTGCCAAGTTGACTGATATGGCGTTTGGTTATATGGATTTTTTGGTATTGCCAAAATCGGTGAGATATCTAACCCACGTGCCTTCCAATGATCAACGGCGTGTTTTGAATTAAGCATGTCAACTCGGCCTACAGCTTCTTGCAAACTACGAAACCCAAGTTGTGCAAGATATTCGCGCACTTCAGTTGCGATGAACTCGAAAAAGTTGATCACAAACTCTGGCTTACCCGAAAACTTCTTGCGCAATTCTGGGTTCTGTGTTGCGATTCCGACTGGACAAGTATCGAGATGACAAACCCTCATCATCACACAACCGCTAACTACTAATGGTGCCGTTGCAAAACCAAATTCTTCAGCGCCGAGCAACGCGGCGATCACAACATCACGACCAGTTTTCATTTGTCCATCGGTCTGCACAACGATTCGATCGCGTAACCCGTTAAGCATCAAAGTCTGCTGGGTCTCAGCAAGTCCAAGCTCCCATGGAGCGCCGGCATGCTTCAGCGAAGTTAGCGGTGAAGCGCCTGTTCCCCCATCATGACCCGAAATTAAAACGACATCTGCTTTTGCTTTAGCCACACCCGCAGCCACCGTGCCGACACCAACTTCGGCAACTAGCTTCACATGAATTCGCGCGACGGGGTTTGAATTTTTCAAATCATGAATCAACTGTTTGAGATCTTCAATCGAATAAATGTCGTGGTGCGGTGGCGGACTAATTAAACCAACACCAGGTGTCGAATATCGAGTCTTGGCAATCCATGGATATACCTTGTGAGCCGGCAACTGACCGCCCTCGCCCGGCTTGGCACCTTGCGCCATCTTGATCTGCAAGTCGTCGGCGTTGACAAGATATTCGCTCGTGACCCCGAATCGTGCAGAAGCAACTTGTTTAATCGCCGAACGCTTCGAGTCACCATTTGGCATCGGCAAATATCTCTCTGCATCTTCGCCACCTTCGCCAGTATTGCTCTTGCCACCAATTCGGTTCATTGCAATTGCCAAGGTCTCATGCGCTTCAGCCGAAATTGATCCGTAACTCATTGCCCCCGTCGAAAATCGTTTTACTATTTCGCTGGCTGGCTCAACTTCATCAATCGAAATTGGCTTGTTCACTTCAGCGAATTCAAATAATCCACGCAGCGTTGCCAAAACACGTGACTGATCATCAACCGACTGTGTGTATTGCTTGAAAATGTCATAGCGCCCAGTGCGAGTCGCATGTTGCAGGCGATAAACCGTGTCCGGATTAAACAAGTGATGTTCGCCTTCGCGGCGCCACTGATACTCGCCACCTAATTCAAGTTGGCGATGACGCCGTTGATCAGGTCGCAATGGATGAGCAACAGCATGACGCGCAGCGACTTCGCGGGCAATCTCGTCTAGTGAGATTCCACCAAGTCGCGAAACTGTGCCAGTAAAAAACTCATCAACTAATTCGCTTGATAAACCAATCGCTTCAAAAATTTGCGCACCCGTGTACGAAGCAACGGTCGAAACACCCATCTTCGACATCACTTTTAGAACGCCTTTGCCTGAAGCCTTGATGTAATTCTTAATTGCTGTCTTTGCGGCCATATTTCCAAGACCGAACATGCCGATTCCGTCGTTCGCGTTGACCATGTCTTCAATCGATTCAAATGCCAAGTATGGGTTAATGGCACCAGCGCCATAACCAATCAACAACGCCATGTGGTGAACTTCGCGAGCGTCACCCGTTTCAATAATTAGGCCGACCTTCGTTCGTTGTTTTTCTCGAATTAGATGATGATGAACTGCACTCGTCAATAACAAAGATGGAATCGGAGCAAAAACATCATCGCCATTACGATCAGACAACACGATAATTCGTACACCGTCATTTATTGCTTCAGAAATATCTTGACGAATCTGATCAAGTGCTTCTCGCATCGCCGGCGCACCATTGGCAACACGATATAAACCGCTGACAACTTTAGATTTGAGATGATTAAACGAATTGTCATCATTGATGTGAATAATTTTGGCAAGTTGATCATTGTCAATAATCGGAAACGGCAAAACAAGTTGCTTGCAGTTCTCGCCAGTCGCCAACAACAAGTTTCCCTCTGGGCCACACGTAGAACCCACAGATGTAACAATCTCTTCTCTGATCGCATCAAGAGGCGGATTAGTGACTTGGGCAAACATTTGTGAAAAATAGTCAAACAAAAGCCTTGGACGAATCGAAAGCACTGCGATTGGAGTATCGGTGCCCATTGAACCAATTGGTTCAGTGCCCGTAACTGCAGTCGGGGCAATAATCAGTTTTAGTTCTTCATGCGAATAACCGAAAACTTGTTGACGACGCAACACACTGTCGTGACTATAGACAACATGATCTCGCTCAACGAGATCATTTAGTTCAACTTGACCATCTTCGAGCCACTGCGAATACGGCGCCTGAGCAGCCAGCGATTCTTTAATTTCGTCGTCACTAATTATTCGTCCCTGAGCAGTATCTACCAACAGCATTCGTCCAGGTTGCAATCGACCCTTCTTTACTATTTTTGCAGGATCAATATCTACAACACCAACTTCGCTTGCCATTATCACTAGATCATCATCAGTCACCCAATATCGACTTGGACGCAAACCATTGCGATCTAACACCGCACCAATCACTGTGCCATCGGTGAATGCAACACTGGCTGGTCCATCCCACGGCTCTATCAGCGAACCGTGATAGCGATAGAAAGCACGCTTTGTTTCTGACATTGTTGTCGAGTTCTCCCATGCTTCAGGAATCATCATCAACATTGCATGCGGCAAACTTCGACCCGACAAGTGCAACAACTCTAAAACTTCATCGAAACTTGCAGAGTCAGAAGCACCGACTGTACAAATCGGGAAGGCTTTTTCTAAGTCAGGAATTAATTCGGTCGCCAACAACGACTCTCGTGTACGCATCCAGTTTCTGTTTCCCTGAACAGTGTTGATTTCGCCGTTGTGGGCTATGTAACGATATGGGTGAGCAAGCGGCCAAGACGGAAACGTATTCGTTGAGAACCGACTGTGCACTAGCACCAGAGCCGATTCAATTCGCTGGTCACTTAAATCTTCAAAGAAAATTTGAAGTTCTGGGGTCGTCAACATTCCTTTATATATGAGTGTGCGCGACGAAAGCGACGGAAAATAAGTTTTCTGTTCATCTGGTAGTTCATGCTCTATTCGTTTGCGCAAGATAAACAATTTGCGGTCTAAATCAATCAACTTTGTTTCGCTCGGGTCATCAACGAAAAATTGCATAAACGATGGCATCACGCGATGCGCACTTGCACCTAGACACGACGGATTAACTGGAACGTTTCGCCAACCGAGTGTCCGCAATTTCTGTTGAGCAACAATCGCCTCGATACTTTGGCGAGCGATTGTTGCGAGTTTCTCATCACTCGGCAAAAACGCAAGACCGACGCCATAGCTGCCGACATTCGGCAAAGAAAAACCAGTGACCGCACTAAAAAACTTATGCGGAATCTGCAACAAGATGCCGGCGCCGTCACCTGTTTGAGTTTCAGCACCAGTCGCACCACGGTGCTCCATGCTGCATAGTGCGCCAAGACCTGTTGAAACTATTTCGTGACTCGCACGACCATGCATATCAACAATGAACGAGACACCGCACGAGTCATGCTCAAATCTTGGGTCGTAAAGACCACTGGCCTGTGGTAGATCTTGCAAAGTTGTCGTCCTTAAAATTAATTGTCATTAATTAATTAGTATTAATTAATTAGCCAGCCTTAATCGGCTAGCAAGACGGGACGACGTTGGCCCGAGAATTAAAGTCTAGACAGTTGGGGGCACGAAACTAGCCGGCCTTTTTTCAAAGTTCGACATCACGGCTTCAACCTGATTCGGCTTACCGATCAGCGAATAAATTATCCTTCGTTCTTCAGCGAAATGTTCAGCCGCCCCAGCATTAGAAAGGCGGTTGATTAGTGCCTTTGCGCCTCGCACCGCATCGGGGCTGCGCTCGGCAATCTCGCGGGCAATCTGCATCGCTACTTCGAGAGGTGTCTCGGAGACTCGAGTAACCACACCCAATTCGTGGGCCTGCGTGCCTGAAATCACGCGGGCGCTAAAGACTAAATCTTTAGCCACGTCGTCTCGCACTAGTCGTGACAACATCAAAGTGCCCGTCATGTCAGGGATCAAACCCCAATGCACTTCGCGCATCGAAAGTTGCGTCGCTGGGTGTGCGACACGAATATCTGCACCAAGCGCAAGTTGCAGACCGCCTCCAAGCGCATGACCCTGCAACGATGCAATAACTGGCACGGGCACTTCTTGCCATACCCAACAAATTTGTTGAGCCAAGTGAGTTATTGCATCTGGCGCCATGAGCCCCGCATTTTCTTTTTCAGAATCTGGCTTTGGCTTATTTTTGCCACCAGAATCTGCCATTGCCTGAAAACTACCGAAATCCAGACCTGCACAAAACGACGCGCCGTTGCCCGATAACACGACTACACGAACATCTTTGTTTGTGACCAATTCTTTACCCGCCCGAGCGATCGCATCAAACATCGCTGGGTCGAGTGCGTTGCGCTTGTCGGCACGGTCAAGCCTGACATCGGCGATGCCATCCTGAATCGAAACTTTTACACGGTCGTTGTAAGTTTTGCTGTCGTTCGTATTAGTCATTGGTTCAGTTTATCACTTCGCAGTTTTTCAAATTTATTGATCAAGTGTTCTCTTGGCTCTGACCGTCTCGCCAATATCAAAACATGGCACACTTGAAGATATGAAACTTGACCTAACCATTGACGAAGTTTTATCCACTACACGCAGCGTGCGCAAACGACTTGACTTTGATCGACCAGTCGAGCGCGAAATCGTTGAAGAATGTCTGAACCTGGCATTGCAGGCCCCAACTGGTGGCAACAATCAAGGTTGGCATTGGATCGTGGTTGAAGACGCAGCCAAGCGCAAAGCACTCGCCGATATTTACAAAGCGAACTTCAAGATCTACGCAAGCATGCCAGGACGAAAATTTGCCGAAGGTGACCCGCGAGTTGAACAAATGCCAAAAGTTCGCGACTCGGCAATGTATCTCGCCGATGAGTTTTATCGCGCGCCGATGATGCTGATCCCATGCATTGAAGGTCGTCTCGAAAATATTGACGCCGCCATGGGGGCAGGCGCTTGGGGTTCACTTTTGCCAGGTGTCTGGAGTTTCATGCTCGCGCTACGTAGTCGCGGCATGGGCTCAGCGTGGACGACGATTCACTTGATTCTTGAAGGCGAAAAGAAAGCCGCAGAAATTCTCGGAATTCCGTACGACAAAATTACTCAGGGCGGATTGTTTCCAATTGCGTACACAATCGGTACCGACTTCAAGCCAGCAAAACGCCTGCCACTTGAAAAAGTTCTTCACTGGGATAAGTGGTAGAAAATTTAACTAGTTGATCGCACTAGTCAACTAGCCGCATTCCACTTGGCGCAATTGATTTTCCGGCAGATGGCAAATCAACTACAAAATTCGTACGGTGCGCAGCAAACACATGGTGCGATAGCAAAACAGCATTACCTGCAACATCTCGAGTAATGCGCTCGCACTGCAGAACTGGCGAACCTGTCGGAACTTCAAGTAACGCAGCATCTGTTTTGGTGGCTGCATCTGCACCGATTGTTTGAGTAGCTCCGCCAATCGGAATATTCAGCAATTCATAAAACGCAGACTGTTCAACTTCTTTTCGCGACAAGTGTTGACCCAATTCAAACGGACACCACACCGTGACCACTGCGAATGGTTCACCATCAGCAGTATTGACTCGCTTAACTCGCAACACTTGGTCGCAATTCAAAACTTTGGCAACCTTGCGTATTGCTTTCTCAAAACCAAATTCAACTATTCGACGCTCTGACAGCATGCCGTTTGCCAACATTTGTTCTTCGATTGTGCCAAGTCGCCCAAGTGTCTGTGTCACTTGATCGCTCGTCATGACCCATCCGAAACCCTGACGAGAAACGACAAGACCTTCATCTCGTAAAATTTCTAATGCGCGACGCACCGTGACCCGACTGACTTTAAATTCGCCAGACAACTCTGCTTCGCTCGGCAGCACTCGCCCAGCCGAAACCGCACGGCCTTCAATTCGCGCGCGCAATGAGTTTGCGATCTCGTGATATCGGACTGTTCGAACTTGTACTATACTTGTATACACTAACACGACAAGAAATCAATAAGAATCAATAAGGATCAATAAGGATCAAAAATGACTTCAAGCGCCGGAACCCCAATTGATCTCGTAACTGCTGTTTATTCGAAACTCAGTAAGAACATTGCGCTGGGTCGCAAACGTCTGGGTCGTCCACTAACGCTTACCGAAAAGATTTTGATCAATCATCTAACAGATCCAGCCAAACAAGAACTCGAGCGCTCGCGCAGTTACGCCGACTTCAATCCAGACCGAGTTGCGATGCAAGATGCAACAGCGCAGATGGCGTTGCTGCAATTTATGACTGCTGGTCTTTCGAAAACTGCAGTGCCATCAACCGTGCATTGTGATCACTTAATTTTGGCCAAAGCCGGCGCACGCATCGACATGGGCGTCGCAATCGACACCAACAAAGAGGTGTACGACTTCTTGCGATCTGTCTCAGCAAAATATGGCATCGGTTTTTGGGGCCCGGGCAGCGGAATCATTCATCAAGTTGTGCTCGAGCACTATGCATTTCCTGGCGGAATGATGATCGGCACAGATAGCCACACACCTAATGCTGGCGGCCTCGGCATGGTGGCGATCGGTGTCGGTGGTGCTGATGCAGTTGATGTGATGACCGGCTTTGCGTTTAATGTGCGCTGGCCAAAAGTCATCGGCGTAAAACTCACTGGCTGTCTTTCTGGATGGTCGAGTCCTAAAGATGTGATCCTCGAAGTTGCGCGTGTCTTAACCGTCGAAGGAGGCACTGGTGCGATAATCGAATATTTCGGTGACGGGGCCAACACAATTTCGGCTACTGGCAAAGCAACCATCTGCAATATGGGCGCCGAGATTGGCGCAACTTGTTCGGTCTTTGGTTACGACGTGCAAATGGCGCAATATTTGCAAGCAACTGGTCGCAGCGAAATTGCTGCGGCGGCCGACAAAGTTGCCGAGCACCTTTGCCCCGATGATGGCGCACTTTACGACAAGACGATTGAAATTGATCTTTCAACTCTCAAACCATTAATCAATGGACCTCACACGCCAGACCTCGCGCATCGTGTTGGCAGTGGTGTTGCCAAAGCAGCTGCAGAAAATAAATGGCCACTAGAAATCTCTGCGGCACTAATTGGCAGTTGCACCAACAGCTCTTATGAAGACATCACTCGCGCCGCATCAGTTGCCAGATTTGCCGCCTCGAAAGGCTTAAGAGCAAAAACTGATTTGCTGATTACGCCAGGATCAGAACAAATTCGCGCAACAATCGAACGCGACGGATTGCTCGCCGATCTTGAAGCAATCGGCGCAACTGTGTTGGCAAATGCTTGTGGTCCATGCATCGGCCAGTGGGAGCGATCAAAAGAAATCACCGACAATCCAAACACAATTGTCAGTTCGTTTAACCGCAACTTTCCAAAACGAAATGATGGCTCTGCAAACACTTTGAGTTTCGTCACGAGTCCAGACACGGTGATCGCACTCGCGCTCGCTGGTCGTCTTGATTTTGATCCAACTACCGACACAATCACTGCACCAGATGGCTCACAAGTTTCACTCGCTGCACCAGTCGGTGAAGTACTTCCTAAAAACGGTTACGACGCAGGCGCCGAAACATTCGTTGCACCACCAGCAGATGGTTCGTCAATCGAAGTAGTGGTTGACCCAACTAGCGAGCGATTGCAATTGCTTGAACCATTCGAGAAGTGGGATGGCAACGATTTCATTTACATGCCGGTTTTAATGAAAGCCAAAGGCAAGTGCACAACCGATCACATTTCTGCCGCCGGGCCATGGCTCAAATTTCGTGGTCACCTCGAAAACATCTCTGGCAACTTGTTTGCCGGCGCAATTAATGCGTTCACGGGTGCAGTCGGCGAAGGTCTCGACAGATCTGACTACCAAGTTCGTCCGTATCCGGAAGTCGCCAAAAGCTACAAAAAGATGCAAGTGCAGTGGTGTGCAATTGGCGATCAAAACTACGGCGAAGGTTCCTCGCGCGAACATGCCGCAATGGAGCCTCGCTACCGAGGTGCTTGCGTAATTTTTGCCCGATCATTTGCGCGCATTCACGAAACGAACCTCAAAAAACAAGGAATCGTGCCATTAACTTTTGTCAATCCCGATGACTACGACAAGATTGACGAGAAAGACACGATTAGCGTTCGTGAAATGCCACCAGTCCCCGACCAACCCGTGCGTTGCATCATTCACAAAAAAGGCGAAATCGAAATCGAGTTTTATGCCAACCACACTTTCTCACCCGAGCAAGTCAAATGGTTCAAAGCCGGCAGCGCACTCAATGTCGTGCGCGAAAAAGTCAAGCGTGCGAAAAAATAAATGGAGAGCCTGGCCCGACTCGTCGCAATAATAATGTTGTCGATTATTGGCGCAGGTATTGGTGCATTTTTTCTAGGCAGACGGAAACCAAAAAATATTGCCACAAAAATTCTCGGCTCAATTGTTGGTGTGTTCGCAGTTTGCTCAGGCAGTTGGCTCGCATTGCTGCCAATCGGCATCGGCGCCCGCCTGCTCGGCTTGCTAGTGGCGATCGCCGGCGCGCGTCAGCTGCTCAAAATCTTCAGGCCCTAAACGGGAAAGGCCCCGCTCGAAGGCGGGACCTCTCAACCTATTAACCAAGGGGCTGGGGGAGCCACCTTATTAATAATTCAATGAGCTTGGGGGAAGCTCATTGGTATGTGTCAATTATGCTACAAAATCGCTTAATTCTCAAGGCGGGTGACAAGATATCCCCTATCATTTTTAGTGATATGGAACTCCGCCAACTTGAGGTATTAATTGCAATTGCTGATCATGGCTCGTTTTCGAGTGCGGCAAAAGCCCTAGCAACGGTCCAAAGCAATATTTCGGCACACATTTCGCGCTTAGAAAAAGAACTCGCAACAACTCTTATCGAAAGATCTAACGGACAACTTACTGAAGATGGACAATTAGTCGTTGAGCACGCCCGACGAGTGTTCAACCAAATACAAGACATCGCCGCCGATGTTCGTTCAAACGAAAAGGACATAAAAGGAGATACTCGTATCGGATGTATCGGAACTACTGGCCGATGGTTAATGCCCCGTCTCCTCCCAGTTGTGGCAAACAAATTTCCAAAAATCCATGTCACCATTTTGGAAGGAAGCACTTCAAGTTTGCTCCCCCGCTTATTAGATGGGTCAATTGATGCCTGCATTGTCCACTTGCCGGTTGAGGATGAAAACCTCACATCGCATTCATTGTTTGCTGAAGACTTAATGCTGTTAGTAGATAACAAACACGAATGGGCGAAACTTGACAAAATAACAATTGCCGAACTTGCAACTAAACCATTGCTGATGCCACCAAAAAATACTGCATTACGAAAAATTTTAGATCGTGCTGCCGGATCTCAACGACTCGTTTTCAAACCGCAAGCAGAAATTGACGGCGTCCGACTGCTTACTTCGCTGGCATTCGAAGGTTTCGGTGCAGCAATCGTTCCGGCAACTGCTGCACCAGGCTGGCTAACCGGAGAATTTAAACGCATTGAAGTTCCTGAGCTTCCAAGACGTGTAGTTGGTTGGGTACAAAGAACTAGACCGACACCAAATAAAGCTACGCAAGCAGTTGGCACAGTGATCCGCGAAGTTATTGAAAAAACCAACAACCAGCAACCAGGTGTGCACACCGGCAAAAGTGCATTCCCACTTAAACGCTCTTCGTAAGTATCCTGAAGCAGTATGACTGTTCACCTTCAACGCGCAGTTAAAGGTGCAGTGGCCGCAGAAGTCAGGTGGCTTGAAACAATCGGTCGTCGAGTTGTCTGGATTGACGTTGACGAATCAGTTCGTCGCGGAGCGCTTTCGGCTGAGGCTTCAGGCGTAATTGCACATGCTGCGGATACTGCGCGTGAAAAGGGTTTACCTCTCGTGATGACGATCGGCAGTTCAGGCGCTGACATAGTTGAGGGCGTTGCTGCTTTACATGGCTGGGGTCAAGCAGCAAAGGCGATCGCTAAATGTTCTGGTTACATCCCGGTGATAACTATCGTCACTGGTCCTGCAGTTTCGGGGCCCGCACTTTTAATAGGTCTGAGCGACATCGTAATTATGACTGTTGATGCATATGCATTCGTCAGCGGACCGACAATGGTTGCCGAATTTACCGGGATAAAAATCACCAACGAAGAACTTGGCGGTGCCGATATTCATGCCAAGCAAAGTGGCGTGGCGCACATTGTTGTCGCTGATCGCCAAACAGCACTTGCCGAAGTTGAACATGTGCTTTCATTTCTGCCAAATAACGTCGACGAGATTGCCAGCACTGCATCAACTTTCGATTCTGTTGACCGTCTCACTCCTGAGGCTGGCGAACTAATTCCAAATTCGTCTACCGGAAGCTACGACGTCAAACAAGTTATCGAAGCAATTGCTGACGACGGATACTTGTTAGAACTTCGTGCTCGCTGGGCAACCAACATCGTCACAGGACTAATCACAATTGGCGGACAAAGCGTCGGCGTAGTTGCTAATCAACCGATGCATCTGGCCGGAACTCTTGATATTCCGGCTTCACAAAAAGCTGCGCGATTTGTTTCGTTTTGTGATGCATTTAATATTCCGATTCTGACTTTGGTCGACACGCCTGGTTTTTATCCTGGCAAAGATCTTGAATGGCGAGGAATGATTCGTCACGGCGCACAATTAGTTTTCGCATATGGTCGTGCAACCGTGCCAAGAGTCTGTGTAATTTTACGAAAAAGTTATGGTGGTGCTTACATCGTGATGGATTCAAAAAAAATGGGAAACGACGTATGCATGGCCTGGCCGACTGCCGAATTAGCAGTAATGGGCGCAGGTCAAGCGGCAGCGATTTTGCAGCGACGCGCAACGGCCGAAGAACGTGAGGCGTTCGAGCAAGATTACGTAGAGAGATTATTGAACCCGTATGTTGCTGCAGAACGAGGATATGTAGACAGCGTGATTGACCCAGCAGATACACGACGAGAAGTTGCCGCCGCTTTCGCAATGCTCAGTGATAAGCGTGAGAAATTGCAGGCACGCAAGCACGACAACACCCCGCTCTAAAAACCCACACGACTAGACTGATTTTGGGACTGGAAGCTCCCACGACATAAAAAGGACACCACTGTGGCTGAAACAATCACCATTATTGATGACCGGACTGGTAAGAAAGTTACTGTTCCGCTACGAGACGGCGTTTTTCCGTCGACCGCACTTCGCGAACTTGATCCTGACCTGCGAATGTATGACCCAGCGTTTTTGTCAACCGCGGCGTGTGCATCTTCGATCACTTATATTGACGGCGATGCGGGCATCTTGCGATATCGCGGATATCCAATCGAGCAATTAGCCGAGAAATCAACATATTTAGAAGTTGCGTACTTGCTATTGAACGGCGAATTACCAAGTAAGACACAGCTTGAAAAATGGAACTACGACGTCATTCATCACACGATGATTCACGAAAATATGCGCAAACGTTTCGTCGACGGCTTTCATTATGACGCTCACCCGATGGGAATGTTCGTTTCGGCAGTTGCTGCTCTGGGTACCTTTTATCCAGAGTCGAAAGATATTTTCGATCCTGCCTCACTAGAAAAACAAATATTGCGACTAATCGCCAAAGTTCCGACTCTGGCGGCAATGTGTTATCGATTCAGTTCTGGTTTGCCATTCGTTTCGCCGAACAATTCGATGAGCTACCCAGAAAACTTCTTAAACATGATGTTTCGACTAGGTGATGACCACACTGTTGACCCACGACTAACAAAAGCAATGGATCTTTTGTTCATGTTGCATGCAGATCACGAACAAAATTGTGGGACTACCGCGATGCGTGTCGTTGCATCGTCACATGCCGATCCTTACAGTGCAATGTCGGCTGCATCTTCTGCTTTGTATGGCCCACTTCACGGTGGCGCTAATGAAGCAGCGATCAACATGCTCACCGAAATTGGCAGCATCGACAATGTCGAAGCGTTCGTTAAATCAGTTAAAGCGGGGCAAGGTCGACTGCAAGGTTTCGGACATCGTGTTTACAAGAATTACGATCCGCGTGCAGCGATAATTAAAAAGGCTGCTTACGACGTTTTTGATGTAACGGGCAAGAACCCACTACTTGATATTGCGCTGAAACTCGAAGATGTCGCACTCAGCGATGACTATTTCATTTCGCGCAAGTTGTATCCAAATGTTGACTTCTATTCGGGTTTGATTTATCAAGCACTTGGGTTTCCAATTGAGATGTTCACTGTATTATTTGCGATCCCACGAACCGTGGGCTGGCTTACACACTTCAGTGAATTACTAAAAGACGATGCGCAAAAAATTAGTCGACCTCGCCAGTGGTATACGGGTGTCGATCAACGCGACTACGTCGCAATCAACAAACGTCAATAACAATTTTGCCAGTGCTGGCGTTGGTCTCCATATAGCGGTGCGCCGCCGAGATATTTTCTAGCGGATACCGACTATCAATAATTGGACGTAATTTACCTACCTCAAACATCGGCAACATTTCGCTGATGAATCGCTGTGTCAATGCGATCTTCTCTTCAAGCGGTCTCGGTCGCAACACGGTGGCGATTAGTCGAGCCCGTTTCGGCATTAGGGCTGCAATGTTGAACGGCGTTGATCCCCCGCCCATCAATCCGACCTGAACGATCGTGCCTTTGAGTGCCAACGTTGCGACATTGCGATTGAGATATTCACCACCGACCACATCAAGCACTGCGTTGATGCCGTGATTATTAGTTGCATGTTTACATACATCAACAAAATCTTCAGTCTTATAATCAACCGCCATGTCTGCGCCAAGTGACAGACATGCGTCACGCTTGCCCGACGAACACGTCACGATGACATTGGCTCCAATTGCTTTACAAATTTGTATCGCCGCAGTGCCCACACCTGAAGCGCCGGCATGCACGAGTGCCCAACCACCAGGTTGCAAATTGCCTTGAATTACGAGGGCGTCCCACGCGGTGACAAAAACTTCAGGAATCGCACCAGCATCATCTAGACCAACTTTGCTCGGCACACGCATCGCTTGTTGCTGATGCACCACAAGATATTCGGCGTATCCGCCACCACTAACGATTCCCATGACTTGGTCGCCTGGCATCCATATTTTTGCGTCCGCGCCACACGATTCAACTGTGCCCGCAAATTCGAGACCCGGAACCTCGTGTTGCCCCGGAAATGGATCTGGATAAAAACCCATTCGTTGCATTAGATCGGCGCGATTCAATGATGTCGCACGAACTTTTACCAATATTTCGTTCGCGTTTGGCTGTGGCTTTTCTACATCAACTACGCGCAATACTTCTGGATCGCCGTGTTCGGTAATTACAACTGCACGCATAATTAGTTATGGGACATTTTTTCTTGCAATCGGCGATCAACTGCTGCCAAAAATTGCTGCGTAGTTAGCCAAGGTTGGTCTTTCGACACTAATGCTGCTAAGTCTTTGGTCATCTCGCCACCTTCGACAGTTTCAATACAAACTGTTTCAAGAGTTTGGGCAAATTCAACAACTTTTGGCGTGTCATCAAGTTTGCCGCGATGGCTCAAGCCGCGTGTCCAAGCAAAAATTGAAGCAATCGAATTCGTTGAAGTCTCTAAACCTTTTTGATGATCGCGATAATGTCGCGTAACCGTGCCGTGAGCAGCCTCTGACTCTAATACTCTGCCGTCTGGGGTTGTCAGCACCGATGTCATCAGCCCAAGTGAGCCGAAACCTTGCGCGACAATATCTGACTGCACATCGCCGTCATAATTTTTGCACGCCCACAAGTACCCGCCTTCCCAACGCATCATGCAAGCAACCATGTCATCAATTAACCGGTGTTCGTAAGTCAGTTTGCGCTTCTCGAACTCAGCCTTAAATTCAGTATCAAATATTTCTTGAAAAATATCTTTGAACCGACCGTCATATGCCTTGAGAATCGTGTTCTTCGTGCTTAAAAAAACTGGAAAGTTGCGTTGTAAGCCGTAGTTAAAAGAAGCCCTGGCGAAACTGCGAATTGATTCGTCGTAGTTGTACATCCCCATCACAACACCCGAACTCTTAAAGTCAGCAACTTTCATTTCAACTGGCTTGCTGCCGTCTTGAGGCACATAAGTCATCGTCACCGTGCCTGGTCCAGGAACCTTGAAATCGGTGGCCTTGTATTGATCGCCGTGTGCATGACGACCGATCACGATCGGTTTACTCCAGTGCGGTACAAGTTTTGGAATGTTCTTGCAAATAATTGGCTCACGAAACACAACGCCATCTAAAATATTGCGGATCGTTCCGTTAGGCGATTTCCACATCTGCTTCAAATTGAATTCTTTAACGCGCGCTTCGTCCGGCGTGATTGTCGCGCACTTCACTCCAACACCGTGTTTCAAGATCGCATTGGCTGCGTCAATCGTTATTTGATCACCAGTTGCATCGCGACTCTCGACACCTAGGTCGTAGTAGTCAATATTGATGTCGAGATACGGCAAAATCAATCGGTCTTTGATGAACTTCCAAATGATTCGTGTCATCTCATCGCCGTCAATATCTACAACTGGATTTGCGACCTTGATTTTGGTTGTCATAAAACTCCGTTATTTTGAATAAAGGTTACTTGTATCTTACTTGTACACAATAGTCACAAGACTGCTAGTTCTCACAACACAGGATTAATTCGTAGCTGGCACCTAAAATATGCAAAGTGGATTTCGCCTGGACACCCGAGCAGATCGCACTGCGCGAACGCGCCAGAAAAGTAGCCGCAGACGCTGTAAAAAAATACGGTCGATTCAACGACACTTGGATGAACGGCTATTCACGAGAATTTTCTCGCGAACTTGCAACGCATGGATGGATCGGCATGACATGGCCAGTCGAGTTCGGCGGAGGGGGTCGACCAGCGATTGAACGATTGATCGTCGGCGAAGAGATGATCAGTGCAGGCGCACCGATTGCCGCATCGTGGTTCGCCGATCGACAGATGGGCCCTGCGCTTATTAGTTACGGTACAAAAGCACAACAAGATGCATTTCTTCCAGACATGCTCTCAGGCAACGCAACTTGGTGCATCGGCATGAGTGAGCCAAATGCTGGTAGCGATCTTGCATCGCTGAAAACATTTGCCGAGCGTGACGGCGATGAATTCGTCATCAATGGTCAAAAAATTTGGACAAGCTTCGGCGAACACGCTGACTTTTGCTATTTAATTTGTCGCACCAGCAATGAAGGTTCGGCGCACGCAGGCATCAGCGAAATTATCGTGCCAATGAACACTCCGGGTATTGATATTCGTCCGATCAAAGACATGACTACTAACAGTCACTTTTGTGAAGTCTTTTACACCAACGTTCGAGTGCCAGCATCTAACTTGGTCGGCACACCGGGCGGAGCATTCAAACAAACAATGCGTCAACTTGAGCATGAGCGCGGTGGCATTGATCGATTGGTTTCGAATCATGCTCTGTACAAAATGGCTCTTGAACGTGCCGATCGTAAAGATTTATTAGTTCGCCAAGAAATCGCTGCACTTGAAACCGGATACCAGATTGGTCGCATCTTGGTTATCCGCGAAGTTTTGCGTCAGGCACCGGGTGGCTTTTCGGCAGCCACAAAATGTTTTTGCACCGAACACGAATGGCGCGTCGCACAATTTGTCAGCAAAGTTTTTGGCCCACACGCTTTATTATGGGACGACCTGTCGCAAGGTCTGGCCTATGCATCTGCCTACACAATTATGGGAGGCACCTCTAACGTGATGCGCAATATTCTCGGCGAGCGCACACTCGGACTTCCCCGCGAACCCAAATAAGTTCGTCTAGTAGCGTCAGGATATGGGCGCGAGCACAAATATGAACCCGATTGAACTTTCTACAAAAGTTATTGAT
>JAEMRY010000010.1:0-1344 GCA_016463105.1 Ilumatobacteraceae bacterium | reverse complement strand
AGCACAAATATGAACCCGATTGAACTTTCTACAAAAGTTATTGATTCGGGCGTGGTTGATCAGCCATTAAATCGCGTCACCAACGAAATCACTGAACTCGCAGACGGTCTGGCAATTGTTGAGAGTTTCAGTCACAGCGCGATATTTAATACTGGTGAAGGCTTGATGTGTTTTGATGCCTCAGGTGCCGGCAGCGGCAAAGACGTCGTTAACTCAATTCGGTCGTGGCGCAGCGATCCGATTTCGACACTTATATATACGCACGGCCACGCCGATCATGTGGGTGGAAGTTTCGCTTTTGCTGCCGATGCCAAACAACGCAATCATCCAAAGCCTCACGTCATTGGCCACGAAAATGTCAATGCCCGAATTGATCGCTACGCGCAAACTAGCGATTGGAATATTCGGATCAACCAGCGCCAATTTGGTGGCATCCGCAGTGACATGGGCTTGAACATTGGCGAAAACTTGCAACGCTTTTTGCCACGATCCACGATGCGACCTGATGAGACATTTCGTGAATCACATATTTTCAAAGCCGGCGCTACAACTATTGAGTTGCATCATGCTCGTGGTGAAACGGACGATCATCTTTGGGCGTGGTTGCCTGAAAAGAAATGGTTGTTCTCTGGAGATTTCGTAATTTGGAATTATCCAAATGCAGGTAATCCACAAAAAGTTCAGCGCTACGCATTTGAATGGGCACAAGCGCTACGCCGAATGATCGCTCAAGGACCAGAATTGTTGGTTCCTGCGCACGGTTTGCCGATTGAGGGCAAGGCACGCATCGCGACAGTGCTCGATGACATCGCGACATCTTTAGAAAGTCTTGTCACGCAAGTTATTGAAATGATGAATAGTGGTGAAACTCTTGACACGATCATTCACACGGTAAAAGTTCCACAAAATATTTTGGATAAACCATATATGCGACCGCTTTATGACGAACCAGAATTCGTGGTGCGAAATATTTGGCGACTGTATGGCGGTTGGTGGGATGGCGCGGCTTCACGACTCAAGCCAGCACCCGACTCACAAGTTGCTACTGAACTTGCAAGACTTTCTGGTGGTGCAGAAAATTTGATGAACCGCGCACTCGAGTTAATGACAACTGGCGATATCCGTTTGGCATGCCACCTTGCAGACTTCGCAGGCTGGGCAGCGCCACAAGACACGGCGATTCATGCCAATCGTGCAACGATCTACGAACAGCGACGAAAAAGTGAACTATCGCTGATGAGCAAAGGCATTTTTAAAGGCGCTGCTCGCGAATCTCAGGCAATCGCTACGCAACAATCCGTCTCACGAACGAGCCAAGCAACTCAATAGCGTAAACAATCACAA
>JAEMRY010000061.1 GCA_016463105.1 Ilumatobacteraceae bacterium | reverse complement strand
TTATTCAAAGTTTTAGACGCCGTAATTTCTCATTCGCGCATCAGCAAATCGTTCGCGCGCGGCAGTTCTTTGAGGGTTAGTCGCTATTGGCTGTGCAGCAACCCGAGACGACGCAGACCATGATGGCCATTTGCCAGTCAGCGTTGCAGCGGCTTGTCGTGCGGCACCGAGCGCGACGATCTCTGGTTCGTTGAGCACGCTGACTTCTTTGCCAGTGAGGTCGGCAACTATCTGACAAACAGCAGATGACTGCGAGCCCCCACCTAGCAAAAATATTCGCCCCGAAGTATCTACTCCACAATTAGTGATTGCCGCCAAACCGTCTAGCAGTCCGCACACGACACCTTCGATTGCGGCACGGGCCACATCATTTCGCGAATGATTCGAGTTCAAACCAACTACCATCGCGCGTGCGTTCGGCAAGTTAGGGGTGCGTTCTCCATCGAGATAGGGCAGCAGCACCAGTTCATTGGCGCCCGTCGTGCTAGCCATTGCAAGTTCACCGAATTGTTTTAAATCGCAGTTCAAAATATTTGCGAATGAGTCGAAAACTTTTGTTGCGTTGAGTGTGCAGACAAGCGGCAAAAAACTTCCAGTTGCATCGGCAAAACCAGCGACAGCCGCACTTCGATCACTTGTTGGTGTGGCGCTAACTGCATAAACGGTGCCCGAAGTTCCGAGCGAAATCGCAATATCGCCAGGCAATAATCCGATGCCGAGTGCGCCGGCCATATTGTCGCCTGTGCCGCATCCGATTACTGCGTCTTTCCAAGTTCCAGTTGCTTCAAGTGGTGCAGCCACGCGGGGCAACATCTTCGACCAGTCACGAGTCGAATCAATTATTTGCAGAACTTCATGATCGTACTGCCCGGTTTTGGCTGACCAATATCCAGTACCCGACGCATCACCGCGATCAGTTGTGATTTCATTTGAGCCACCACCGCGCAAATACCAAGATAAGAAATCATGCGGCAAACAGATTCGTGCAACTTGCGCCCAATTTTTTGGCTCAACGCGCTTAAGCCATGAAAGTTTCGCAACTGTAAAACTTGCAACCGGAACGCTGCCAACATGTTCGGCCCACCACGCTGCGTCGCGTTGGTCTACGCACCATTGCGCATCGGGTGACGACTCTGTGTCGTTCCAGAGTTTGGCATCGCGCACGATTTTATTTTGCGCGTCAAGAGTGACGAGCCCATGTTGTTGGCCAGCAACCGAGATCGCAGCCGCATCAGGCGAACCCGCCTGCGCATATGCGTGATCAAACGCATTAATCCAATCGTTGGGGTTGGTTTCGCTGACGGGTGCGGTGCCAGTGCTTGGGTGCGCAGCACGACCTGATGAAACGAGTTCTCCAGAATCTAGATCTCGAACTTCTACTTTTGTTGACTGCGTTGACGAATCAACGCCGACTACAACCGGCATTAGTTATCGAACGCCGAGGATAAGTTCCGTTACGAGTTGGTCGAGACGCTCGTGGGCATAACCACGCTCGCCGAGCGCCTTGACATCAAAAGTGCCTGTTCGTAGATTGTGCAATGCATCTGCACCTAATCCGTCAGGTGATGTTGGAACGCTTAACTGATCAAACATTGCTGCTTTGAGTGCTGCCTGAATTTCTTTGTCTTGTTTAAACTCGCGCGATTTTTCGGCAAGAATTAAATAAGTTCGCATGCAACCGCGTGCGAAATCCCAGACACCCTCTGCATTTTCGGTTCGATAAGCATGAGCATCAAAGTGCAACATGCCGTCCCACTTTGAATCTTCAAGCAGTTTGACAAGATAAAACGCGTCGCGAATTCCTTCGCTGCCGAATCTGAAGTCTTGGTCGAACTTACCGATGCGTTGTGCATTGAGGTCGATATGAAATAATTTGCCGTGCCACAAAGTTTGTGCAACAGCATGTGTGAAGTTGAGGCCACTCATCGTTTCGTGGGCAAACTCTGGGTTGAGACCGACCATCTCTGGCCACTGCAACTCGTTGATGAATGCGATTGCATGACCAACTGTCGGCAAGAACATGTCGCCACGTGGTTCATTTGGTTTTGGTTCAAGCGCAAACTTGATGTCATAACCACGATCTTTAGCGTAAGCACAGCAGATATTTACGGCCTCTGCATATCGGTCAAGCGCCGTGCGAACATCTTTTGCTGCTTCACATTCGAGACCTTCGCGACCGCCCCACATCACATAAACTTTTGCGCCGAGCGATACTCCCATGTCGATTGATTCCATTGTTTTTTTAATCGCATAGCGACGAACAACCGGATCATTGGCTGTGAATGCCCCTTCTTTGAAAACTGGCTGACCAAAAAGATTGGTTGTGGCCATCGGCACTTTCATGCCTGTTTTATCTAGCGCTTGTCGAAAACGCTTGAGCGCAGTTTCACGCTCGGCTGCTGTCGAGCCAAACGGAACGAGATCGTCGTCGTGAAAGTTGACACCGTAAGCACCGAGATCGGCGAGACGATGAACAGAATCAACTGGGTCAAGCGCTGGACGAGTTTCTAATCCAAATGGGTCGCGACCCATGTTGCCGACGGTCCAAAGACCAAAGGTGAAGCGATGTTCGGGTTTAGGCGTGAAGTTGTCGGTCATGAATGAAATGCTAGTTCTAATTCGCAATAGTCCTCTGTGCGGTTAGAGTAAATAAGCCTTTTACCTTCCGGGGTAGCTCAGTTGGCAGAGCAACGGACTGTTAATCCGTTTGTCGTGGGTTCGACCCCCACCCCCGGAGCCAAAAATCGTAACCCATTACTCAACATCGGCAGGTAGGTGCAAAGTGACCGTAATGCAACAGCCGGCATCTTTGACTCACTGTTTAGACCCACTTAGTCGTGGCGAACTTGAGTTGGTGATTGGTGCATTGCGTCGTGACGCCGTGATTGATCAGCGACACTTGATTGCAATGGTTCAAGTTGATGAACCAACAAAGTCTGCGTTGGCTAGTTTTCAACGCGGCGAAACAATTGACCGTGCAGCGCGGGTGACGGTGCTGGATCGTTCGACGGGCAAAGTCAGCGAGATTGTCGTGACGACTGCTGGTGATGTGCGTAGTAATAAAATTATTGAAGGTGCGAAAGCGCCGGTTTTGAGTGTTGAAAGTGAGATGGCGATCGCGGCTGCAAAGCGTGATGCGCGGGTGATTGACGCGCTGCGAAGTCGTGGCATCACTGATATTGGCAGCGTGCGCATGGAGGCTTGGCCGATCGGTGCGCAGATACCAAAATATTTGGATGACGGACGGCGAATTATTTGGACACCGATGTGGCATCAGCCAACGCCCGACGCAAACTTTTATGCTCACCCGATTTCTGGTTTGCACGCAATCGTTGACATAGATTCTGGCGAAGTTCTCGCAGTCGAAAATGATCAGCAGATAGCAATACCACAGGTGGCTGGGCCGTATCGGCAAAGTCAAACTGGGGCCGATGTTTCGTTGAAGCCGCTGATGATTCACCAGCCTGATGGTGTTTCGTTTTCGCTCCAAGGACACAAAATTAATTGGGAGCGTTGGAGTTTGCGTGTTGGCTTCTGTCAGCGCGAAGGTCTCGTGATTCACGATGTTTGGTTTGCTGACAATGGCAACCAACGTAAAATTGCTCACCGAATGTCGATCGCCGAATTAGTGATCCCTTATGGTGACCCTAGTCAGGGCGCATATCGCAAGAACGCGTTCGACGTCGGCGAATTTGGTTTGGGTAATTTCACGAATTCTTTAACACTTGGTTGTGATTGTCTTGGAGAAATCGTTTATTTAGATGTAGCAGTGGCCAACCCTGAT
Organism: Ilumatobacteraceae bacterium; assembly: GCA_016463105.1. GTDB lineage: Bacteria > Actinomycetota > Acidimicrobiia > Acidimicrobiales > Ilumatobacteraceae > BACL27. The sequence continues at coordinate 3,415 of JAEMRY010000061.1, read as the reverse complement.
GGCAGTGTGCGTGAAATCAAAAATGCGATCTGCTTGCACGAAGAAGATTTCGGCATCTTATGGAAGCACGTTGACATTGACGGCAACGTTGAAGTTCGGCGCGGGCGCAGGTTTGTTGTTTCGTCAATCGTCACGGTAAATAATTACGAATACGGCTACTTTTGGTATTTCTACCAAGACGGGTCAATTGAGTTTGAAGCCAAACTCACGGGCATCGTGTTGACGCTTGCAGATACGCCAGGCAAAGATCATCCGTCGGCGACCGAACTTGAGCCCGGATTGTGGGCGCCGTATCACCAACACATTTTGTGTGCGCGACTTGACTTAGACATTGACGGCGATGTCAGTGGCGCCAATAACACTGTTGTTGAAATAGATTCGTTCGCCCATGAGCTAGGTGCAAAAAATATTTATGGGGGTGCTTATGAAACTAGTGAAACTGTTCTTGGTCGCGAACTTGAAGCCAAGCGTGTGATTGATCCATTTAAGAGCCGTTTTTGGAAAATCATCAACCCAGATCGCAAAAATCACATGGGGCATTCGGTTGGTTACAAACTTGTGCCTGGTCATACGACGTTTCCGTTGGCATTGCCTGAGTCGACAATTGGCAAACGTGCTGGTTTCATGTATCAGCATCTATGGGTTACAAAAAACGAAACTTTCGAGCGATACCCCGCGGGTGATTATCCGTTTCAACATTCTGGTGGGGCGGGGCTGCCCGAGTGGACACAAGCGAATCGTGAAATCGAAAATACTGATGTTGTGTTGTGGCATGTCTTTGGCACGAACCATATTCCACGAGCCGAAGATTGGCCAGTCATGCCAGTTGAGCGAACCGGGTTTCATCTCAAACCGAGCGGATTTTTCGCACGCAACCCAGGCATAGATGTCGCGCCTTAAGGCAATTTTTATTTTGTTGCTGAGATAACTCCAAGGCACATTTCATCTGACGAGCCTTCACCCCAGGTGATATAACGAGGCAGCAAATTTTTTAATTCAGGAAGTTTCTGTCGAATTGTCGGGTCAAAAGTACAAGTGACTCGAATAGTGTCGCCAGTTTTGACCATGACTGGGGTTTTAAGCACAACGCCTGATTGATCATCGAAATTATAATTCGCTACATCCAAGATCAATTTCTCAGTGGGCTTTCCGGGGTTTAGAGTCATCGAAAGAGTGCGCCCCAAAAGATGCATATGCGCGGCTGCGGCAATCACCGTGAAGTTTGAGGTAATGACTTTGTCGCAACGCGAAGTCAGCGATGCGACTGGATTAAAAGGATCTTGGCCACAAATAATATTGATACCGGCAGATTCAAAAGCACTCATTTTGCTTGTTCGCGATGCAAGGTCGATGAGCGATAGCTTTCGGTCGCATAGTGGCCCAGTCACATTTGCAGGACATGCGAGTTCAACAGGGGCGGGGAAGAGCTCAACGTGAAGCTGTTTGACTTTCGCGCCTTTTGCAGGAACTGCTTCCATCACAATTTTTGATTGATCGGTTTGAATTTTTCCGCCATTTGCCGCCAACAAGTTGTAGTGCACCTGCAACACGAAGCGCTCACCTTTTTTGAACGGTGTTCCATATCCCGCTGGAGAAATATCTTTGCCACGACCTGGAGCCCACGAACTAATCCATGGCGTCGAGACAAAAGACGACAGCATATTGCCCAGTCCCGAACCACCAAAGCATGGCCAACCATTGCCGTTTTTATCTTCAGCGACGGCCTGAGGGATGTCGGCGTCGGTCACTCGAAAGATAATTGCGTGATGAACAAAGTTTTTACGTTGCGGAACGAACTGAATAGTTCGGATAACTGAATCTTCGGTGACTTTTGGATCAAGTAGAAAACAACGATAGTCATCTGTGCCGTTTTTGGGAGCAGTTGGAAGATGAGCCTTCTTCATCGTCACCGTATATTTTTTTGTCGCTGACTGATCTGATGAGCCATTGACCGACGCAGGGGAGAGAGATATAAGTAACACCGCGACCAGGAGCGTAGTTTTAATGCGCATCTGTCAAAGATTACCAACAAAAATAAATGGAGTCGTGTGACATTTCCCCTAAGTTGATGAGGTGAAATTTAGAGCAATGTTGGTTTTTGTGGCCTCAATAATCTTTGCGACACCTTTGGCGCTTTTTCCGATTGGGGTTGATGCCAGTGCTGACAGTTCGGAAATCGTTGAAACTTCCCCAGGTGTTTCAATCGACACGTCTAAATACTTGCCAAAAAAACTTCCAGCACCGGCAATTCTTATTGCTCACGGATTTGGTGGAAGCAAAGACTCGGTTGAAGCCGAGGCAAAATTTTTCGCATCAAAGGGTTTCGTTGTTTTGACGTGGACTGCGCGTGGCTTTGGCGAGTCGACCGGACAAATAGAAATGAATTCAATCAATGGTGAGGTTGCCGACACCCGAGCGTTGATCTCTTATCTTGCCCGCAGTAAAGATGTACTACTTGATGCGCAGGGCGACCCACGTGTTGGGATTATGGGTAGTTCTTATGGTGGAGCGAACGCACTTCTAACCGCAAGTCAAGATCCCCGAATTGATGCAGTGATTGCAGACATCACATGGAGCGATCTGCAGCAAGATCTTTTTCCACAATCTGTAGAGCGCTCGAAGGTTGCGGGTCCATTTAAAAAAGTTTGGGCAGGAACATTTTTTTCTGCAGTTTCGTTGCAGAGCGCATATCTCGGTGAGTGTGGTTCGTTCTCGCAGCGCTGGTGCGACGCCTACGAAAATGCGGTTCTGCAGGGCAAGCCAAGTCAAGCCGAAAAAGATCTTCTTGCCTCAGTTTCACCGATCAACTATGCGTCAACGATTACTGCACCGACTCTTTTAAGCCAAGGACAAGCAGATTCTCTATTTCCGCTAAGTGAAAGTTCTAAAACTGCTCAAGTGATAAAAAAGACGAATCCGAATACACCACTTTCAATGATTTGGCACGCTGATGGACATGATGGTGCGAATTCTCAGGCCCCGTATTTGCGTGAGCAATTCTTGCAATGGTTTAAAAAGTATCTCTTGAATGAAAAATTAGAGTTTCCTGTTTTTCAATTCACCAGAACTAACGGCTCAATCTCTCTGCAAGATTCGTCAGTGATTCCTAAAGTTTTTACGAGTGAGCAATTGCCGTTCGAGTCAAAGTCGCAACAATTGAATTTAGTTACCCCAACGGCCGCGGCGATTTATCCGATTGGCGGGGTGCCAGGCGCGATCTCGGCACTTCCGGGTATTGGATCAGCGGGGGCGCTTGCATCGCAACTGCTTTCAAATCTTGCAGGCTTCAGTCCTGCGTTTCTGCCGGGTCAAAGTGGATTTTTAGAAAGCGCACCGCTGACAGAACCAATTTCGGTGGTGGGCCCGTCATCAATCAAGGTTCGAATCACCAGCACGCAACCTGATGCGACGCTTT
>JAEMRY010000146.1 GCA_016463105.1 Ilumatobacteraceae bacterium | reverse complement strand
CCAGTAGCGCCAAGAAGATTCAATTTTGATCATCCGTGGTATGTGCTCTATTCGTCAGGCACAACCGGCGTGCCGAAATGCATTGTGCATCGAACTGGCGGGGTGCTGTTGCAACACTTGAAAGAACATCAACTTCATTGCGATATTCGTGACGGTGACCGCGTCATGTACTTCACAACAACCGGGTGGATGATGTGGAACTGGCTCGTTTCGGTATTGGCAAGTGGTGCCACGGCGGTGCTCTATGACGGTTCGCCAAGTTTTCCGACGATGTCTCGCTTATTCGACATTTGCGAAACTGAGAAGATCACTTTGCTTGGCACTTCAGCAAAATTTATTGACTCTGCTCGCAAATCTGATATCGCGCCGATTATCTCGCACGACTTAACTTCGCTGCGAACTATTTGTTCAACCGGATCGCCGCTTGCTCCCGAAGGTTTCGGCTGGGTGTATGAGAAAGTTTCAAAGTCTGTTCATCTCGCTTCAATTTCTGGAGGCACAGATATTTGTGCATGTTTTGTTGGTGGTGACCCAACTTCTTGGGTTTATGCGGGCGAGATTCAACGACCATGTCTCGGTATGGCAAGTGACGTGCTTAATGAATCTGGAGATTCACTTCGAGAAAATTTTGACGTTCCAGGAGAACTCGTGTGTCACCAACCGTTTCCTTCGGTGCCGCTTGGTTTCTGGGCTGATGGTGCAATTGATTTTCCTAATCCGAACAATCCTGGACCGAAGTTTCGCGCCGCATACTTCGAGAGATTTCCGGGCATGTGGAACCACGGAGATTTCGCATCGTGGACTAACCACGGTGGCATGACGATCCACGGTCGTAGCGACACGACGCTCAACCCAGGAGGCGTGCGAATCGGCACCGCCGAGATTTATCGCGTCGTTGAACAACATTCAGACGTACTCGAAAGTCTCGTATTCGGTCAAGACTTTGAAAATGATGTGCGGATTGTTTTGGCTGTGCGACTCGTGACCGGCGCAACAATGACGAGTGAACTCATCGATGATCTCAAATTGCGTATCCGCAACGCCTGCACGCCAAGACATGTGCCAGCAATTGTGATTGCTGTTGCTGATTTGCCGCGTACTCGAAGCAACAAACTTGTCGAACTCGCTGTTGTCGACGCAGTAAACGGACGACCAGTACGCAATGTCGAGGCGATTGCTAATCCTGAAGCGATAACTGCAATAGTCGAGGCTCTTAAATAATTTCAGTGCTGCTAGTTAATAGTTGGGTGTGAGTGCTCGCACTGGTAGGTAGTCGTCAATGTCGAGAGCGTCGAAACCACCAATAAACAAAGCGTCAAGCGCATGCGATATTGATTTATCTCGCGTGGCGTGCATAAACGCATCGCGGATTTGTTGCAACTGCGAATCGGTGGTTGAACTGTGGGTGATAATTGGCAGACATGGCACGAGCGGACCTGTGCAAATAACAAATAAGTTTGAAATTATTTCAGGATAAATACGTTTCAGGTGGGCGAGAGTCACACTGTCAATCGATGCAACATCAGCCTCACCGCGACTCAACATTCGCACGCTCTCAAGGTGCGAACCAGAAATACGAACTTCGCCACGCCACGTTTCTTGTGGGCCGTGAATTGCCGCAATCAAACTGATCCATCCAGAAAGACTTTCTTGATCGTTGACTGCCGCAACAGAATCTTGAAAATCAAATGGTGTTCCGTCGACTCGACCCAAGATCACACTGCGATAGAAGTGGCTTGCAGATTCGGGAGTGGTGTGGCGAAATGCGCCGACCACGCGCACCTTATTTGACAACCGTGTTATCAGTGGCCAACCGCACGCGTGGCTCACGATCAATTCGTCTTCAAGCCAAAGATTCTCTGGCGACTGCGTCCACTGAAGTTTCTCAGGAAGCCAACCAGCCTGTGCATGAACACGATTCCAGAGTTCATTCCATGCCCAACGAATATCTTCAAACGGATAGAACCCGAGTTCTGC
>JAEMRY010000145.1 GCA_016463105.1 Ilumatobacteraceae bacterium | reverse complement strand
TTACTAATTTTGTAAATGTAGAAGTCCCATCATGGGGTTGGCCAATGTTGATTGCCGTGTTTGTCGCTGCACTTTTGATCGACTTGCTTTTGCGACACAAAACTGCTCATGCAGTTGAGCCCAAAGAAGCGCTGCAACAGTCTGCGTTGTGGCTTGCCCTTGGTTTAGGTTTTTCTGGTGTCATTTATTTGATGTTCAAAGGACAAGGCGCAGGAAGTTCAGCGGCGATTGAGTATCTCTCGGGCTATTTAATCGAGTACAGCCTGTCGATTGACAATGTGTTCGTGTGGGCAATGATTTTTGTTCATTTCAAAGTGCCAAGTCAGTATCAACATCGGACACTGTTTTGGGGAATATTTGGCGCGCTTGTAATGCGCTTCATTTTCATTGCACTCGGAGTACAAGTTATTACCAGGTTTGAATTTTTGTTGATCGGATTCGGAATTTTCTTGATCTACACCGGTGTCAAAATCTTCAAGTCAGGTGATGAAGAGAGCAATCCATCTGACATGCGGACGATGAAGTTGTTCCGCAAATTTGTCCCATCGGTAGAACACTACGACGGGCAAAAAATGTTCACTCGTGTTGACGGTCGTCGATTTGCAACACCGTTGCTTGCTGTGCTCGTGCTCGTTGAAGTTTCAGATGTTGTGTTCGCGGTTGATTCGGTGCCTGCAGTGCTGGCTGTGAGCCGTGAGCAATTTATTGTTTTTGCATCTAATGCTTTTGCAATTCTCGGCCTGCGGTCGCTCTATTTCGTGCTCGCCGACATGCGTGAGCGTTTTATTTATATGCCACAGACGATTTCAACGCTGTTGATCTTCGTGGGTATCAAAATGTCAATCGGTATTTGGTATCACATACCGACAGTTTGGTCCCTTGGCGTAATTATTGGACTACTCGCGATTGGTGTTGGTGCTTCGGTGCGCCATGACCGTCGCAAAAGCGCTTAGACAACACTGATCAACTAGCCTTCGCACGTGGCGATTGCAGATACAGACATTGAGCGGCTGCGCGAGGCAGTTTCGATCGCTGACACGATCCAGGGTTACGTGCAGTTGCGCCGCGTTGGTCGAAACTGGGTTGGGCTCTGCCCGTTTCATGCAGAAAAATCTGGATCGTTCAATGTTCGCGAAGAGACTCGTCGCTATAAATGTTTTGGTTGCGGTGCTTCGGGTGACGTTTTTAAATTCATTCAAGAGATTGAACATCTTGATTTTGTCGGCGCAATAGAACACATTGCTGGTAAAGCCGGTTATCAACTCACTTATACGTCTGGCGGGCAAAGCAAAGATCGCCAGCGTTCAAAACAGCTGACCGAAATCATGGCTCAAGCAGTCGAGTGGTATCACAACCGCTTGCTGACGAACCCAGATGCGCGTGTTGCTCGAGATTATCTGCGTGAGCGCGGTTTGTCTGGAGATGTCGCTCGCGAGTTCAAACTTGGTTGGGCTCCCGACGACTGGGATGCGTTGTCGCGCGACCTTGGCGTGTCTGTTGATCTGTTGCGCGAAACTGGTCTCGGGTTTATCAATAAACGTGGCAAGGCGCAAGATTCATTTCGGGCTCGCGTGATGTTTCCGATTTTTCGTGATTCGGGTGAGCCAGTTGCATTCGGCGGAAGGGTTTTACCAGGAAGTAAAGATCCTGCAAAATATAAAAACTCACCAGAAACGGCGATCTACGCAAAATCAAAAACTCTCTACGGTTTGAATTGGGCGAAATCAGAAATCGTCACTGCTGACGAAGTTATCGTCTGCGAGGGGTACACCGACGTGATCGGCTTTCAGCGCTCAGGCGTGAAGCGTGCCGTTGCAACTTGTGGGACAGCATTGACTGAAGATCACGTGAGGTTGCTAAAAAGATTTGCAACAAAAGTTGTATTGGCATTTGATGCCGACAACGCGGGGCAAGGTGCCGCCGAAAGATTTTATGAATGGGAGCAGCGCTACAAAGTGCAAGTCAGCGTTGCCCACT
>JAEMRY010000144.1 GCA_016463105.1 Ilumatobacteraceae bacterium | reverse complement strand
GCAAGTGAGACCCAACTTTTTCAATTGGATGATTCTTGCCAGCGTTGCGAAGTTCAGAGAAACGCTTGCGTCCTGAATCACTTTCGGCAATCCATTCTTCGGCAAATTTGCCCGACTGAATTTCTTCGAGGATTACTTTCATTCGCTTTTTTGTGTCAGCGTCAATGATCCGCGGACCGCGTGTTACATCGCCATATTCTGCAGTATCAGAAATTGAATAACGCATTCCGGCGATGCCCTCTTCGTACATTAAGTCGACAATTAATTTAACTTCGTGCAAGCACTCAAAATATGCCATCTCAGGTGCGTAGCCGGCTTCAACAAGAGTTTCGAATCCTGCCATCACGAGCGAAGTCACGCCGCCACACAACACAACTTGCTCACCGAACAAGTCAGTTTCTGTTTCTTCAGGGAAAGTCGTTTCAATAACACCAGCGCGTGCACCACCGATTGCTTCTGCATATGACAAAGCCAATGCTTTTGCATTGCCTGTTGCGTCTTGATGCACAGCAATAAGTGCCGGAACTCCGCCGCCCTCAGTAAATGTTCGACGCACAAGATGACCAGGGCCTTTTGGTGCGATCATGATTACGTCTATACCTTTTGGCGGTGCGATTCGTTCGAAGCGAATATTGAAACCGTGTGCGAATGCAATCGCTTTGCCATCTGAAAGATTGGCTTTGATTTGCTCATCGTAGATTTTCTTTTGCTCGGTGTCTGGCGCAAGAATCATGATCACATCAGCCCACTTTGTAGCGTCGGCAATTGACATCACTTTGAGACCAGCAGCAGTTGCTTTGGCAGCCGACGAAGAACCGTCTCGCAGACCAACAACTACATCGACACCAGACTCTTTAAGATTTAGCGCGTGAGCGTGACCTTGCGAGCCGTAACCAACAATCGCCACTTTTTTTGAGCGAATAATTGACGGATCAGAATCTTTCTCGTAGTAAACATTTGCAGCCATTAGTTTGCCTTTCCTTTTGGTTCTTTCGTTGCACGAGTTCGCGCAACGCGATCTAGTTTTGGCAGCGCAACCCGACCGGTGCGCTGTGATTCGATGATCCCATATTGTCGCAGCAATTCTGAGAAATCGTTCAATTTTTCTGGACTTCCATCCAGGCTGACACTTAGCGACTCTGGGCCAACGCCAAGAATTTTGCCCTCAAAAATATTGGTCAGTTCAACGACTTGACCGCGTTGTTCTGGCGTGGCACGAATCGTTGCCACCATTAACTCGCGCTCAACAGAGTTGCGCGGATCTAATTCTGAGATGCGCACAACATCTACAAGTTTGAACAATTGCTTGACCATCTGCTCGAGAGTCGCACTCTCAAGGTCTACGACAATTGTGATGCGGCTGTAATCTTCTTGCTCAGTTGGGGCAACTGCAAGCGAGAAAATGTTGTATCCGCGACGAGCAAATAGTGACGCAACGCGCGCCAAGACACCTGGTCGGTTTTGCACCAATACTGAGAGCACATGATGATTTGCGGCCGAGCCGTATGGATTGTTTCCGGTCATCGCAAAAACTCTCTTCGATTTTCTTGAGATGGCTGCAACATAATTTCGTCGTTGCCCCTGCCGGCAGCAACCATCGGGAAAACTTGCTCAGTTGGCTCGACACGAAACTCAACAACAACTGGACGGTCATTAATGCTGTTGGCTTTGTCAATTGCTGATTCAACTTCTTCTGGTGATTCGACACGAATGCCGACACAACCCATTGCTTCAGCCCACTTAACATAATCAGGAACTGTCTCTGAGAAATGAACTTGGCTGTAACGATTGTCGTAGAACATCTCTTGCCACTGACGAACCATGCCAAGATTCGAGTTGTTCAAGATTCCGACTTTGATTGGAATCTGCTCAACAGATGCTGTGATTAATTCTTGTGCAGTCATTTGAAAGCAACCGTCACCATCAATTGCCCAAACAGTTTTATCTGGACGACCAACTTTTGCGCCGATCGCTGCAGGCACCGAGAAACCCATCGTGC
>JAEMRY010000001.1:47670-69461 GCA_016463105.1 Ilumatobacteraceae bacterium | reverse complement strand
AAACTTGAACTCAAAATTCGTGATGCAAAGATTAAAGCGATCAAACGTCAGCGTGAAACTGAAAAGCGTGCTGCATTAGTAGCGCGTGCTCGTGCTCTAAAAGAAAAACAAAAAGAATCAGTTCGCCTTGCTAAAGAGCGTGACAGATTGAAAGCTCAGCAAATTGCCGATCGTCTGGCACTGCGTCTTGCAAAAGAAAAAGAAAAACAAGATGCAAAAGACGCACGCGAAGCAGAGAAGACCGCAAAGTTGGCGGCTCGAGAAGCTGAGCGACTAGCCGAGATCGAATCACATCGCAAACCGGTTGCACCTCCAAAGCCACCGATCATTAAAGGCATGATGCAAGACGGCATTACTCCAACAAAAGAATTCAATTTTGAGTTTTTGCTTTCACAACGCGAGATGTTGTTTGGTGAGCGTCGCAATCTTCTAGGTCAAGCTGATCGTTTAGAAAGTGAAGCAAATGCAATTGTCGAAAACTCAGAAATGGGTGACGTGCAGTTTGATGACGAGGGCGGAGAGGGCGACACTATGGTTGTTGAGCGTGAGCGAGATTTAACACTTTCTGCTTCTGCTCGGCAAACAGTCGAAGAGATTGATGAAGCCCTAAAGCGCATCGAGACCGGTGATTATGGATATTCGGGACGCTCAGGTTTGCCAATCCCTCGCGAACGTCTAAAGGCTCTCCCTTGGACAACCGAGCTTGTTCAAGAACGCGCTGGTGGCATCGGTTCGTACTAGAACAGTGCCAATCAATTGATTTTATGAACGACCCTCGTACACAAAACGGGGCACCTAAATCAATCGCTTTCATTTTGATTTTGATCATTGTTGCATTTGATCAACTCACGAAGCATTGGGCGCTTGGTTCTCTGAATGACGGAAAGACGATAGATATTTTTTGGACACTCAGATTTAATCTCGTGTTTAATTCGGGGATGGCTTTTTCTCAAGGGCAAGGAGTCGGTCGAGTCATTGGTTTGTTGGCCGTTTGCGTAGTTATTGGATTACTGATCTCGCTGCGCAAAACGATGTCTCTACAAACGACAATTGGCACCGGGCTGTTAATCGGGGGCGCAATTGGCAACATATTGGATCGGTTGTTTCGGGGCGATGGCTGGATGCGTGGCGCAGTGGTTGATTTCATTGATCTTCAGTGGTTTCCAGTATTCAACATCGCAGATTCTGCTGTAACAATTGGGGCTGCGTGTTTGATTTTTGGAGCATTTAATGCAAGAGTTCGTCCGTGACTAACGATTCAGAAAAGCGAATAATCGACGAAACCGTGCCGTCGGCGCTGGCAGGACAGCGAGTTGATCGAGTGATTTCTCTTGTCGCAGATATTCCGCGAGCCGCGGCTTCACAAATAATAGATGCCGGCGCTGTATTGCTAGATGGCGTTGTCGTGAAGGCCGGCAAAATAAAAGTTACTGAAGGCCAGCGCATTGTTGTTGATCTTTCGTTGCTTCCAGAAAAGCAATTGCCAGCGGCTGAGCCAAATATAAAAGTTGATGTTGTGTATGTAGATGATGACGTGATTGTGATCAACAAGCAAGCGGGGATAGTCGTTCATCCCGGCGCAGGAAACCCAACCGGAACTCTGGTTAATGCAGTGCTGGCTATTTATCCAGAGATTGCATCGGTCGGTGATCCATTTCGGCCGGGAGTTGTGCATCGCCTTGATGCCGGCACGACCGGTCTGATGGTGATGGCGCGAACCAAGGGTGCTTACGATTCGTTAGTTGAGGCTTTGCAACGTCGAGTAGTTGTGCGTCGTTACTTGGCAATTGTTTGGGGCGAGATGAGTGCACCTAGTGGAGTAATAGATGCACCACTCGGTCGTGATCAGCGAGACCCAACAAAGATGGCAGTCCTTGCTGGTGGAAAAATCGCTCGAACAAATTACGAAGTGCGACAGGCTTTTACTCTGCCAGTTAGTTGTTCGTTGCTTGAATGTGGTTTAGAAACTGGCCGGACTCATCAAATTCGTGTGCATTTGGCAACGCTTGGGCACAGTGTCGTTGGCGATGTCGTATACGGCGGTGCTCGTAGCGTGCTTTCTTCTCCACGACCAATGTTGCACGCGATGACTTTAAAGTTTGATCACCCTGTCACCGGAATCGAAATGGAGTTTCATTCTGAAATTCCACAGGACTTCGCAGCAATTCTTGAAAAGTGTTCGTAACTCTAAATTATTAGTTATTTTTTTGCGCTTGGCCAAGAGGCGTCACCACTAGAAATCGCCGCAATATCTTCGAGCGTATATTTTGCAAGATGCTCTCGCATATATTCGCTGGCGAGGTTCCAGACGGCGAGCAGTACGCATTGTCCGTCGTGGTCACATGATCCATCGGTATGTGGCTCGCCGAAGTCTCCAACCGAGATAGGACCATCTACGGCCGAAATAATTTCTGAAAGATAAATTTCGTTGGCTAGGCGAGCCAGCACATAGCCACCTCCAACTCCGCGCCTCGACTTGACCAAACCAGCACCCTTGAGTGCAAGCAATATTTGCTCTAAATATGGTTGAGGCAGAGCAGTGCGGGTTGCGATATCGCGCACCGATGTCGGAGCGTCATCGCTTTGATGCAAACGCAACGAAAGTAGTGCCCGACACGCATAGTCACCTCGAGTCGAAATTCTCACGTCTATATCGTACGCCACTGGGCGTTTGGGCGACTCGCTGTGATTTGGATGCCCCTGAAGTAAAGTCTTGGGACACAATCATGACAAGCAAACAATTACTCGGCCCGCGACTACCGGCATATCAATCTGGTTGTGTCACTGGGATAATCCCTGCGATTCTTGGTCCGTCTGGAACTAAAGAGATTCCGAGTTGGATGCCAAGTTGTGTTCAAGGCGCTCGTCAAGTCGTGTTGCTTGTGATTGACGGACTGGGTTGGCATCAGTTGCAAAAAAATATTGTGCACTGCCCAACGATCTCTTCAATGCAAGGATCATCAATCACAACAATTGCACCTACGACAACTGTGAGCGCATTGACATCAATAACTACTGGGTTAGCACCGGCAGAACATGGTCTGGTTGGATATCGAATCGATATGGGTGGACGAGTGATGCAAATGCTTAAGTGGGGCGACGATAAAGGTGATCTACGAAATATGTATCCACCTGATTTGATTCAACCTTGTCCACCATTTATGGGGACAAGCGTGCCCGTGTTGAGTAAGGCCGAATTAGAAGGCTCGGCATTTACAGAGGCGCACTTGCGCGGTGTGCGACCAAAAGGTTGGCGTGCAGCATCGAGTATCGCCGTAGAGATTGGACAGTTGTTGCGTAGTGGCGAAAAATTTATTTATGCATATTACGACGGTGTTGACAAAATTGCACACGAACGAGGCTTCGGTGCTTTCTATGAAGCAGAGTTGCGTAGTGCTGATGCGCTCGTGTCAAACATAAGAGATGTTCTCGTCTCAGGTTCAGTGTTGTTGGTTACTGCCGATCATGGGCAAGTAATGGTTGGTACAAATACTTTGCCGCCGAATGCAGATGTATTGGCAATGACTGCGTATCAATCTGGCGAGGGAAGGTTTCGTTGGCTTCACGCACGAAAAGGAACCGAAGTCGAATTGCTCGCCCGTGCTCAGCAACACCACGGTGATAGCGCGTGGGTCGTTAGTAAAGATCAAGTGATTGATGAACAATGGCTTGGGCCAAGATTGGGCGCCGCCACTCGAAAGCGCTTGGGCGACGTTGCCCTTGTGCCGCGTGAACCGATTAGTTTCGATGATCCAGCCGACTCAGGCCCCTATTTGTTGCAGTGTCGCCACGGGGCGTTGACCGATGACGAACTAGATGTGCCGTTGCTTGCCGTAACTGGCAACTGATAAGTTAGGCGCCCCACCATGAACGAACCAGAACGCGGCGAGATTATCGAAAACAATATTGTCGAAGAAGAGACCGTCACTGCGCCGGCCAAGGTGATGCGAATTGGTTCAATGATTAAACAGTTACTCGACGAAGTTCGTTCGATGACTCTTGATAGTCCTTCACGTGAACGACTGGCAGAAATTTATGAGCGTTCAATTACCGAATTGACGACGGCATTGTCGCCAGACTTGCAAGAAGAGTTGCGAATGCTTGCACTGCCTTTCAAAGATGGCGAAATTCCATCAGATTCAGAGTTGCGTATCGCCAAGGCACAACTCGTGGGTTGGCTCGAGGGATTATTTCACGGGATACAAGCCACGATGTTTGCACAGCAACTTTCGATGCGTCAGCAAGCAGACCAAAAGCAGATTCAATCTGGGGAAACACCTTCTGCTCAGCCGGGCGATCGCCCGGGAACCTACTTGTAATGGGTGATTCGTTCACCCATCTTCATGTCCACACAGAGTTTTCGATGTTGGATGGCGCATCGCGCTTAGACGAACTCGTCGAATGTGCCGTGAACGACTCTCAGAAAGCACTTGGCATTACAGATCACGGAAACATGTATGGCGTAATTGATTTTTATAAAGAGTGCACCAAGCGGGGGGTAAAGCCAATTATTGGCACTGAGGCATACATGGCGTACGAGACTCGTACAGAACGACCGACACGTCGCGGCAAACTTGACGACAGTGGCGGCGATACTGAGGCAGGCAAAAAACTTTATTATCACTTAACTTTGCTCGCTGAGAACAACACTGGTTATCAAAACTTGATTCAGTTGGCCAGCCTCGCATTTCTTGAGGGTTATTACTACCAGCCGCGAATGGATTGGGAATTACTCACAAAATATCACGAAGGTTTAATTGCGACTTCGGGTTGTCTAGGTGGCCATGTTTTGCAGGCACTGAAGAATGGAAAAGAAGAAGAAGCACTAAAAACAGCCGCCAGATTGCAAGATATTTTCGGCAAAGATAATTTCTTTATCGAATTGCAAGATCACGGAATTCCGTTGCAGATCGAGACGAATCCAAAGTTGATTGAGATTGGCAAAAAAATTGGTGCGCCATTACTCGCAACAAATGATTGTCATTACACGCATCGCGAAGACAGCCACTCGCATGACGCTTTATTGTGTGTGCAAACTGGCAGTACCATCGCCGACCAGAATCGTTTAAAATTCGAGGGGCAAGAACATTATTTGAAATCGGCAAAAGAGATGCGTTGGCTGTTTCGTGAACAGCCGACTGCGTGCGACAACACTTTATGGATTGCTGAACGAGCAAAAGTTGATATTCAATTTGGAGTGCCAGTGCTTCCAGACTTTCCAATTCCGGAAGGTTTCGAAAGTGACCATGCCTATCTTGAGCATTTGACCTGGCTCGGGGCTCAAGAGCGTTGGGGCGAGAAGATTCCAACTCAAGTTGTCGAACGAATTGCCTATGAATTATTGACAATCAAAACAATGGGTTTCAGTTCTTACTTTTTGATCGTTTGGGATCTTGTGCGATACGCCCGTGAAAAATCAATTCGCGTTGGTCCAGGTCGTGGTTCTGCTGCTGGTTGTGCTGTTGCGTATTCACTGCGAATTACCGATCTTGACCCGATTCGTTACGACTTGTTGTTTGAACGGTTCTTGAATCCTGGTCGCCGAAGTATGCCCGACATCGATATGGACTTTGACTCGCGATATCGAGACGAGATGATCAGGTACGCATCTTTGAAATACGGCCGAGATCATGTTGCTCAAATCATTACTTTCGGCACGATCAAAGCACGCAACTCGGTACGTGACGCCGCACGCGTGCTCGGGCTTCCTTATGGGTTGGGCGACAAAATTGCAAAGTTGATGCCACCAGTTGTGATGGGTCGCGATACACCACTTAAATATTGCTTTGAGCAGGACGAAAAGCACGAAGCCGGATATAAAGCCGCTGCCGAGTTACGCGGACTTTATGACTTAGACGCAGATGTTAAACGGGTAATCGACGTGGCTCGTGGTCTTGAAGGCCTCAAGCGCAATGTCGGTATTCACGCTGCTGCCGTTGTGATTACGAAAGAAAAACTCACGCAATATTTGCCAATTCAACGCAAAGCCGAATCAGGGCAAGACGCCGAACTCGCGCCAATCGTTACGCAATATGAAATGCATGCTGTTGAAGAACTTGGACTATTGAAGATAGACATTCTTGGACTGCGCAACTTAGACGTAATTACAGATACGAACAAAATGATTCAAGAGTTACGCGATCCAAATTTCGATATCGACAAGGTCTCGTTTGATGACGAGAAAACCTACGAGTTGTTGCGACGGGGCGATACCATCGGCGTTTTTCAACTTGAGTCGACCAACATTCGCGCACTTGTTCGCAGTCTGGTACCCAACACGATCGATGATCTCGCGGCGATCGTTGCGCTTTATCGACCTGGGCCAATGGGCGCAAACATGCACAATGATTTTGCCGACTTCAAGAATGGTCGAAAGCAACCTGAACTGTTTCACCCCGATGCTCAAGAACTGCTGGGGGACACCTACGGGTTGATGATCTATCAAGAGAGCATGATGCGTGTTGCACAAAAATTTGCGGGCTACAGCCTTGAAAAAGCAGACGACTTGCGCAAAGCCTGCGGCAAAAAGAATCGTGAAGATATGGCAAAGCAGCGCGAGAGTTTTGAAAGTGGTTGCGTTGCTAAGGGTTACGGTGCGGTGTTGGGCGAAAAACTTTTCGATTCAATTGAGCATTTCGCCGACTACGCATTTGGTAAAAGTCATGCGTATGGTTATGGCTTTATTTCATATCAAACGGCATATCTAAAAGCGCACTTTCCGGTCGAATACATCGCATGTCTATTGACAAGTGTTAAAGCCAACTATGAGCGTGCCGCAGTGTTTCTTGCAGATGCTCGTGCCAGCGACATTGTCGTGCGAACACCCGACATAAATACATCTGGCGTCGACTTTGTTCCGGTGATTGATGGTGAACAGCGAATAATTAGTTTTGGATTGTCGGCGATTCGCAACGTTGGTGAGGCACTGATAACTATTTTGGTTGACTACCGTAAAAATAACAGTCCATTCACATCTTTTTATGACTTTGCAGATCGCGCGCCTGTTTCTACGCTCAATAAGCGCACGGTTGAGTCGCTGATCAAAGCTGGTGCATTTGATTCGCTGGGGCATCCACGCAAAGGTCTTCTCGCAGTTTTCGAACCAATCATCGAAAATACCCTTCAGCGGCGTCGTGAGCGCGACCAAGGTGTGATGAGTTTGTTTGGTGACAGTGGTGACTCAGGCTCTGGTTTTTCTGAGCGAATAGAAATACCACAAATAAATTATGAGAAGTCAGAGCAACTCAAAATTGAGCGCGAGATGCTCGGGTTGTACGTCTCTGATCATCCACTTCGTGGTGTAGAGGGGCAGCTTCGTCGTCGTGTTGAATGTTCGCTGGCAGATCTCGAAGAAAAGCCGGATGGTTCTTTTTTGAAATTGGGTGGGGTTATTACGTCTGTCGACAGAAAGTTCACACGCAAAGGCGCGCAGATGGCGATTGTGAAAATTGAAGACCTGCAAGGCTCGATAGAAGTTACTGTGTTTCCAAAAACCTACGAAAAATTTGGACATTTGATCGAAGAAGACAGGATCGTGATTGTTCGGGGTCGACTTGATCGCCGCGATGATTCGTTGATTACTTTCAATGCCCAAGAAATTATGATCGTTGAACCGATGCGTGCAAGTGATATGAGTCTGCATATTGAACTAGCAGGTAGCTCTCTGTCACAAGAAGATATAAATGCATTGCAAGAGTTGCTGCGCGAGCACACCGGACATACACCAGTCCAATTGCATATGCCAGAGGGCAAGGCTTTACGTCTTGCTTCTGAGTTCAATGTTGATATTGATCGAGCTATGGGTGCTCTTCGTGCTTCTTACGGAGACCGTGTTTATATTGGTTAACTAATTGTTTATTGACTAATTGAGTCGCACCATCGGAATTCAGGTTTTTTGCTGGCAGAATAGAGGTGCTATGTCGCTTGTTGTCAAGACCAAAGATGCCTCGGCACTTATGGATACAGACCTTGATGAACTTGCTTCGATGGGCGGGTCGTTTGGCATTGGAGCAATATCTAAAGCCAAAGAAGACTGGGTACTTTTCGCGAGCGCTCGACTTGATGACAAATTGCAGGGTTTCATGTTCTCAACTCTCGAACGTATTGGCGGCACTCCGTGCGTTTTGCTAGGCATGCTCAGCGTCAAGGGCACTTCGAAGCGCGATCAAATTCTTAAAGGTCTAATGAGTGAGGCATACCATCGTGCACTGATGGCGTTCCCTGACGAAGATGTCGTTGTCGGTTCTCGATTTGTTGACTCAGATGCGCTTGAAGCATTTAAATCTTTGACTGAAATGATCCCGCGACCAGATCACAGAGCAGTCGGCGAAGAGCGAGCCTGGGGTCGTCGTCTGGCTCGTCGTTTTGGGTGCGAATCAACCTACGACGAACAATCATTTGTAATAAAGAGCAATGGACAAAGTGGTTTCATGGATTTCAAATCGCTTAAACCAGGCAAGGCACCAGCCGATATCAATGCAATGTTTAAGACTGTTTCGGCAAAGAAAGCAGGTGTGTTAGTTGTGCACGGCTGGACAATGACCGAAAATCTTCTGAAGCTCGGCAAACACTAAGACCTTTGTTATGCAGTTTGCGGACTGCGTTCGCTCCCGCAAAATGGTGCGATCATTTCGTACTGATCCTGTTGCGCCAGATTTGCTTGAACGAATAGTTGAACTTGCTTCGCGTGCCCCGTCGGCCGGCAAAACCCAAGGCTGGCATTTTTTGGTGTTGCAAGATTCGCAGACTTCAAAGTTTTGGGATACGACATTGCCTGTCGCGAAGCGTTCTTCGTTTAGATGGAAACATCTTCTTGATGCACCGATAATTGGTTTGGTCTTTGCCGATGCAGACGCATATCTCGAGCGTTACAGCCAAGCAGACAAATCTTCAACTGGTCTTGGTGAAAGTGAAGAAAGTTGGCCAACGCCGTATTGGACAGTTGATGCATCATTCGCCACGATGTCGTTGCTGTTAGCCGCCCATGATGTTGGACTCGGCGCTTTATTTTTCGGAGTATTTTCGGGTGAGGCTGAGTTGCGCGAACTGCTGAACGTTCCAAAAGATTTACAATTGATCGGTGCGGTTGCCATGGGCTGGCCACTAAAACAAAATTCAACCGATCACGGTGTTAGTGCAAAACGTGCACGTCGCAAACCAAGTCAGATAATGCATTTAAACAAATGGTGAAGATTTAATTTAACGCTGAGCGAAAAGCCGCGTTCAGTTCGTCAATTGTGCCGGCTGGTGCGGCACATGTGTAGTTCTGACAGACAAACGCAAAACCTTGTGGACGATCTGCCCAAATTGGCGAATCGTATTGTTCGCCCCATGCAACTACTGCGGTTGGTAGCCAACGTTTCTGTACATGACCCAAGAGGTCTGTTCGAGAACCAGTTATCACGATCTCTGTGATGCCAGCACTTTGCAGATGCACAGCGCTTAGCAAATTGCCAAATGCACTAGGAGCACTTGCGGTGATTCTTGTGAATAGCCGCAATATATTTAGCGCAGCAGTTTCATATTTTGCGTCGCCAGTCAATGCAGCAAGACGCATTAGGGCTAGGGCAGCAGTTGAGTTGGCAGAAGGTGTGGCGTTGTCGATTAGGTCTTTTTGACGGACAATTAATTGTTCGGCGTCATTGGCGATTGTAAACAAACCAAAATTTGTTTCGTCCCAGTAATTCTCAAGCAACTGGTCGGCAACTTCGCGAGCGTGAGTGATCCAAGAAGATTTGCCCGTGGCTTCACCTAGGCGAGTGAAGGCATCAATCAGGTTTGCGAGATCGGCGGCAAGTGCTCGGTGCCGTGCTTGAGGTTGACCTGATTCTTGCCAACTACGAAACCAGTTGCCAGTGTCATCGCGTAATTCTCGCAACATAAACTCGCCATTTTTACGGGCTGCGTCCAACCAATCACTGCGATCAAATAAAACCGCTGCCTCGACGAGCGAGGCTGTCATCATTGCGTTCCATTCGGTCAATACTTTGTCGTCAAGTAATGGCCAGGTGCGTTTTGATCGCGCTGTCAATAGTCGTGAACGAATGTCATCAACTTCTCTAGTGCGCTTAAATTCTCCGCGATTATTGAGTCGCGTCAGAATATTTGAACCTTCAAAATTTCCCGTGTCGCTAATTTCGTACCATTGAAGCGCAGTATCCACAAGTTCTTCTGGAAGTATTGCGCGAATTTCGGCTGGAGTAAATACATAAAAATGACCTTCATGTGAATGTCCAAGGTCATCTAAAGAGTCAGCATCTTGTGCGCTGAAAAATCCACCCTGCGAATGTCGCAAATCGCGCAATATGTATTCAACAGTTTCTTCAACTATTTGTTGCCATTTTGGCTGATTAAAGACAACGGCGGCATGCGTGTAAACCCGAACTAATAGTGCTTGGTCGTAGAGCATTTTTTCAAAGTGCGGCACCAGCCACTTTTCATCAACGCTGTATCGCGAAAAGCCACCACCAAGATGGTCGTACATTCCGCCCGAAGCCATAGCGTCCAGCGTTGTTGTGACAATGTTGCCCACCGTCTCGCTGGCATCGTTTAGATAACTTCTTATGAGCAGGTCAAGGCTCATCGTGCTTGGAAACTTCGGTGCACCACCAAATCCGCCCCACTGTGCATCAAATGATTTACTGAGATCACTGACTGCACGATGAAACAGATCAATCGTTGGCAAAGATTCATCAGGTGCTATTTGCGCAGTGCGTCCAAGTGATTCGACTAAAGCAGCAATGTTGTTGTCAATGTCGTCTCGGCGGTTATGCCATGCATCATTGATTGCATTCATTAACTGAGTAAATGAGGGTTTCGGAAAATATGTTCCGCCAAAAAACGGGTGACCGTCTGGAGTCATAAACACAGTCATCGGCCAGCCGCCGCGACTCGACATCGCCTGCACCGCGTCCATGTATAGAGCGTCAATATCTGGTCGCTCTTCGCGGTCAACTTTTATATTGACAAAAAGTCGGTTCATTAAGTTTGCAGTTTCAAGATCTTCGAAACATTCGTGGGCCATCACATGGCACCAATGACAGGCTGAGTATCCAACAGAAAGCAATATCGGCACATTGCGTTCTCTGGCTAGGTCAAAAGCTTCTTGCCCCCAACTGAACCAATCAACAGGGTTGTCTTGATGCTGTCGTAGATACGGACTTGTTTCATTTGCAAGACGGTTAGACATTTTTTGGTTTCTTATATTTTTGGAAGTATAAGAATATTTGCGAGTGTCGTAAGTCGGCTAAAAGGTTTCTTGGCCGTAACGACGAGACGTAGAACGCATGTACCAGTCGCTTCGGCTACTAAAATTTTTTCTTTTATAATTCTGCAAGGTCCAGAAATTTTTCGAGCACTGCTAGTGCCGTTAGATGCCGTTTGGATAAGTTTCGTCAAAGAAATTTTGCTACCAATTTCGATTGCTGTCAGCCTCGACCAAACACCAGTGACTCGGGGTGTAGTCGCAGAAAATCGAATCTCGGGTACGCCGTTAACTGGTACAAGACTTGTGAATCTGAGAAAAAATCCAATGTCGTCTCGTTCTGGAGTGTAATTAATCTTTTGTGACTGAGCGATTGACTCGCAGCCTTCAGGAATGACAAGTGTTGCTTCGCCCGGTTTATCGCAACGAAACCATTGCAGTCTTTCCGTGGTCGGCAATTGTGCAAGCGAACCGATACTTTCGACGCCCACTTGGCCTAATGACGAAACTGTTGGAAAGACGACGGTTGTAGCAAAATAGCCGAGTGCTTGAAAAATTGCGTAAGCATTGATCAGACCAGCACCAAAAGTTGCATCGCGTCCAAGTTCACCGATGTCGGTGGCAGTGGCCAAGATCACTTCGCGAACTTGAATTGCGGTTAATGCAGGTTGCGCAGAAATTATTAGTGCGGCGACGCCAGATACGAAAGCCGCGGCCATTGAAGTGCCGCTCATCGTTATGTATGGTTCGCTGGCTCCGGCGCATCTGCGTGAAGGATCCACAATCGTGGTGTCACGAGTGGTTGAACAAATAGACACACCCGGAGCAGTGATGTCAATATATGATCCGCGTTGTGTAAATGACGGAGCATTGAGCAATTGGTCAATCGCAGTCACGGCGAGCGTTAGGTCATCACCGGCGGGGTATGTGACTGTCGAACTTGGTCCACCATTGCCTGCGGCAGCAACTACTAAAACATTTCGATCGGCAGCGTACTGAAGAGCAGTAACCAGAGAAGTTAACTCTTGAGCGCCACCAAGCGAAAGATTGATGACGCGCACACCTTGATCTACTGCGTATCTAATAGCGATCGCAAGGTCACTTGCCGACCCATCTCCAGCAGCATCCAAAATTCGAATCGGAAGAATTTTCGCGTTGGGAGCAACCCCTGCGACGCCAATGTCGTTGTTGTTTTGTGCTGCGATTATTCCGGCGACATGAGTTCCATGTCCGATTGGGTCAACATCTAAAGCCGATTCGATGTAGCGACCTCGAATGATCGCGCGACCAGGAAGAATATTTGAATTCAGATCTGGGTTTGGCCCAGAACCTGAGTCAATTACAGCGACTACTACACCTGTCCCACTAGAGATCGCCCAAACTTCGTTGGCATGTATGAATTGCAGACCCCATTGCGCCGCATAACCAACATCAACCCCAAGTGCTTCAACTTGTGCGTTTACTATCGGCTCGCTTGTGCTTTGCGTGCTTTGTGTGCTTTGTGTGCTTTGGGCGTTGACGGCACTAGGAAAAAAAGAAAATAATATTAAATAGGCGATCACGCCCGCAAAAAGTCTCTTAAGACTTGAAAACGTTTTCAACTAGGCGCCCATTGCGTGGAAGCCACCATCCACATGAACTATTTCTCCAGTAGTCGCGGGAAACCAATCGCTTAACATCGCGACACAACTTTTTGCAACGCTAGACGAATCGTTGACGTCCCAACCCAGTGGTGCGCGTTCGCCCCAAATATCTTCGAACGAGCCAAAAGTTGGAATTGACTTTGCAGCCATCGTGCGAATTGGTCCTGCAGCAATCAGATTGCAACGAATTTGTTTTGCACCAAGTGCTTTAGCCAGATATCGATTCGTGCTCTCAAGGGCAGACTTGGCAACACCCATCCAGTTGTAAGCAGGCCAAGCGACTGTGTTGTCAAAATCGAGACCGACAATTGAACCGCCGTTGGTCATCAGCGGAACAAAAGATTCAGCGAGTGTCTTAAGCGAATAGGCAGAGATCTGCATCGCTACGGCAACATCTGCCCAACTTGCAGCCATAAAATCGTCACCAAGACAAGTTGCTGGTGCAAAACCGATCGAGTGCAGAACTCCGTCTACGTGACCTAGATGTTGTTTTACTTCGTCACGAGCACTTTCGACATGTGCATCAACAGTGACATCAAATTCAACAACTGTGACTGGCTTGGATAGTTTGCGGGCGGTTCGTTGAGTAATTGAGAGTCCGCGACCCGCACCTGTCAACACAATATTGGCACCTTGTTGTTGAGCGAGTTGGGCGACTCCGAAAGCAAGTGAAGCTTCGGTCAGCACGCCGGTTATGACGATATTTTTTCCTTCAAGAATTCCCATGTCTTAAACGGTAGTTGATTGAAGGCAATTTGCGTCGCGCCAATGTATCTGAGTTAATAGATAAGCGGATTATCTATGTAGTCTTTCAAGTCATGCGGATTGGAATTCTCGGTGGAACAGGACCGGCAGGAAGCGCGCTTGGTTTGCGCTTGGCTTCAGTGGGTTACGAGGTTGTGCTTGGTTCTCGAGATGCTCAACGTGCTTCAGGCGTGTGCGCTGACCTCGCCTCAAAATGGCCGGATTTTAAATTAAATTTAATTGGTGGAGATAACGATGCTGCAGCGAAATGCGACATCGTAATAATTGCGACACCTTGGGATTCTGCCGCCACAATCGTTAACGAACATACTCAAGATTTGATTGGCAAAATTGTCGTGACGATGGCCAATGCATTGATTCGCGTTGGTAAAGAATTTCAACCACTTGTTCCGCCTCGCGGAAGTATTGCCGCACATATTCAAGCCGAGATTCCGTTATCACGAGTTGTTGCTGCGTTTCAACATTTACCTGCAACAGAACTCGGAAAACTCGGACATGAAGTTGATAGCGATGTTCTGATTTGTTCTGATGACCCAACTGCGACTGCTGAGATTTGCAATATCGTTGTAAAAATTCCTGGTTGTCGACCTTTAAATGCCGGCACATTGTCTAACGCATTGGCTATCGAAGCATTCACTGCTGTGCTGCTGCAATTAAATGTGCGCTACAAAACACGCGTTGCGCCAAGACTCACTGGTATTCCAGATCGCGGTGATGCTAGGTGACATTACGGTTGTATGACACTGCTCGCAAGAGCGTTGTCGAATTTGCACCTGGTGAAGAAGTTTCGATGTACACCTGCGGGATCACACCGTATGACGCGACACATATTGGCCATGCATTTACGTTTATCAGTTATGACATTTTGCAGCGTCATTTAATAGATAAAGGGCACACCGTCAAGTGTGTGCGCAACGTCACCGATGTTGATGATCCATTGTTTGCAAAAGCACGCGAACTTGGCGTGCACTATTTAGATCTTGCCGCCGGCGAAGAAGCAAGATTTGATGCCGACATGAAAGCGTTGAACGCACTGGATGTTTTCAGCAAACCCCGTGCTTCTTCGGCAATTCCAGATATTCGTGGATTCATTGGAATGGTTTTAGATCGCGGCTTTGCATATCAATCTGGCGACAGTGTTTATTTTGATGTGACGAAGTTTGGATCTTTTGGCAGTGTTTCTAATTATGACAATGAGACAATGTTGCGATACGCGGCCGAACGGGGCGGTCATCTAGAGGATCCACACAAGCGAAATCAATTGGATTTTGTTTTGTGGCAGCCGTCGGCAATAGACGAACCAAGTTGGGAGACAATGTGGGGACCAGGCAGACCCGGTTGGCATATCGAGTGCTCGGCATTGGCTCTGCGTGAACTCGGCACAACGATTGATCTGCATGGTGGTGGTAGTGATTTAATTTTTCCGCATCACGAATGCGAGCGCGCACAATCTGAAGCTGCGACTGGCGAACTATTTGTCAAGCATTGGATGCATGTTGCGATGGTGTTTATGGATGGCACAAAGATGTCAAAAAGTTTGGGCAATCTTGAATTCGTTGATCGATTGCGCAAAGTCCATGATCCGCGTGCGATTCGTCTTGCCTTAATCGTCAATCACTATCGTCACGAATGGGAGTGGGATTCATCGGCGATGCCAAGCGCTCACGCTCGACTTTCAAAATGGTCGCAGGCCAAAAATGGGGATGGCACAGCAGGGCTTAAAGATGTTCGTCAAGCGTTAGATGACGACCTTAATGTTCCGGCTGCAATTTCTGTGTTAGATGCCGCAGTCGCAGCCGGCCACAGTATTTCTGCCTCGGCCACACTTCTCGGGATTAATTTAGATAATTAGATGAGATTTGCCAAGACTGTTAGTAAAACAAGTTTTGATCCTCTCAAATATGTCGGTGCGACGAAGTTTCAAACTCGGTTTAGGCCATTTGTTCGTTTTTTTGTTAATCGATTTTGTAAGTTCACGTTGATCGGCTTTGAGCAGATTCCAAAAACTGGTCCGGCAATCTTGTGCGCTAATCACATAAGTTTTTTGGATTCTGTATTTTTGCTAACTCACTCGCCACGCAATATGTCAGTCGTTGGCAAAAGTGAATATATGGATTCGTGGAAGACGAGATGGCTATTTACAAAAATCGGCATGATTCCGTTAGATCGCAGTGGAGGAGACAGCGCTACTTCGGCGATGGTCGCAGTTGAGGCTGTGCTGGCTCGAGGTGAGTTGTTTGGAATATTCCCAGAAGGCACTCGCAGTCGCGACGGCAAACTTTATAAAGGCCGCACCGGAGCGGCTCGACTTGCGTTGAAATTCGGTTGTCCGATATTTCCTGTTGGCATCACAGGAACCAGCGAGATTATGGCGCCAGATACTGTGATGCCGAAATTTGGTAGGCGATGCAAGATCGAAATAGGTGCTCCAATTTCTCTTGAGCAATATCTAGAACGAGCGCAAGATCCCGCAGTTTTGCGAGAACTTACCGATGAAGTGATGACAAAGATCCAGTTGCTAACTAGCCAGGAGTATCTCTATGAGTATGCGCCTAAACGATCTAGCGCAAATCGAACCCACATCTAAAACCGTTGCAATCTAGACTGTTGATGTCATGACTTTGAATAGTGCCACGATCACAGTTCGGCTTCCCGACGATTCAACTCGAGAGCTTCCGTATGGTTCGACTGGTTTAGATCTTGCGATGTCAATTGGCAAGCGACTCGGGCAAGCAGCAGTGGCCACAGTTATTAACGGCTCAGAAACTGATCTGGGTGTCGCACTCGTTGATGGCGCAAAAGTTTCGATAATCACTTCAGACTCAGATGCAGGTCGCCACGTGTTGCGACATTCGACGGCACATGTGTTGGCTCAAGCGGTTGTTCAGTTGTTCAAAGGTGCAAAGTTTTCAATCGGACCAGCAATTGAAGACGGTTTTTATTATGACTTTGAATTGCTAAACGGTAAAACCTTTAGTGATGATGATCTTGCGATGATTCAAGATCGGATGCAAGAGATAGTCAAAGCAGATCAACCATTTGTGCGTTCTGAGATGTCGGCAAAAGATGCACTCAAACTTTTTTCGGATCAACCCTACAAATGCGAAATCATTGAGCGAGTTACAAAAGGTGACGCTGACTCAACTGACTCGCTAGAGGCCGGCAACTCAGATGCAGTAAGCGTGTATCGCAATACCGAAAATTTTGTAGATCTTTGTCGCGGGCCACATGTGCCATCCACGAGTCGGCTTGGGCATTTCGCGTTAATGAAAGTTGCTGGT
Source organism: Ilumatobacteraceae bacterium (assembly GCA_016463105.1). Lineage (GTDB taxonomy): Bacteria > Actinomycetota > Acidimicrobiia > Acidimicrobiales > Ilumatobacteraceae > BACL27. The sequence continues at coordinate 52,569 of JAEMRY010000001.1, read as the reverse complement.
GCGTATTGGCGCGGCAATGAAAAGGGCCCGATGTTGCAACGCATCTATGGCACCGCATGGGAGTCAAAGTCGGCACTGGCCGAGCACTTAAATCGATTGGAAGAAGCAGAAAAACGTGATCACCGACGATTAGCAGTTGAAATGGATTTGCTTTCATTTCCACAAGAACTTGGTGGCGGGCTTGCCGTGTGGCATCCAAAGGGTGGCATTGTTCGCAAACTAATGGAGGACTACAGCCGTGAGCGTCACCAAAATGGTGGCTACAAGTTTGTGTTTACACCGCACTTGGCAAATGCGCATTTGTTTGAAACATCGGGTCACTTGCAGTTTTACAAAGACGGAATGTATCCGCCGATGGAAATGGACAACGGCACTTACTATCCAAAGCCGATGAACTGCCCAATGCATTGTTTGATTTATCGCGATCGTCAGCGCAGTTACCGAGAACTTCCACTGCGGTTATTTGAACTTGGCACTGTTTATCGATACGAACGCGCCGGCACATTGCACGGGCTACTTCGTATTCGCGGATTTACACAAGATGACAGTCACATTTTTTGTACAGAAGATCAAATGGCTGACGAAATAACTTCTCTTTTAGATTTTGTGCTGAGTGTTTTGCGCAGATTTGGTTTCAACGACTTTGATTTCAAACTCAGCACCCGCAATATCGAAAAATCAGTTGGCTCTGATGAAATTTGGTCAAAAGCGACAGATGCTTTGGCTGAAGCGTTGAACCGCCATGGCTTGCAATATGTCGTTTCTGAAGGTGATGCAGCGTTCTATGGTCCAAAAATTGATATTGATGTTCGTGATGCGATCGGTCGCAAATGGCAACTGAGCACAATTCAGGCTGACTTTAATTTGCCTGAGCGATTCGGCCTTGAGTACATCGCCACAGACAACGCGCGCAAGCGACCGATTATGTTGCACCGTGCATTATTTGGTTCGATTGAACGATTCTTTGGTGTGTTGCTCGAACATTACGGCGGTGCATTTCCAACTTGGTTGGCACCAACCCAAGTTCGAGTATTGGCCGTCGCATCAGCGCACGAACAATATGCAACACAAGTGACAGAGACTCTTAACAAACTCGGCTATCGCGTTGATCAACTTGTTGCTGATGAACAACTCGGCAAGCGAATTCGAGCATCAAAGCTCGAGCGCATCCCGTATGTACTGGTTGTGGGTGACGACGATGTGGCTCACGCAACAGTTGGCGTTAACCCGCGCGGCGGCGATGTGCGTCGTGATGTTGCGCTTGATCAATTCATTAAACAACTGGCTGCCGATGTCGGTGAAGCAGTTCGAAACTAGAACATGTTGACGGCGCAAAAATGTTAGAGCGCATTTGGAACGGCTGGCGTGCCGATTATGTAGTTCATGGGCAGGGAGCACAGAGCCCAACTGATGCGTCAATATTTACGCAAATATTAGACGGCAACCTGACCGATGAGCAGAGTTATATCGTTCACCGCGGAAAACTTGTTTTCGCGATTATGAACGCTTTCCCTTATACGTCTGGTCATTTGCTCGTAGTTCCATATCGAGAGGTTGCTGAACTTGAATTGTTAACTGCACAAGAAACCACAGAACTTTGGGCGACTGTGACAGATGGGGTGCGTGCTATTAAGTCGGTCTATAAACCAGAAGCCTTAAATATCGGAATAAATATTGGTGCTGCTGCTGGTGGAAGCATTGCTCAACACCTTCATGTTCACATTGTCGGCCGATGGGGTGGAGATACAAATTTCATGGTCGCTACTGCGAATACAAAAATTTTGCCTGAGGCATTGGACATTAGTGCATCTAGAATTCGTTCAGCATGGAAGTCGAGCACGAAATCATGAGTGATTCGTCAGACGAAATTCGCGATTCGTTGCCGGATGATTTAAACCTTTCGGCTTTTGTTGGTCCGTATCAGTTTCCAGATAACAGTCGTCGAAAAATACCTGGGTGGATTTATCTTGGCATTGCTGTGCTGTGCACAGTGCTTTGGTTCTTGCAGAATTCAAACGAATCCGGTTTAGTTAGTGATGGCTTTCTTGGCGCGGCGATATTGCTCGGCATTGTTGGTTTATTTTCGCTTTCTTCATCTTGGCGAATGACAGTGGATGAAAAACTTGCATTGGTCTATGCCACGCGCGCTGTCAACTTTGCAGTTGGTCATGCTTCGGCACAACAAGTCTGGCGAGGAATTCGCAGTCGTCCGACATGGCGAGTTTTTTGTTATAGCGAACAAGAGCCACCTTTGCAGCGCGGTCTCGTGTTGATAGATGCTGTTGACGCTCGAATCATTGAGTGTCTTGTCGAATCAAACCCCGACAGTTAGACTAAATTAATGTTCGACGGCAAGTTTCGCCAACAAGTAGAACGCGTTGTGCGTCCCGTTGGTGAGCTATTGCGTCGTACGAAACTCTCGCCAGATCACTTAACTCTGATTGGGTTATTGATTGCCTGTTTTGCTGCTGTAGCAATTGCGCTTGGAGAACTGCAAGTGGGTTTGCTGCTCGTTATTTTCGCTGCGTTGCCAGATTTGTTAGATGGCGCACTTGCCAAAGCATCCAATCAAAGCAGCCAACGCGGTGCTTTTTTTGATTCGACGATTGATCGTGTAACCGACGCAATTCTGCTGGGTGGTGTTGCTTGGTTCTTGGGGACCCAACGCGGTGCGCATGCTTCGGTGTTGCCGTTTGCAGTAATGGCAGTTTCTTCATTGATTTCATATCAGCGAGCCAAAGCCGAATCACTTGGTCTGACAGCCAAGGGTGGGTTGATGGAGCGTGCTGAGAGAATTATTTTGTTGTGTGCTGGTTTGTTATTTGATTCGTTGTTGTTTTGGGCGATGTGGCTGATGCTTTTGCTTTGCACAATAACTGCGGTGCAACGTTTCTTTAAAGTTTGGAAGCAAGCCGCAGTGGCCCCTGCAACGGCTGAGCGAGTGGCATTGCGTCAGTCTCGTCGAGCATCGCGTCGTGCTCAGCGTGCTGATCGACGGTTGCGCCTGTCGCGTCGCCGTCGTGTGCAGTGACGACGCTTTCTCGCAAAACTGGTTCTGATTCACTAGTTATTTTTGGATATCGCGTAGTGGCGATAGTTACTCGATTCACCCCGACGTTCGTTGTTGCTGGTCTGACCGCTGTTTTGGTTCCGATAGTTACAATTTTGATGCGCAAACAACGTGCCATTGTCACAAGACATATGCAACGCATACAACCAGATCTGCAAGGGCGAAACCTGCGTCGCGCAGTGCAGAAGTCATATCAAAGTTATGCCCGTTATTACATTGAGACTTTTCGACTGCCGTTGTTAAATGCAAAAAAAATTCAAGCCGGTGTATCGATAGAAGGTTTTGAACACATTCAAAATGGTTTGAAACTAGGCAAGGGCGTAATTCTTGCTTTGCCGCACTTGGGTGGTTGGGAGTGGTCAGGTAGATGGTTGATACAGCAAGGGCATAATCTCAATGCCGTTGTTGAGAAACTCGAATCACAACAACTGTTTGAGATGTTTTTAAAACTGCGTAAAAGTTATGGTGTTTCTGTGATTCCGTTAGACGACAACGCCGGAGTCTCAGTGCAAACAGCTCTGGCCGCAAACGAAATCGTGGCACTACTTAGTGATCGCGATATTCTGCAAACGGGCATAGAAGTAGATTTCTTTGGCGAGCGAACAATGATTCCGGCAGGGCCTGCTTTTTTTGCACTGCGCACTGGAGCGGCACTCGTGCCACTTGCAACATATTTTAGTAACCGGCTTGATGGGCATAAAACTGTCGTGCGCCCTGCATTGGTTGTTACCAGAACCGGAACTCTGCGAGAAGACATGCACAGGGTTTCGCAGAACTTGGCTGACGAACTAGAACAACTAATTCGTCATGATCCACAACAGTGGCATCTGTTTCAACCGAATTGGCCAAGTGATCCTGGCTATCGCAGTTAGTTTTTAATTACCGTATGCAGCGAAAAGTTCGCCGATCGCCTTTGCTTGCCCACCAGAAGTTGAAGACATAACAGCAATCGGAAGAACGCCAGCCTGTGACCAAGTCCAAAGTGCTTCACGAACTGTGTCGCTGTCGCCAGAAATAGTGCAATCGTTGAGCCACTGTGTATCCATCGCCGAAATAATTTCTGCAGAACGAGTTTCTTTGTTCGGTGATTGAAGAATTTTCTCAAATGCATCGATCTGCTCGCCGTAGCCACACGAGCGCCAATAATTTCGATAGTTGGGGAGTGATACATAACCGACCAAGGTTTTGCGATGAATCTCGTGAGCGGCAGCAAGGTCATCGCTAATAACCGTCGGCACCATGTTGGCAAAAAACTTTTCGGCTCGGTTTGGCGCAGTGATACGAGAGAGTTGTGCAGAGATATTGCTCAAGGCAGCGTTCGCCCAGATCGCGCCTTGAGATACTTCGGTAGCGAGGTCTAACATTTTATTGCGCAACGCCGCCAAATAGATCGGTGGAAGTTCTCCAGAGAATCGTTCTTGCGCACGCATTGTCTCGACATAGGTTTTGATATCTGCCAATGGTGTTGCGGTCGTTGCACCAAGACGATTTATGACTGGACCGTGGCTAACTCCAAGACCAAGACCAAATCGTGAGTTCGAAACTTCGTGAATGTGCGCCGCGGTGTTTGCCATTTCAATTGCGTGACTGTAATAAATTGGCTGAATCGAAGTCCAAAATTTAATTGTGTTTGTGACGTGAGCAAGCGAAACACAAAACGCCATCGCCGCACCAAGGCTTGGGCAGGCGATACCTGCAAAACCAAGAGTTTCTGCTTGGCATGCAAGGTCAAGCACTGTCGTGCGTCGTTTAGCAGTAGCAACCATTGATATCGCAGGTCGAAATGTTTCAGGGCTAGTCATACTGCCAAGTTACTTGCAAACTTCATA
>JAEMRY010000001.1:0-47570 GCA_016463105.1 Ilumatobacteraceae bacterium | reverse complement strand
AATGTCTTAATAACGACCAATGGTCGTACCGTATATATGGTGAGTAGCGCGTCAGATCAAGATCAATTGATGTCTTCGCGGTATGTTCGCAAAAAAATGTTGCGCATCGGATTGATTAGTCCCTACAGCTTGACGATTCCTGGTGGTGTTCAATCTCAAGTGCTCGGATTAGCTCGCGAGTTGCGCCGAATGGGACATGAAGCGCGAGTGCTTGGACCATGTGATGGGCCACCGCCAGAACCATTTGTTACACCGCTCGGAAATAGTTTGCCTACTGCTGCAAACGGATCTACTGCACCACTTGCTCCCGATCCATCAGCAGCGTTGCGCACAATTCGCGCGATTAACGATGAAGCATTTGACATTTTGCATCTTCACGAACCAATCGCACCTGGGCCAACACAAACTGCGTTGGTGTTGAGGCTCGCGCCAATGATCGGAACTTTTCATGCTGCCGGAGATGTCGTTTGGTATGGACGAATCAACAAAGGGGTCAACTGGCTTGCAAGTCATCTAGATGTGCGAGTGGCTGTTTCGCCGCAAGCCCACGAACTCGCTAATCGTTATTTGGGCGGTGAATATGAAATTTTGTTCAACGGTATCGAAAATGAGTTGTATGCACGCCCAAATATTTCTCGTAGCACCAAAAATATAATTTTCTTCTGTGGGCGATACGAGCCGCGCAAAGGGCTAGCAGAGTTGTTAGAGGCATTCGCCAAACTTTCTGACGATTGTCAGTTATGGGTCGCCTCTGATGGTGATGGCATTGCTTTGCTGAAAGCAAAATATGCGCACGATAATCGGATCTCGTGGTTGGGTCGGATCACCGACGAAGACAAAATCAATCGACTAGCACAGTGTTCGGTTTTCTGCGCTCCATCTTTGCACAGCGAATCTTTTGGCATTGTTGTTCTTGAAGCAATGGCATCAGGCGCACCAGTAGTAGCGAGTTCGCTCGAGGGTTATCGCAATGTCGGAACCCATGACGTAAACGCCTGGCTGGTTGAGCCCGGTGACATACTCGGACTCGCTGAAGGGCTAACCCGTGTTTTGAGTGACAAAAAACTCGCCAAGAAGTTGAGCGATGGTGGACTCGTGCGCGCAAGCGAACTTTCGATGCATCGTCTCGCAGAAATCTATCTAGAGATGTATCACACAGTTCTGGAGCGAGAACAGTTCATGATTGGTCTACAACCTAAGAGTCGAATGGTCAGATTATTTTCAGATCGAGTTCTGCGTAAGCCTTCTGGTGTGTAGTTACCGCACTACAATAAATCGTCAAAGATATTTGAACTAATCGGAGGTCAATCATGGGAATCTGGATCGGCTTAGTGCTCGTGTTTGCTGTCATCACAATTTCGGTGATGATCTATAACTCGTTAGTTCAGAGGCGTAACCAAGTAAAGAACGCATGGGCACAGATTGATGTGCAATTAAAACGGCGTTTAGAGTTGATTCCTAACCTTGTTGAAACAGTTAAGGGCTATGCCAGTTTTGAACAAAAGACGCTGCAAGATGTCGTTGCAGCCCGCAACATCGCTATTGCAGCGCCGAGCACGGCAACCGGTCAGGCAAGTGCCGACAATGCGTTGTCTGGCGCTTTGCGACAATTATTCGCTTTATCTGAGGCTTATCCAGACCTCAAAGCAAACGCGAGTTTTTTGAATTTACAAGAAGAACTGAGCAACACCGAAAGCCGAATTGCTTACGCCCGCCAGTTTTACAACGACGCAGTGTTGGCGTACAACAACTCGGTGCATAGTTTTCCGAGTGTGTTGTTCGCATCGATATTCAAGTTTGCTGACGACGATTTCTTCGAGGCGACTGACGCCGAAAAAACTGCGCCTAAGGTGCAGTTTTAATTTCGGAAAGACTGACAAAAAATGAATGATCTGATCGCTTCAAATAAACGGCGTACAGTTTTTCTGATTTTTAGTTTTGTAGTGATTTTGGTAGCAGTCGGATCAGCAGCTGGGCTAGTGCTCGGAAATCCAGTTATCGGTACTGTCTTTGCGTTGATCATCTCGAGTGTGATGTCAGTTACCTCATATTGGAAGTCAGATGTGATTGCTTTGGCCGTAAGTCGTGCGAAGCCAGCCGATGAAATCGAATACAAACGATTGCATAACTTGGTTGAAGGTTTATGCATCGCTGGTGGTTTGCCCAAGCCGCGCATCTATGTAATTGATGATCCGGCGCCAAACGCTTTTGCAACCGGTCGAAATCCGAAGAATGCTGCAGTTGCAGTAACTTCTGGGCTTTTAGAAAAACTAGACCGTGTAGAACTCGAAGGAGTTTTGGCCCACGAACTTTCACATATTCGCAACTACGACATCTTGGTATCAACACTTGCCGTAACTTTGGTTGGCACGATCGCCTTGCTAACCGACATCGCAATTCGAATGATGTGGTGGAACGGTGGGCGAGTGAGCCGCGGCAACGATCGTCGCAATTCAAGCAATCCGTTGGCTTTTGTAGGTTTTGCGTTACTGATAATTGCGCCAGTGATTGCGCGAATAATGCAGGCATCAATTAGTCGTCGACGCGAAACATTGGCCGATGTCTCGGCTTGCCAATTAACTCGTTATCCGCCAGGTTTGATCTCTGCTCTTGAAAAACTTCAGGCAGATAGTACGGTCACCCATTCAGCCAGTATGGCTACGGCTCATATGTGGATTGAACAGCCATTGTCTGGGGTGAATGACGCAGGCAGGCTGGCTGGGTTTCATAAACTGTTTAATACCCACCCACCGCTCTCTGAGCGAATAGCACTCTTGAGGGAGATGTAGAAAATGCAAAGCAACTTGCTTCGTAATCGCAGATTAGGTCTTGCTTTATTGGTCGTTGGTGGCGTGTTTGTCGCAAGTTGCAGTGGGTCGTCAGATTCTGTTGCGCAAGACACGCAAGATTCGGTTGCTGAAACCCAAACCACAATCCCCGAAACAACAACCACGACGATTCCGGTCGTGCGCGCACCACTAACTGGTGCTGCTGCGGTCGACGAAACAGTTCTTGAGCGACCGGCGATGGTTGTGAAAATCGACAATCATCCGCGGGCTCGACCACAGTGGGGGCTTAATCAGGCCGACATTGTGTTTGAAGAAAATGTTGAGATGTTGACTCGTTTTGCGGCAGTGTTTCATTCTCAAGGCAGTGACCCAGTTGGTCCAATTCGCAGCGGTCGGATGCAAGACATCGATCTTCTCGGCTCGTTAAATAAACCGTTGTTTGTTTGGAGCGGTGGAAACGAACAAGTAACCACAGCAATTCGTAAGTCTTGGCTTGTTGATTTAAGTCATTCAGTCGCCAATGAAGCAGGCGGGTATCGCCGTGAATCTAGTCGTAATGCGCCGCACAACTTATTAGCCGAAACTACGAAACTTTGGTCGTTGGCTCCAGTTGACGCAAAAGCGCCACTGCCTCAATTTGAATATCGTGCTGACACTGAAGCAGTTACAACAAATTCAAAACCAACTGGCGCTGTAAAGATTTCGATGGACGGCGTCAAGGTGATGTGGGAGTGGAATCCAGATCTCTTAATTTTCGTACGCTCGCAAGACGATAAGCCGCATGTTGATATGCAGGATGTTCGCGTCAGCGCTCAAAATGTTGTAGTTATGTCGGTTGTTTATTCGAAGTCTGGTTCGAGCCCGGTTGCCAAATCCACAGGTAGTGGCGAAGTTTGGCTCTACACCGCTGGTGTGCTTGTGCAAGGAACTTGGGAGCGACTAGATCCAGAGAAGCCTTTTATTTTTAAAGACATAAAGGGTGAGATTATTAAACTCACTCCAGGTCGTACATGGGTAGAAGTGATACGCCCGAAGTCTGCTGCGAATCTCGCGCCTGGAGTTGATCCAATGTCGGTTAAGTATCCCTAAATTTACGAACTAAATAAAATCTGGTCGGCGCAAAGGCGTCGTTGTGGATACGCTGAATAGCACATAGTTTTCAAGACTTAGAGGTTTTGTCGTGGCGAAAAACGAAAAAAACATAACGGGTTCGATGGTTGTGAAGCGTGGTCTGGCAGAAATGCTCAAGGGCGGCGTAATCATGGATGTGGTTAATGCTGATCAAGCAAAGATCGCCGAAGATGCTGGTGCTTGTGCAGTGATGGCACTTGAGCGTGTGCCTGCAGATATTCGTCGTGACGGTGGAGTTGCTCGCATGAGCGATCCAGAAATGATTGAAAAGATTCAGGCGGTTGTTTCAATTCCGGTTATGGCCAAGGCACGCATCGGGCACTTCGTTGAGGCACAAGTTCTTGAATCTCTGGGTGTTGACTTCATTGATGAAAGCGAAGTCTTGACACCAGCCGATGAATCACATCACATAGATAAATTTTTATTCAAGACACCAGTTGTTTGTGGTGCTACAAATCTTGGTGAAGCATTGCGTCGCATCAGTGAAGGTGCAGCATTGATTCGTTCTAAAGGCGAAGCCGGAACAGGCAACATCGTCGAAGCTGTGCGCCACTTGCGTTCGATCATCGGTGATATTCGCAAAATCACTCAGGCTGACTCTGCTGAGTTGTTTGAATGGGCGAAACGTCTTCAAGCCCCTTTGCCACTCGTGCAAGAAATTGCCGAAACGGGTTGGCTGCAAGTGCCATTGTTTTGTGCCGGCGGAATAGCAACTCCAAGTGACGCAGCGCTGGCGATGCAACTGGGTGCCGAAGCAGTTTTCGTTGGCTCCGGAATTTTTAAGAGCAACGACCCAGCACCGCGTGCAAAAGCAATCGTTGAAGCGACAACCCATTTTCGCGACGCAGAGATAATCGCAAAAGTAAGTCGCAATTTGGGTGCACCGATGACCGGCATCGGCATGGACAATATTCAAGAACGATTCGCAGAGCGTGGCTGGTAAGAGACTTAAGGACCACAAGTGGTTGGTGTGTCTTACAACAAATCTCTCGTAGTCGGCGTTCTTGCTCTTCAGGGAGCTTTTAGTCGTCACCAAGATGCACTCACCGAACTTGGTGTTGCGACACGACAAGTTCGCACGCCGCAAGATCTTGAAGCAGTAAATGCGCTCGTAATGCCTGGCGGAGAATCGACAACTATGTCGCAACTTCTTGAATCGTCAGAGATTTTTGAGCCACTCGCAAAGCGTGTTGAAGAAGGCATGGCTGTTTTTGGTACTTGTGCAGGGATGATTCTTTTGGCGAAGAAAATCATTGATGGACGCGACGATCAAACCCCGTTTGGGGCGATTGATATTGAAGTGCAGCGAAATGCATACGGTCGTCAAGTAGACAGTTTTGAAGCGGATATTGATGTTGATTCGTTAAAAAGTCCGTTTCACGCTGTATTCATTCGTGCTCCACGAATAGCTTCGCTTGGGTCGCAGGTTAAGGTCTTGGCATATTGTGGAGAAGATGTAGTGCTGGCTCAGCAAAATAATATTTTGGTGGCATCATTTCATCCAGAGCTTACGAATGACATCCGGCTACACGAACTTTTTTTGAAAGGGGTTTAAATTGTCTGGTCACTCAAAATGGGCAACGATTAAACACAAAAAAGCCGCGATTGATAAAGTACGCGGCAAAACATTCGCCAAATTGTCTCGATTGCTAGAAGTTGCCGCGCGCGATGGCGGGGGAGATGTTTCGATAAATGCCGCACTGCGCACAGTGGTGTCAAAAGCAAAAGCAGCACAAATGACAAACGATGCGATTGATCGTGCAATTAAGCGAGGCATGGGAGAAACCGACGGCAAAGTTTATGAATCAGTAACTTATGAGGCGTACGCCCCGGGCGGTGTTGCGATGCTGATCGATATTCTCACTGACAATCGCAATCGAACAGCGGCCGATGTCCGAATTATTTTTTCTAAACAAGGTGGAGCAATGGCTGCGCCAGGAGCAGTCGGTTGGCAGTTTGCGCGCAAAGGTGTGATCTTGGTTGCAAAATCTGTGAGCGAAGATGACTTGATGTTGGTGGGCATTGATCACGGGCTAGAAGACATCACTGCTGATGAAGACATGTGGCATGTAACTTGTGATCCAAGTCAAGTTTGGGATTTGAAGACGACGCTCGAGGCTGCGAAAATTACAGTTAATTCGGCTACGACGACGATGCTTTCGTCGAATACGGTCGAAGTGACGAACCCCGACGAAGCCAAGGCAATTCTTAAAATCATGCATGAACTTGACGACAATGATGATGTTCAAGACGTGTACGCAAATTTTGATATTTCAGAAAAATTAATGCAAGAAGTTGGATGACAGTGACTAAATCTTCGATAGAAGTTGGTAGCCGAGCACCAGAATTTAAATTAATGGGCACAGGTGGCGCAAGTTATTCTCTCTCGCAATATCTTGGCAAGACTGTGGTTCTAGTTTTTTACCCTGGTGACAACACGCCAGTGTGCACAAAACAACTTTGCTCATATAACAATGAACTTGAACAGTTTGCAAATCTAGATGCACAGGTAGTGGCAATCTCATCACAAGACGTAGCCAGTCATGAAGCGTTTTCGAAAAAGCATGGTTTCAAGTTTCCGTTACTTGCCGATACGGATAAGCAAGTTTCAGCCGATTATGGAGTCCTTGGCTTATTTGGCTTATCTAGACGCAGCATTTTCGTAATTGATGCCAAAGGCATTGTGAAGTATGTGCATCGGGCCGTAACCGGGGTTACCTTCAGAAGGGTTGGCGAACTGACTGAAGCAATCGCAAACGCCCAAGCAGGCAACGACTAGGATAGAACATATGTTCGCCTCGTCATCAAAGAGCGCCGATAAGGCTGATGGGATAAAGGGTTCTGTCGTTCTGGGCATTGATCCTGGTCTGACGCGATGCGGATACGCCGTTTTAGAAGTTCAAGGTGCAACACAGATATCGATGCTTGCGCTCGGTGTTTTGCGCACGAGCCCAGATCATGAATTGCCACAGCGATTGGCAGAAATAAGTATCGAAATTGATAATTTGCTGGATCAGTACAGCCCATCGGTTGTGGCCGTCGAACACATTTTTTTTCAATCTAATGTTCGTACTGCTATGAGTGTCGGACAAGTTAGTGGGCTCGTATTGAGTGCCGCGGCTCGACGCGGTTTACAAGTTGAGCAGTACACACCGAATCAAGTGAAACTTGCAATCACTGGATGGGGTGCGGCAGACAAATTGCAGGTACAGAAAATGGTCAAGCAGCGACTTGGTCTTAACACAATTCCTAAGCCTGCCGATGCGGCCGATGCTGCAGCGATTGCTTTGTGCCACATTGCGTCGAGTCCACTTGCGCAAAGAATACGCGAAGCCAAAGTGCGGTCAGCATGATCGGATCATTGCGCGGAACAGTGCTCGAGCGCACAAGTAATTCGACAGTCCTTGTTGAGACCAACGGCATTGGTTACCTCGTGCACGTAACACCACGAACTCTTGGTGAACTCGAGCCAACTACTACTGCTTTTATTTATATTCATCACCATGTGCGTGAAGATGCCCAGACTCTTTATGGTTTTCTTGACCGTGATGAGCGACGTTGTTTTGAAATTTTAATCGCGACTCACGGTGTCGGTCCAACGATGGCAATGATGATTTTGGCGACTCACTCTCCGCGTGCGTTGGTTGACATTGTCGCTGGTTCAGACATTCCTGCGCTGACTCTTGTCTCTGGGGTCGGCAAAAAAACTGCTGAGCGTTTACTTATCGAATTAAAGAGTCGACTGCACTTAAATATTTTAGAAGCAAGCAACACTTTGAGTGGACCATCAAGTGTTGGTGATGTGCGTGACGCACTTTCTGGGTTGGGTTATTCGACCGAAGAAATTCGCGATGTGCTTCGTGAGATGTCTGTCAGCAACGATTCTGAAATGATGTTGCGTGAAGCCCTGAACATGTTAGGGGCGCGTCGTGCGTGAAGAATTTACTGATCCTGATTTAACAACCGATCCAGCCGATCACGACGATATTGGTCTGCGTCCCAAATCGTTAAGTGATTTTGTTGGCCAGCGCGAACTAAAAGAACATCTCGGTATTGTGCTCGAAGCGGCGCGCAAACGCGAGCAGTCGGCTGATCACATTTTGCTAGCCGGGCCGCCGGGTCTTGGTAAGACAACGATGGCCGGAATTGTGGCAAGCGAAATGGCGGCAAAGATTCACATAACTTCTGGTCCGGCACTTGAGCGAGCAGGTGATTTGGCGGCGATACTCACGAAACTCGATGTAAACGATGTTTTGTTTATTGATGAGATTCATCGATTATCAAGGCAAGTCGAAGAAATTCTTTATCCAGCGATGGAAGATTTTCAAATCGACATTGTTGTCGGCAAAGGTGCTTCGGCGTCATCTATTCGTTTGACTTTGCCGCGGTTCACATTGATCGGGGCAACGACTCGCACGGGCATGATCACTGGCCCGTTAAGAGATCGCTTTGGTCTCGTCGCGCGACTCGATTTTTATGAAGTAGATGAACTCGAATTAATCGTGCAGCGCACAGCGCGAATTCTGAAAGTGCCTATCGATACTGGCGGTGCTCACGAAATTGCACGGCGATCACGTGGCACCCCAAGAATTGCAAATCGATTACTACGCCGAGTTCGCGATCACGCCGAAGTTCGTGGCGATGGGCAAGTGACTGAAGTAAGTGCTCGTCAGGCACTCGAAGTTTTCGGAGTAGACGATCTGGGCTTAGACAAAGTTGATCGTGCAATTTTGGCAGCGCTTTGTCGTCAGTTTGGTGGTGGGCCAGTTGGTCTGTCGACTTTGGCAATATCTGTTAGCGAACAGACCGAAACTATCGAAGATGTTTATGAACCGTTTTTAATTCAGCAGGGGTTGCTTGCACGCACGCCTCGTGGCCGTGTGGCGATGCCATCTGCTTGGCGACACATCGGCGAAACACCGCCCGCTAATGCGCCAGAGTTATTCTAAAAATTTCATATCGTGCGACTTGAAGATTTTGATTATCTATTACCGCACGAGCTGATTGCTCAGACTCCGATCGAGCCGCGCGATTCGGCAAGATTATTGATTGATAAAGGTGCTGGTTTCTCAGATCATAAAAAAATGTTTGAGTTTGTTGATTATTGTCAAGCTGGCGATGTGTTGGTAGTTAACGACACGAAGGTGATACCGGCACGTCTTGGGCTCAAGCGTCAATCGGGCGGTTCTGCCGAAGTTTTATTGCTCGAGCAACGTGATTCGACGAGCACGACATGGGAAGCACTGATCCGGCCAGCCAAGCGTTTGAAACGCGATGAAATTTTGTTTGCAAATGATGGCACAGCACTCGTGCAGATCGGCGAGCGCACAGCGGCGGGCGACACTTTTTTTGTAACTCTTCTAGTAGACGAGAAAACTTCTTCGAATGATCTGCTTGCAAAATATGGAGAGATGCCATTGCCTCCATATATAACCACCAAACTTGCGCAGGCTGAGCGGTATCAAACGGTTTATGCCAATCATCCCGCTTCGGCGGCGGCGCCAACAGCTGGTTTGCATTTCACTGAGTCTTTGCTTGAGGCGTTGCGAAACAAGGGCGTCAAAATTTTGACAGTTGATTTGACTGTCGGACTTGACACTTTTGCGCCTGTTACACATAGTGACCCACTCGATCATCCAATGCATACAGAGTCATATTGCGTGAGTGTAGAAACGCTTGAGCAATGTCGCTTGGCTAACCGAGTGATCGCTGTTGGAACAACTGCAACGCGTGCGCTTGAATCGGCCGCAACTACTGGTGTGCTTGTTGGTCGCACGAATATGTTTATTTCGCGTGGCTACGACTTCAAAGTCGTAGACCTATTGTTGACCAATTTTCACATGCCACGAACCACGCTGTTGATGCTTGTTGACGCATTCATAGGTTCAAGGTGGAAGGATCTCTATGCAACTGCAATTGATGAGCGCTATCGCATGTTGTCTTTTGGTGACGCAATGTTGCTTGATCGCACGCTTTAGGGCCGTCACTGTTCGTGCACATTAGTTAGATACCGTGATCTGCAATGTTTGCTGTCAATTTTAAAGAAACTTCTCGTGAAGGTGCTGCACGAGCAGGTGTCGCAACAACTCATCGTGGCGACTATCAAACACCATGCTTTATGCCGGTGGGTACTCGTGGTGCGATCAGACACCTCAGCGCACAAGATTATGAAGAATTGGGTGCACGAATTGTTTTAGGCAACACCTATCACTTGATGTTGCGACCGGGCGCGCAAGTTGTTGCTGATCTTGGTGGGCTTGGCGCATTTGCAGGATGGAAAGGTCTAACGCTTACAGACTCAGGTGGTTTTCAAGTGTTTTCTCTCAACCCAGATGTTGATGATGATGGCGTTTCGTTTCGATCAACTTACGACGGGTCGATGCACAGGTTTACCCCAGAATCTGCAGTCAAGACACAAGAGTTGCTCGGTGCCGATATTCAAATGGTGTTAGATGTTTGTGCACCATTGCCTTCAACTGATGATGTTATTCGGCTCGCACTAAAGCGAACTTCGGCATGGGCGTTGCGAGCTCGTAATAGTCACACTCGAACTGATCAGAGCCTGTTTGGAATTGTGCAAGGGGGAGTAGACGAAGTTTTGCGAGGCGAGAGTGCGAAGATAACCGCCGATTTAAATTTCGATGGCTATGGAATTGGCGGCTTGTCTGTTGGTGAAACTCGCGAAGAAATGCTCGTTGCACTCGCCGCCGCTATTGAGCATTTGCCGAAAGATCGGCCGCGATATTTGATGGGAGTGGGTGACCCCGCTTCGTTAGTTGAAGCGGTCAATCTGGGTGTCGATCAATTCGATTGTGTAATGCAAACGCGAATCGGTCGTCACGGAACAGCACTAACTTCAACAGGAAAATTGAATATTACGCGCGCAGAGTTCACGACTAGTCAAGACCCGATTGATTCTGCATGTTCGTGTTCGGTTTGCGCTCGACACTCGCGTGGATATATTCGTCATTTATTTCAAGTCAACGAGCCAACTGCTGCCCGACTTGTATCAATACATAATGTCGCGTTTACCCTTGATTTGATGTCCAAAATGCGAGAGGCTATTTCGCTGGGCAAGTTCAATCAATTGCGACGGTCGTTATTGGCAACTTGGGCTGACCCCGCTAACGACAAGTCGTAAGCCACTAGACTCGTTCGCTATGTCTATAACTCATGCTCCTCTCGTAAATATCAATCTTTCGTCTTTGCTGGCAGCAACAGACACGACTACAAAAAGCAATCCGTTGCTCAGTTTTTTGCCCTTGGTATTGATTTTCGCTGCGATGTACTTTCTGTTGTTGCGCCCGCAACGAAAGCGTCAAAAAGCGACGGCTTCATTGCAATCAAGTATCGCTGAAGGCGATGAGATTGTAATGAATTCAGGTATCTACGGTTGGGTCTCTGCGGTTGAGGACGATTATCTATGGATTGAAATCGCCGAAAAAGTTGAGGTCCGTGTCTCCAAAGGATCAATTACTCGCAAGATTTCTGTCACTGCTGAAGACAAGCCAGCCGATAAAAAGCCAGAAAAGTAATCTCAAACAAATTCTTAGTGATTGAAAAGATGAACTTTACAAATGAATAAGCGCCGTCACATCGTCACGTTAGTTTTGTTGCTTATTATTGTTGCGAGTTCGTTGACCGCCAATCTTGTTGCCGGAAACAAACCAGCGCTTGGGCTTGACCTACAAGGTGGTGCGTCAGTTACTTTGCAGCCAGAAGGCCAATACGACGCAGCAGGGTTAGATGTTGCGGTCGAAATTATTCGACAACGCGTTGACTCAATCGGTGTTGCCGAGCCTGAAATCATCTTGCAAGGCGGCACAATTGTTGTCAACTTGCCTGGTGTAAAAGATCAACAGCAAGCTCTAGACATAATCGGTCGAACTGGTGAATTGCTGTTGCGTCCGGTTCTAGAAACTGGAATGCTCGATCCAAATCCGAGTACGACAATTGCAGGAAGCACGACTGATAACTCGGTGACCGATACTGTGCCTGTTGCTGGTGGGCCAGGTAGTTCGCGATTCATCAATACGGCGACAACTGTGCCAGACACAACGGTGCCGAGTACTGACGTGTCTAGTTCGGTTCCGGTTACTGCTTCTGCCACACCATCAGTTGTTGCGACGCCAGCCGTAACACCGAAAATTGAAATTGGTGATGACCCAAATGATCCAACTCAAACTGTTGTTCTGCTTGACAAAAATGGAATTGCCTATGTAGTCGGGCCAGCCGGTGCATCTGGAAAAGTTTTCAAAAATGATGCCCGAGCCGATGTTCAAACGGGCGAGTGGACAGTTGTGGTTGGTTTGCGAAGTGGTGCCGATGGCGACGTGTTATGGAACAAACTCGCTGCTGCATGTTTCAACAAAACTGAGCAGTGTCCGACAGGTCAACTTGCAATGGTGCTTGACGGAACCGTTATCTCGGCGCCAAGCGTTAGAGAACCAGAGTTCACTGGCGGAACGGTGCAAATTAGCGGTGCTTTCACGGCTGAAGAAGCTCGCGATTTAGCCAAGATTCTTGAGTTCGGCGCCGTGCCAGTTCGTTTTGGTGTTTCGCAGGCGCAAACAGTTTCAGCGACACTTGGCTCTGACTCACTTCGGGCAGCGATTATTTCTGGAATTATTGGCATTCTGTTGGTGTTGTTTTTATTGATTGCTTATTATCGATTGATGGCGCTATTCATATTTGCCGGAATGACAATCTCAATTGCACTGCTATGGAGTGTGATTTCGTTTTTGTCGCGTACAAATGGTTTAGCACTTTCTCTTTCAGGTATTGCTGGCATCATCGTTTCAATCGGTATTGCTGTTGACTCATACATCGTTTTCTTCGAGCGCATTAAAGATGAAATTCGAGTTGGTAAGACTTTGAAAAATTCTGCTGTTCGTAGTTTCGAATCTGCTTGGCGAACAATTGTGGCCGCAGACACGGTTTCATTTTTGTGTGCAGCCGTGCTGTGGTTTCTTACAGTCGGTTCAGTGCGCGGTTTCGCCTTCTTCTTGGGTATCTCAGCACTCACAGATTTAGTGATTACTTATTTCTTTACGCGCAGTGCAGTTTTGTTGTTTGCTCGATCCAAGCGGGTTCAAGGAAGAAAAATTCTCGGCATTAAAACTATAAACCCAGAGGTGTTGCAATGAAAACTTTAATTGCTGGACTCGGTCGCCTCTATCGTGGCGAAACGACATTTGACTTTATTGGCCGGCGCATGATTGGTTTTGCAATATCGATCATCATCATCGTGCTTGGGGCTGGATCGTTATTGATTCAAAGTCTTGAACTCGGCATTGATTTTCGTGGTGGCGTGGCATGGGAAGTGCCTGCTAATGGATTAACCGAGCAAGACGCACGCAAAGTTTTAGACGACAACAATGTCGAGTCGTTAAATGCCAAGATTCAATTTCTTACTGGCACAGAGTTACAAGTAATGCGTGTGCAAGTTGGAGACCAAACACAAGAGGTGCGCCTCAGCGTGCAGAAGTCATTTGCAGAACTAGCCAAGGTCGAAGTCGAAGAAGTCAGCGTTGCGTCAGTCAGCTCTTCATGGGGACGCAGCATCACTGAAAAAGCTTTACGGGCGTTGTTGATATTCTTCGTCGTTGTTTCGCTGTATATTTCATGGCGTCTCGAATGGAAGATGGCAGCCGCGGCAATTATTGCGATGGCTCATGACGTGATTATCAGCGTTGGCGTCTATTCGTTATTCGGATTTGAAGTGACACCCGCAACTGTTGTTGCATTTTTGACGATTCTTGGTTTCTCACTTTATGACACTGTGGTGGTTTTTGATCGCGTGCAAGAAAACTCAAAGAAATTCGCCACAACTCGACAGTCGTTTGCCAATATCGCTAACGTCTCGACTAACGAAGTATTGGCGCGTTCACTTAACACCACTTTGGCTTCAGCCTTGCCAGTCGTTTCACTTTTGGTCGTTGGTTCGTTCATCTTGGGTGCAAAAAGCCTTGAAGATTTCGCGGTTGCATTGCTCGTTGGCATGCTTGCAGGCACTTATTCGTCAATCTTCGTCGCCGTGCCGCTATTAGATCTGTTTAAGCAAAATGAACCGAAGTATCAGCCGTTTAAAGGCCAAATCGCCGTTGGTGTAGCGATGTCAAAATTAATGGGTCACGGCAATGTATCCCGAGTTCTTGTTACTAATTCTTCGAAACTTAATGCGTCGTCGGTTACAGATGAAGAACTAATTGCACAAACGACGCAACGTGCAACAACAGTTCTTACGCATCCACCACGACCACGTAAAAAGCGGCGTTAGCACTACGCTTTAGACATGGGCACCTCATCTAGGGTGCTGCCGTGGCGGCGCCAGAACACGACAATTGCCGAGGAACTCTCTCCTTTGCTGAGCGCATATAAGTCGCGTCATCCAAAAGGTTCTGTTTCGTTGATTAACGCGGCTTATGAAATGGCCCGTTCTGCACACGCTTCACAAAATAGATCGAGTGGAGAGTTGTATATCAATCATCCGATTGCGGTGGCTCGAATTGTCGCCGATATTGGCCTTGATGAAGTTTCGATCGCTGCAGCATTGTTGCATGACGCTGTCGAAGACACCGAGATAACTCTCGCAGATGTTGAGAGCAACTTCGGCGCTGAAGTTTCGACAATCGTAGATGGTGTCACCAAACTTGAGCGGTTGCAGTTTGACTCTAAAGAAGCTCAGCAAGCAGCAACGATGCGCAAGATGCTCGTAGCAATGGCTAAAGATTTGCGTGTGTTAATGATCAAACTCGCAGATCGACTGCACAACATGCGCACGATTGCGGCCGTTTCATATGAAAAACAACAAAGGGTTGCTCAAGAGACACTTGATATTTATGCCCCGTTGGCGCACCGACTCGGAATGCAAGAAATTAAACAGCAACTCGAAGATCTTTCGTTTGCGGCGCTATATCCAAAACGGTATGCAGAGTTAGACCATCTAGTTGCGACTCGCGCTCCTGAACGCAATGTATATCTAGCAAAAACAATTGGCCAAGTTCAGCAATGGCTAACTGAAGTCAAGATAAACGCAGATCTCACCGCTCGTGGCAAACATTTATGGAGCATCTACGAAAAGATGGTTCAAAAAGGTAGAGACTTTGATGATATTTATGACTTGATGGCAATTCGAATTGTGGTTGACTCAGAAAAAGATTGCTACACGGTACTCGGGGCAATTCACGGACATTGGAAGCCGATTGTGGGCCGGTTCAAAGATTACATTGCAATGCCTAAATTCAATTTGTATCAATCGCTGCACACGACAGTTGTTGGTGCAGGTGGAAAGCCAATTGAAGTACAGATTCGTACTCGCGAAATGCACCAACGTGCCGAATGGGGAGTCGCCTCACACTGGGCCTACAAAGATGTAGTTTCGCAAGGCGATATTGACTGGTTGAACCGAATAATCGATTGGCAAGGAGAGGTCTCCGATCCAAGTCAGTTCTTAGAAATTTTAAAAACCGATCTTGAACAAGATGAACTTTTTATTTTTACTCCTAAAGGTCGAGTAATTACACTTCCGGTTTTGTCTACTCCTGTCGATTTTGCATACGCGGTTCATACCGAAGTTGGACACAGTTGCATGGGCGCGCGTGTCAATGGCCGACTCGTGCCACTTGATCACAAACTGATATCTGGTGACACTTGCGAAGTTCTCGTTTCGCAAGGTGAGACCAGCGAACCTTCGCAAGACTGGCTTGCTTTTGTTGTTTCACCAAAGGCTCGAAGCAAAATCAAGCAATGGATCACTCGTGAACGCCTAGAAGACTTAGTTGAAAATGGCAGAGATGAACTGATCGAGCGATTGCGTCAGGTTGGTTTGCCAGCGCAAAAGATTCTTTCGTCGCAAGTTCTTAATGACGAGATCGCACTACTTGATTTCGCAGATGCCGACACTTTTTTCGCCGCAATTGGTGATCAGCGAATTGATGCCGTAGAAATTGTCGATCGAATGTCTAAGCGAATGCGTGATGGCGTTCAGCCCGACCAGTTGTCGATGTCTTCAGTTAGCGCAAATAAGACTTCCTCGCCTCAACGAAACGGTGTGCATATAGAAGGAATGCCCGATGTGATGGTTCGGCTGTCACGTTGTTGTACGCCGGTGCCCGGCGATGAAGTTATGGGTTTTGTTACTAAGGGGCGTGGCGTCACTGTGCACCGTGCCGATTGCGCAAATGCTGCGTCACTCGTGGCACAAGACTCAGCACGTTTAGTTGATGTCGATTGGTCGTCAGATAACTCTGATGCAGTTTTTATTGCGGCAGTCGAAGTAGTTGCGTTAGATCGTTCTCGTCTTCTTCGCGATGTGGCTAACGCTCTGTCAGACGAACATGTAAACATCGTTGCTTGCACAACTCATACTGGTGCTGACCGTGTTGCGAAGATGCGTTTCGAATTCGAGTTTGCAGACCCTGGTCATTTGCAGTCAGTACTGCGGATGATTAAACGAATTGATGGTGTTTACGATGCGAACAGGGTCATGCCAGGTAGCCCCAATGAAGACTTAGAAGCAGAAGAGGCGAACCACCCGTCTGCGACGAGATAACAGCCTGTTATCAATAAGATGATTAACTTTTCTCGTCAAAAGGTCTAGCCTTCACGCGTGCCTGATTTTAAGACTTCGCCCGGAACTCGCGATATTTTGGCGCCGCACTCGGCGCGTTGGCGGGCATTTCAAGAAGTCTTTGCCAAGACGGTCGAATCTGCTGGCTATAACTACATCATCCCGCCGATGTTTGAAGACCTCGATGTTTTTTTGCGACTCGGAGAAGCCACCGAGGTTGTAACCAAAGAGATGTACGACTTCCATGACAAAGGTGGTCGACACGTTGCTTTGCGCCCTGAGCAAACTGCAAGTGTTTGCCGCGCGTTCGTTGAACATCGACCAGTAACTCCGTGGAAAGTTTGGTATTCGGGTCCAAACTTTCGCTACGAGAAACCCCAGCAGGGCAGATATCGACAGTTTGACCAAGTAGGCATAGAAGCACTCGGGGTCGACGACGCATTTTTAGACGCCGAAGTAATCGCCCTTGCGTCGATGTTTTATTCTGCGCTTGGGTTAAATCACGTAGAACTTTCGATTAACACGCTTGGCGACGGCGGCGATCGAGAAGCATATTCAAACCTGCTGGCAAAGTATTTCTCGAAGCATGAATCATCGCTGACTGCCGAGAGTAAAGCAACTCTGACACGCAATCCATTGCGTGTCTTAGATTCAAAACGTGAGCCCGATCAAGAAATAATTGCTGGCGCACCAGCAATTCGCGAATCTATAAGCAAGCAATCGGCAGATCACTTTGCTGCAGTTTTGAGCGCTCTTGATGCGTTAAATATTTCGTACAAAATTAATGATCGATTGGTGCGTGGTCTTGATTATTATCGTCGCACGACATTTGAGTTTGTCTCAACTGCATTAGATGCAGCCCACACTGCGATTGGTGGCGGCGGAAGATATGACGGACTTGTTGAAGCACTCGGAGGGCCGGCAACTTCAGGAATCGGTTTTGCGTTAGGGCTTGACCGCACACTTTTGGCATGTGATGCCGAAGGAGTTTTTGCTGCGCCGCAAACTGATGTAGATGTGTTCGTAGTCGACACGGTGGATGGCACACACGCTCATGATCTATGTCACCAACTGCGCGCAAATGGTTTCAGCGCTGATCGGGCCTACGACTTGCGCAGTATCAAGGCTCAAATGAAGTCTGCCGATCGAAGTGGCGCGCGCGTTGCCCTAATAATCGGCTCCGACGAAGTGGCTAATTCGACAATCATGTTGCGTCCGATGGGTTCTGGCGAGCAGTATGTCGTGTCTCGAAAAGATATCTTCAACGAATTAAAAAAGGTTTTAAAATAAAATGAACATAAAAAACAGCACAGCATTGCGAACTCACTTGTGTGGAGACATGCGTGTCGAAAATATTGGGCAGGTTGTCACTTTGTGTGGATGGGTAGGTCGTCGCCGTGAGCACGGCGAGCACCTTGCTTTCTTAGATTTACGAGACTTCAGTGGCATCGTGCAATGCGTTGTTGACAACTCGGTGGACGTGCGAAGCGAATGGGTGATTCGTGTGACCGGAAAGGTTCAGGCTCGTCCTGCCGGAACAGTTAATTCAAATATCCCAACAGGTGGGGTTGAGTTGGCAGAATGCAAAATTGAAGTTTTAAATAATGCCGAGCCGCCACCATTTCCGATTGACCAACGCGGAGATGATGTTGACGAAAATGTCCGTCTCAAATATCGCTACTTAGATATTCGCCGAGAACGAATGCAGAAAAACTTGCGACTGCGTGCAGCAATCAACTCGGCGATTCGCAAATCAATGGAGTCACAAGGTTTCACTGAAATCGAAACGCCATTATTGATGCCGAGCACCCCAGAAGGTGCGCGTGAATTTTTGGTGCCGTCGCGCAACGAACCTGGTTCGTTCTATGCATTGCCACAATCGCCACAATTATGGAAGCAATTGTTGATGGTCGCCGGAATGGATCGTTATTATCAAATCGCCAAGTGTTTGCGCGACGAAGATTTGCGCGCCGATCGTCAGTATGAGTTCATGCAACTTGATGCTGAAATGAGTTTTGTAGACAAAGACGACGTAATTGCGATGATCTCGACGGCCGTTATTGCGGCTGCAAAAGCTGCCACTGGTTCAGAGCCGCCACCGATTGAGCGAATGACTTGGCACGAGGCAATGAATAATTACGGAATCGATAAGCCAGATTTACGTTTCGAAATGAAACTTGTTGAAATCACCAGCATCTTTCAAGCCACTGAATTTAAGGCTTTTGCATCTGCCGAGTCGATTAAAGCAATTTGTGTGGCGAATGCCGATTATCCGCAACAAGCAGCAAGCGGCCGCAATAAATTAGACGCTCTCACTGAGCGGGCTAAAAAACTCGGCGCCAAAGGACTCGTGTGGTTAAAAGTGGGCGAGACTGGTGCGCTTGAATCACCTGTCGCGAAATTTCTTTCGGTGGCTGAGCAGACAGCATTGGTTTCACAGACTGGTGCAGTTGCAGGTGACTTGATTTTGATCGTTGCTGATACATGGTCGACAACATGTTCTGTATTGGGTCAGTTGCGCAATGATTTAGGTCGTCCGCCGGTACACGAAGGTCCATATAGATATGTATGGGTGGTTGACTTTCCAATGTTCGTGGGTATTAATCCAACAACGAAATTGCCGCAACCAGGTCATCACCCTTTCTGTCATCCGCATCCTGAAGATATAGATCGTCTCGAGAGTGATCCGTTGACTGTTCGTGCGTTGGCTTATGACCTTGTGCTTAACGGATGGGAACTTGGTTCTGGGTCGATTCGAATTCATGAACCAGAGTTGCAACGGCGCGTATTTCGTCAACTTGGTATATCTGACGAAGATGCCGACCATCGATTTGGGTTTTTCTTACAACCGTTCAAATATGGGGCGCCTCCGCATGGCGGGTTTGCATTCGGTATCGATCGCTTGACAGCGATTCTCGCCGGTGAAGACAATATTCGCGAAGTAATTGCGTTTCCGAAAACTCAATCTGGTTCTGACCCAATGACAAATGCACCGACGACTGTTGACCCAGCGCAACTCAAAGATTTAGGAATCAGGTTGTTGCCACCAGCTGCAAAATGAAAGACGACTTGTTCAGTAGTGCTGCTGCTGAGCAACTGAAATCACAAGCCCCGTTAGCGGCGCGAATGCGTCCGAGATCACTTGACGAGATTGTTGGGCAAAGCCATCTAGTTGCCAAAGGCTCACCGCTTCGTGCACTGATTGAGCAAGACCGACTTTCTTCAGTAATTTTTTGGGGGCCACCTGGCACGGGCAAGACGACGCTTGCCGAAGTCGTAGCGCTAACTACACAGCGTTATTTTGAGAGACTCTCGGCTGTCAGCGCGGGTGTGAAAGATGTTCGCGAAGTTATTGACCGTGCTTCAGATCGACTTGGACAATTTGGTCGCGGCACCATCGTGTTTATCGACGAGATTCATCGGTTCTCAACATCTCAACAAGATGCGTTGCTGCCATCTGTTGAAACAGGAATCATCACGTTGATTGGCGCGACAACAGAAAACCCATATTTTGAAATCAATTCACCGTTGCGCAGTCGCAGCACTTTATTTCGTCTTGAGCCGTTACTAGTTGAGGATGTTCGAATTTTGCTTGAGCGTGGTGTCATTGCCGAAGGCGCACAGGCGCAACCAGAAGCACTTGATGCACTTGCGACGCGTTCAGGCGGAGATGCTCGTCAAGCACTGACCGCACTTGAAGTTGCTTGCGCACTCGCTCACGAAAAACAACAGACAGTGACGATTGATCATGTCAATGCTGCACTTGGCATGAGCGCGCTGCGTTACGGACGAGACGATCACTACGATGTCGTATCCGCGTTTATTAAAAGTATTCGTGGTTCTGATCCTCAGGCAGGATTATTTTGGTTGGCACGAATGCTCGAATCTGGAGACGATGCAAGATTTATCGCACGCCGACTTGTGATTTTGGCAAGCGAAGATATCGGTATGGCAGATCCGAATGCGTTAGTTGTAGCAGTAGCGGCCGCAAGCGCGCTAGAACATGTGGGTTTGCCTGAGGCTCAACTTAATTTGGCGCAAGCAGTCGTTTACTTGGCGACAGCACCGAAAAGCAATCGTGTTGCAATTGGCATTTGGTCTGCTCGCGAAGATATTCGCAAGGGTGTGACTAGCGAGGTTCCGGCGCATTTGCGAGATGGTCATTATCAGGCTGCAAAAGAATTCGGACACGGAGTTGGCTATATCTACCCGCACGATGACCCAAGGGGTTGGGTTTCGCAGCAATATTTGCCCGACGAAGCAAAAGGGTCGATCTCTAGGCAGACTGAGTACTACACACCGAGCGAGCACGGCTTGGAGATTGAAATTGCTAAGCGGTTAGAACAGCAAATTAAAAAATCTAGCGAAAAGGATTAACGATCATGATCAAGCGACTTTTTTGGTTTCTTCTTGGGGCGACTGCTGCAATTTTTGGTCTCAACTACATGAAGAAAAAAGCAGATGAAACATCTGAGCGATTTTCGTCAGAGAATGTTGCCGACACTTTGACTGATATTGCAAGTTCTCTGAAGGATTATTTAGTCGGTCTTTGGCAAGGTTTGACATCGGGCGAAAGTCTTGACGACGAAGAACTTTCAAAGATTTTTGATAATTCTCGCAATTAAACCTGGCGGTTTCTGACTAGACACGAAGAGTAGGCTTGTCGTGTATGACGGCTGAAATTCGCACCGCGAACGATTTACGCAAAGCTTTTACTGGTTTCTTCGAGCAACGCGGGCATACAAAGGTTGAGTCAGCCAGTCTGATTCCACATGATCCGACCATATTGTTCACAGTTGCCGGCATGGTGCCGTTCAAGCCTTACTTTGTCGGTGATGAAATACCTACGTACTCAAGAGCAGTCAGCGTGCAGAAGTGTGCGCGCGCTGGTGGCAAGCACAACGATCTTGACGACGTTGGTCGAACTAAACGCCATTGTGTATTTTTTGAGATGCTCGGCAATTTTAGTTTTGGAGATTATTTTAAGTCCGAAGCGATTCCATGGAGTTGGGAGTTAGTCACCGAGGTGTTCGGCTTTGATGGTGATCAACTTTGGATAACAGTTCACGAAAGCGACGACGAAGCAGAACAAATTTGGCACGACGTAGTTGGTGTGCCGATGAATCGTATTCAGCGTCTGGGTGATGCAGATAATTTTTGGCAAATGGGTGACACTGGCCCTTGCGGACCATGCTCTGAAATTCATATTGATCGTGGTCCGGCCTTTGGCCCTGGCGGTGGGCCACTTAATGACCCGAAAGGTGATCGCTTCTTAGAATTCTGGAACCTCGTTTTCATGCAATTCAATCAGGCTGCAGATGGCTCAAGAACTCCGTTGCCCAAACCCTCGATTGATACAGGTGCCGGGCTTGAAAGAATTCTTGCTCTCAAACAGCGAAAAGATTCGATCTGGGAGACAGATGTTTTGTTTCCGCTTATCGAACAAGCACAATCTGTGACTTCTGCGAAATATAAAGTCGGCGACTACGAAGATCGTGCAAGTTTTTCTCTGCGCGTGCTCGCCGAACATGCCAGGTCTTCAACGATGCTGGTTAACGACGGCGTGTTTCCGTCTAATGAAGGTCGCGGATATGTGCTTCGAAGAATTTTTCGTCGAGCGGTGCGCCATGCTTATTTGCTCGGCACCGAAAAACTTGTAATGCCAAAACTTGTTGAGACGGCAATAGATGTGATGGGCGAGGCACATCCTTCGCTTTTGGCTAATAGAGATTTTATTGTTGGCGTTTTGACAAAAGAAGAAGAGAGCTTTCGTCAAACACTAAAAAATGGACTAACGATTTTAGAAACTGAGTTTGAATCTATAGACAAGGTTTCGAAGAAGGCAAAAAAAGCGACACCCCTGAGTGGTTCGAGTGCATTCTTGTTGCACGACACATATGGGTTTCCACTTGAGTTGACCCAAGAGATTGCATCTGAGCGCAATGTCGAAGTCGACATTGCTGGGTTCGATGTCGAAATGAGTGCCCAGCGCACTCGCGCCAAGTCGGCACGCAAAGGTGCTCAGACTGTAGACGATCAACTATTGGCGTATCGAGAAATTCTTGAGAGCAATGGTCAGACTAATTTTGTCGGATATACAGATGATTCAAGTCAGTCAAAAGTTTTGGCGATTATTGATGCGGGTGCAACTGGTCTAGAAATATTTCTAGATACGACACCTTTTTACGCAGAAAGTGGTGGTCAGGTTGGTGACTGTGGCACGCTACTAACTGAGACCGGCGAAATTAAAATTTCTGACACAACATTTGCGCTTCCAGGTTTACGCAAGCATCTTGGTGTCGTGACTCGTGGTGAAATCAAAGTTGGTCAAAAAGTCACGGCGACTATTGATACTGCTTCACGCAATGCAACACGCAAAAATCACACGGCGACACATGTGTTGCATTACGCTTTGCGCAAAGTATTGGGCGAGCATGTAAAACAAGCTGGTTCGTTAGTCTCGCCTGAGCGTTTGCGATTTGATTTCAGTCACTACGCACCGTTATCAACTCAAGACGTAGAGCAAATTGAAAGAATTGCAAATTCGCAGGTTCTCGCCAATGTTGCTGTTAATGCTTATGAAACTTCTAAAGATGAAGCAACCGCTGCAGGGGCAATTGCGTTCTTCGGTGACAAATACGGTGACGTAGTGCGCGTCCTTGAAGCGGGTGATTCTGTTGAACTTTGTGGTGGCACACATGTTTCGGCAACTGGCGATATTGGATTGATCAAAATTGTGCAAGAAAGTTCGATTGGTTCAAATTTGCGACGCATTGAGGCTGTGACTGGTCAGAACTCACTTGATTATGTATCTGCTGCGATGAGCAAGATAAATGCCGTAAGCGAGATGCTCGGCACGAATAATGAGGCCATTGTTGACGCAGTTTCTCGTAAAATTGCCGAAGTAAAAGAATTAAATGACGAACTTAAATCACTTCGCACTGCTGCTGCGAGGTCTCGTGCCAGTGAGCTAATTGCTAAACAGAAAAATGGTGTCGTTGTTGAACGTGTAGATGGACTGGCCCCAAGTGATTTGCGTGAACTGGCAATCGCGATTCGTGTCAATGTGGCAATTAGGGCCGTCGTGTTAGGTGGTGTTACTCCAACTGGTGGTGTTGCACTTGTGGCAGCAACAGGCGCCGGAGTCAAATCATCTGCCGGAGATTTGATTGCGCAAGCGGCAAAGAAAGTTGGCGGCGGTGGCGGTGGCAAGGGTGACATTGCAACAGCAGGCGGAAAAATAGTTGAAGCGATTGATGAAGCGCTGCAACTCTCATTGCTGGCAGCAAACGAAATTGTCTAGTCCTTCGATGCGCAGTATCGGAGTTGACCTCGGAACAAAACGCATCGGCATTGCAGTTAGTGATTCGAGTGGCACGATCGCTTCACCATTGACGGTGCTTGCACGGGGGGCGAGTCATTCGCAGGATCATAAAAAAATTCAAGAAATTGTTGTTGAATACGAAGCGCAGTGTGTCGTTGTTGGTTTACCGCTGACTCTGTCAGGAACGATTGGTGCTGCGGCGCAAAGTGCATTGGACGAAATCAAAGAAATGACTAAGTCGATTACTGTTCCTGTGCACTCTCATGACGAGCGTTTGACAACCAAAACTGCTAACGATGCAATGATTCAAGCCAAGATGAACGCCCAGGCTCGACGGCGAATCGTCGACAAAATCGCTGCTGCTGTGATGCTGCAAGGTTGGCTTGATCATGTAGATCGACAAAAATCATGAGTCAAGATCAACAACGAGATCAGAATTTAGAAAATAATGATTTACCATGGCGAGAAGATGCATGGGATGGCCCAGATGCTTGGGGTGCAAGTGAGTTCGAAATTCAACCACCTGACTATCGTCCAGATTCACGAATAGTTTTTATAGCGCTTGCTGTAGTGATGAGTGTTGTTCTGACTGTTGGCATTAGTGGAATGTGGTATTTGCGACAAATTAATCCACCAGACATTGTTGGTAACCCAAAGTCGTTAGCAACAAACTTCACGGTGAATCCGAATGATTCACTAATTTTGGTTGCCAAGCGTCTTGAACTCGATGGGTTCATAGTTAACGCCGATGTTTTTCGCTGGTATGTGCAACGCAAAGGCGGAATCGATCTGCAGCCCGGCTATTACGCGCTTGTCAAGCGCGAACATATTGGCAACATCATGAAAAAGTTGAATAAAGACCCTTCGGCGACGTTTACTAAGGTGACTTTTCCTGAAGGGTTTACCGCCTTAAAAATTGCCGCCAGAATTGAAGAGAAGACAACTCGGATAAGTGCCCAGAGTTTTTTGGAGGCGATGAATAATCCTCTCGTCATTTCAGAATACTTACCAGCCGAAACTACGACACTCAGTGCGTCACCTTTTCGACTTGAGGGTTTGCTGTTTCCGGACACTTATCAAATTTCTGGGGATGAGTCGGCTGGCAGTGTTTTAGATCGAATGTTGAGATTAATGGAGCGAGTTGGAAAGCAAGAAGGATTAGCAGACTCAAAACAAAAAGTTGGTCGAACCCCGTATGAGGTTTTAATAGTTGCTTCGATCATCGAGCGCGAAGCGAAACTAGAAGTAGACCGCGGAAAGATTGCGCGAGTGATTTATAACCGACTTGACCGCGGGATGTTGTTACAAGTTGATGCCACGCTTTTTTATAATGCTGCTGATGGGGCGTCGTTTGCTGATGTGAAAGCGATCGATACGCCGTACAACTCGTATATGAATAAAGGTCTGCCACCCACACCGATTTCTAACCCTGGCCGAGCATCTATAAGGGCTGCATTAAATCCTTCGCCAAATCCTGAATTAAGTGACAAAATCTGCACCGGAATAAAGAAAGCGTCAAACTGTGCCTATCTGTATTACGTGTTAAGTGATGACAAAGGTGGTCATACCTTTGCGGCGACTCAACAAGATCATGAAAAAAATGTTGAAATCGCCAGAGCAGCCGGTTTGTTGCCTTAATGAACTTGAAAGTGCACTAGATGATCAAGATAAATACAAATACGCGACTAGCCGCAATTATCGGGTCGCCAGTTGCGCAAAGTTTGTCTCCGGTTATTCATAATGCGGTATTTGCGGCTAGATCCATCAATTGGGTGTACTTGGCGTTTGAGGTTCGGCCTGGTCGCGTCGCTGACGCACTTAATTCGATGTCGACACTTGGCATCGGTGGTCTTTCTGTAACTATGCCGCATAAAAACGAAGTAGCCAAAATAGTTGCCGAAATCGGCGAGATTGATCAAGTCGTTCGAGTGACTAATTCTGCAAACACTGTTGTATTGCGACAAGACAATTCATTGTGGGCGACCAACACTGATGGCGAAGGTTGCTGCAATGCGCTTGAACTTGCGATGAACTCATCACTGCGTGGACAGCGCGTTGTTGTTTTGGGAGCAGGGGCAACTGCGTCAGCTGTGGCTCACGCGCTTGTACAACGCGGAGCGAGTGATGTTTCAATTATCAACCGCACGGATACGCGGGCAAAAGACTTGGTCAAACGAATTGGTGGCACAACTCGCGTTTGTCTGCCAACAGAAATTAATTCAGACATAAATAGTTCACAAATTATTATCAACACAACGCCAGTGGGTTTTGGCAAAGTGAATGACAACTCAGAATCTCCAATAGATGTTTCGCTGATCAATTCATCGCATGTGGTGCTTGATGCGGTGTACCACCCGTTAGAGACAGGTTTATTACTTGGTGCAAAAAAAGCTGGCGCGACCGTAGTTGATGGCTTGTCGATGTTGATTCATCAAGCAGCGCTACAACAACAGCATTGGATAGGTGAGCCTGGCGATATCGCGCTAATGCGTGATGCAGCGCTTGCGCAATTGACACGATCTAGTTAATTAGCTCATTGCGGCACGGGGCTACAGGTAGCCTGATATTTATGCTTCGTTACCTAACTGCAGGCGAAAGTCACGGCCAGGCATTGGTGGTCATTGTCGAGGGTCTACCTGCTGGAATGTTGGTAACCGCCAAAGATATCAGTAGTGAATTAGCCCGTCGACGACTTGGGTTTGGTCGGGGACCACGTCAAAAATTTGAGGAAGATGAAATCGTTTTGTTGAGCGGAATCCGACATGGACGAACGCTCGGCTCGCCGGTGGCGATTGAAATCAAAAACAGTGAATGGTTTCGCAGCGATGTGTGGCACGAAGAGATGTCACCTGAGCCAGGCAAAACAAAAAAACCTTTGACTCAACCTCGGCCAGGTCATGCAGATCTGACTGGGATGCAGAAGTATGGCTTTGATGATGCTCGTGATGTGCTCGAGCGTGCAAGTGCTAGAGAGACAGCAGCAAGAGTTGCCGCAGGTGCATTAGCGAAAGTTTTGCTAGCGCAAATAGATGTTTTCGTAATGTCACATGTGTTGCAACTTGGTAGTGCGCGAAATGAAAATCCAGCGCGTCCCCAAAGAACTGATTTATCAAAAATTGATGACTCATCTGTGCGATGTTTTGATCTGCAGGCTGAAGCCAAGATGATCCAAGAAATCGAAGCCGCGGCAAAAGACGGGGACAGTTTGGGTGGAATAGTTGAGGTCTTGGCTTACGGTTTGCCTGTAGGTCTTGGAAGTTATGTGCATTGGGATCGCAAACTTGACGGACTTTTAGCGCAAGCGATAATGAGTATTCAGGCAGTCAAGGGTGTCGAAATCGGAAACGGTTTTGACGTTGCATCTCGTCGTGGCAGTGAGGCTCACGATGCGATCACTTGGGATCAGGCCGACAACTCTTACAAACGCGAAACATCACTTGCTGGTGGCACCGAAGGCGGAATGTCAACTGGAGAAATGTTGGTCGTACGAGCAGCCATGAAACCACTATCGACGTTAAATCGTCCAACTCTAAAAACAGTCGACATGGTTACAAAACAAGAAACCGTAAGTTTCAAAGAGCGAACTGATGTCACGGCTGTTCCGGCGATGGGAGTAGTTGCAGAAACAATGGTCGCTCTAGTTTTGGCTCAAGAAGCGCAACGCAAGTTTGGTGGGGACAGTGTGGATGAGTTCAAGCAAAATGTAGAAAATTTTGCGCAGAGGCTTCGCTGAACTTGGCGAAAACCGTGATGATCGTACTTATCGGTTTGATGGGCTCTGGCAAAACTACTGTCGGAAAGGCACTTGCAAAGAAACTCAATTTAGATTTTCAAGATAGTGATGATGCAGTTGAAAAAACAGCCAAGTCTTCTGTGCGCGAGATTTTTGCCAATCAGGGTGAAGCCGTATTTAGAAAACTTGAATCACAAGCACTTGCCGATATCTGTGGCCGAAGTTCTGCTGTGGTTCTGGCTGTGGCTGGTGGGGCAATAGTCGCAGAAGACAATCGTGAGCTACTAAGAAAAAGTGCTCAGTGCATCGTTTGGTTAGACGCACCAACGCCGACTCTGGTTTTGCGCACGGGGCGTGGAAAGCATCGACCACTTTTAGATGGTGATCCAGTGGGCTCACTCAATAAGATGCGGCAAGATCGTGAGCCGTTGTATCAGCAATTAGCCACGCATCATCTTGTGACACAATCGCTATCAGTGAAAGCAGTTGTTGATCAAATAATTTCTGAATGCCAGCTTTATGATGTGGACGAGGCTACAAAAAAATGACAAATCATAAAGTGATCGTCGCACTCGGCGACAGGTCGTATCCAGTAATCGTTGGCAGTGGAGCAAGTACTGAACTTGAAAGTTTGTTGCCAAAGACCGCTAAGCGTGCCGTGATCATTACTCAGCAAAATATTCCGTTTGAAGTGAAACTTTCTCTGCCAAATACGAAAATATTTATTGGCAACGGTGAGCAATACAAGACATTGCAAACAATTGAGACAATCTCGCAACAGTTCGCAAAGTTTGGTTTGACACGTTCTGATGTCGTAATAAGTATTGGTGGTGGCATGGTTACAGATGTCGCTGGCTTTGCGGCTGCAAGTTGGCATCGTGGAACTGCGGTAGTTCACCTGCCAACAACACTTGTCGGCATGGTTGACGCTGCAATTGGTGGCAAAACCGGTGTGAACTTAGAACAGGGCAAAAATTTAGTAGGAGCATTTTGGCAGCCGAGTGCGGTGGTCTGCGATGTTGATGCACTTAAGTCTTTACCTGAGCGTGAAACACGATGTGGTCTTGGTGAAGTTGCAAAATATCATTTTTTATCAGGTGATGATTTGCTATCTCTCGAGATGACGTCTCGAATCGCCCGCTGTGTTGAAATTAAAGCCAAAATTGTTTCGGATGACGAGCGTGAACAAGGTGGTCGTGCCGTGCTGAATTACGGTCATACTTTGGCGCACGCCCTTGAGCGGTCTAGCGGTTTCGCTCTTGCGCATGGCGAGGCAGTCGCAATTGGCATGATCTTCGCGGCGCATTTAGCCCATGTCATGAACCGCATTGATGATCTTCGTTTGGCTTATCACTACAAAGTGATTCGAGATGTTTACGGTCTCTCGGTGTCGATACCAAACACAATGAAACGCAATCAATTGATCGATTTGATGCGTCTCGACAAGAAGGCGATAGACGGCTTGACGTTCGTCTTAGATAGCAAAAATGGCATTGAAATAGTTAGTGGTATTAGCGAAAAATATCTAAACGAATCTTTTGATGCAATGCAACTACTCTGATTGACATGGCCAAATCAACTCTTCCAATTGTTTTAATTCTCAATGGACCTAATCTAAATTTGCTTGGTCAGCGCCAGCCAGAGATTTATGGCAAGGCGAGTCTTGCCGACCATATGAGTCGAGCAAAAGAAACGGCAGCAAAACTTGGCTTAGAAGTTGAATCGCTTGTTGCCCAGAGTGCTGGAGAACTTGTAACTGCGATTCATGGTGCACGCTCTCGTTGTGCGGCGATCATCATCAACCCTGGCGCTCTTACTCATTTTGCGTGGAGTTTGAATGATGCGCTCGCAACGTTCTCTGGCCCGATAGTCGAAGTTCATTTATCAAATCCAGCCACGAGAGAAACATGGCGTCATGAGAGTGTCGTGGCATCGGTTGCGTCGGGCACGATTGCAGGTTTCGGTGCCAACGGTTACACCTTTGCGCTCAACGCAGTTTCAACTTTGCTCGCAGAGAAAAAATAGTTGCGATGACTACGAATCAAATGTTGCCACTCAGTGTTGCCAGTCGAGATGTGCTGGTTCGGCAACGTCTAGAGCAAACAACAAATAAAAAAGTTAACGCGCTCTTGGTGACAGATTTAAACAACATTCGGTGGTTAACAGGTTTTACTGGCTCTGCCGGCACGCTAATCGTTCGACCCGATGACATGGTGTTGATAGTTGACGGTCGATATGGAGATCAATCTCGTGAACAGACAAAGAACGCGCAGGCTCAATGTCTCGTGATTGAAGGCCGCAGCGCAATTGAGTTGCGTGATGCAATGTCGCGTACGACAAAAGATTTAAAATCTGTTGGCTTTGATCCTGCAGAAATGACTGTGACTGCTCACGAATCAATGTCAACTCAGATCATCTCGGAGCTAGTCAAAGTTTCTGCAGTCGTCCCGCATTTGCGTCGAAGAAAAACAGAACCAGAGATTCAGCGAATGGAGTTAGCCGCGCGCGCCACCGACTCGGCACTGAGCGAAGTAGTGCCGATGCTTGTTGCGGGTCTTACTGAACGCGATATTCGCGACGAACTTGACTATCGCATGCGCCGTCATGGTGCTGAGTTCACAAGTTATGACACGATTGTGGCGAGTGGCCCGAACGCGGCACGACCCCACCATCGTCCGGTGAGCCGCAAAATCATCGAGGGTGACAGCGTTGTCATTGATGTTGGTGGATTAGTCGATGGCTATCACTCAGATATGACACGAACATATTTGATCGGTGATGTTGATCTTGTGTTGAGTGAAATGCACGAAATAGTTAGTGCCTCACAACTATTGGGCTTAGACCATGTTCGTGCAGGTGTGCTTGCACAAGATGTAGATCAGATATGTCGAGATTTCATCGTCAAGGCTGGTTATGGCAACGAATTTAGTCACAGCACAGGACATGGTGTCGGCTTGCAGATTCACGAGATGCCTTGGGTGCGAAACGGGTTTGCTGAACCTCTCGAAGTTGGAGAGGTAGTAACTGTCGAGCCTGGCGTCTATCGTGAAGGGCTCGGTGGGGTGCGAATTGAAGACCTTGTTGTCGTCACGCAAGACGGCTGCCGAGTTCTCACTCACAGCAAGAAGGATCGCCAGTGCCTGCAATTACAACTAACGACCTAAAGAACGGAATCACTCTTCAGATTGACAACAATCTGTTTACGGTGATCGATTTTCAACACGTCAAGCCTGGCAAAGGTGGCGCGTTCGTGCGTACCAAGCTTCGCAACTTGCGATCTGGAAACGTTTTAGAAAAAACTTTCAATGCTGGCATCCGCGTTGAGCAAGCCATTCTCGATAAAAACGATATGCAGTTTCTATATAAAGACGGAGACGACTTCGTGTTTATGGATACGGCAACTTTTGATCAGATCACTGTCAGCCCAACTGCGCTCGGCGAAGTTGCCGACTATCTTGTCGAAAATGGAATCGCAATTATTGCGACTCACGATGGAGAAATCGTGAGCGTCGAAATCGCAGTAACTGTTGAACTTGATATCGCCAATACTGAGCCGGGTCTGCAAGGCGACAGAGTTTCTGGTGGGCGCAAATCTGCGACACTACAAACAGGCAAGGTAATTCAGGTGCCGCTGTTCGTCAATATTGGCGACAGAGTAAAAGTCGATACTCGTTCAGGCGAATATATAACGAGAGTTTGATGTCAACAACGCGCAACTCAAAAGTAGGCGATGACGTTCGCAGTACCGCACGTGAGCGCGCCGTGCATTTCTTGTATGAAGCTGAGTCTCGTAGTTTGCCCGTTGCGCAAATAGTTTCTGGGCAAGTGCTCGTGGTTGATGATTTGGTTTTGCAACTAACAACCGGGGTAGCAACTCGTCAAATAGAAATTGATGAGATGATTGTTGAATATTCACATACCTGGACAATTCAGCGGATGCCCGCAATTGACCGCAACGTTTTGCGACTTGCAATTTATGAACTGCTGGATCGTCAAGATGTGCCTGTTGCGGTGATAATCAACGAGGCAGTAGAACTTGCCAAGCGATTTTCGACAGAAGAGTCTGGTCGTTATGTAAACGGTTTGTTATCGGCGATCGCCAAGAAGGTGCGAACGAAAGGCGTTTAATACGAATCGATTTTGGTTTAATCTTCGAAGTCGCTTGCTGCAGGTCACTTTGTGGCAAGTTGTATCCGCTTCATTGATCGGACTCGGCGGTTTATATATCGCGGCATTGAGCGTAGAAGTGCATCGCAGTATGGCGACATCTGCATATGACTTTGGTTTGTATGACCAGGGCATTTGGCTTCTCTCGAGATTTCATAATCCATTTGTGACTCTGATGGGTCGCAATCTTTTTGGTGATCACACAAGCTTTATTTTGATTTTTCTTGTTCCGTTGTATTGGGTTTTTAATGGCACTGCAACATTATTTGTTGTTCAATCACTTGTCATTGTTGCAGGTGCGGTGCCAGTGTTTTTGTATTCGCGTAAGCGTCTTGAGAGCGAAGCAATGGCGACAGTTTTTGTGGCTGCCTACCTGATGCATCCTGCAACAGTATGGATTGCCTTAGAGAACTTCCATCCCGATGCATTTTTGGGTCTATTCATCTCGACGGCAATGTATGGGGCACTTGAAAAAAAATGGCGAATGTATTTTATTTCTGTTGCGCTTGCCTTAACGGTGAAAGAAGACGTTGCTTTAATTCTTGTGCCACTCGGCTTGTGGGTTGCATTGCGCCAGCACCGCAGATTTGGCTTATTGACAGTTTTGGTTTCTTTTTGGTATGCGCTAATTGCAGTGTTCGGAATTCAGCGTGGGATAAATGGAGTCACATTCAGAAATACATGGCGGATTCCGTTTGGGGGCGTTTCGGGGGTTGTTCGAACTGTGTTCACAGACCCGTTAGCGATGCTCAGTTATTTATGGAGCGATTCGCGACCGTATTATTTATTGCAACTATTTGTGCCAGTGGCGATGGCGTTTGTATTTTTTCCTGAAGTGGCTGCAATTGCCGGACTAGTGATCTTCACGAATATTTTCAGCTCATTTTGGTATCAATACCACATCGAATATCACTATTCGTTTGTAGTAGTTCCGGTTCTGGTGATGGGGACAGTGTTCGCAATCGCAAAATTGCAAATCAAATGGCGTCGCATTTTGGTTGCATTGTGTGCTGTGTGCACACTGTTTTCTGCTTATGTTTGGTCACCACTGCCTGGTGCGCGAACCAGAATTTCGTATAACGGGGCGAACCATCCGATGGTTGTTGCGGCCCGTGAGGCTCTGAGCAAGATTCCTGCAGATGCTGTGGTAAGCGCTTATCATCCACTGACGGCACAATTAGCCCGTCGTCAACGGATTTATGTGTTTCCAGTGCCATTTCGGCGCGCACTTTATGGCGTTGATGTCTTTGCCGAAGGTGATGTCTTGCCATTTGCCAACGAGATTACCTTCGTGGTTCTGCCCACATCTATGGATGAAGAAATGACCAAAACATGGTCTGAGGTTTCGAACCAATTCACGGTCTCATACGCCAATTCTTGGTGGGTCGTTTATCAACGCTCCGGTTAGAGGCAACTACCAACTGCGTGCGGTGCTATATTGATCACGAATTAAAAGCAGTTTTTATCAACCGTAAATTGAGTCCTGTGAGGCTCGGACGGAGGAGTCTTAATGGCATCGAGTACCGGCACGAACGCACCACGAGAGGTGATGAGTGCGACCGATGTTCGTCGCGCAATTGTGCGCATTGCTCACGAAATTGTAGAGCGCAACCATGGTGTTGACGGTTTAGCAATTGTTGGTCTGCAACGAGGCGGAACTTGGATCGCTGAGGCGATTACCAAACAAATAAATGAAATAGAAACTTCTGTGACTGTGCCAGTTGGTGCACTAGATGTAAGCCTGCATCGAGACGACATCGGTATTCGACCAGTATCACTTGGAGCAATCAGCAATATTCCGTTTGATCTGACTGGGGCAACAGTCGTGCTTGTGGATGATGTTTTGTTTACTGGTCGTACTGTGCGAGCAGCGATGGAAGGACTCAATAATTATGGCCGACCACGCTCGGTGCAACTTGCAGTGCTAGTAGATCGCGGTCATCGCGAGTTGCCGATTCGTCCAGACTTCGTCGGAAAAAATTTACCCACGCAACAAGACGACGAAGTCTCGGCGACTAGCGATGGAGTAGTCATCTCGGTCGCGATTGTGGATGCGCGATGAAGCACCTTCGCAGCATTGACGAACTTGGGGTAGATGGTTTGGTTGCATTATTGCAACTTACAGATCACATGGCAGAAATAAATCAGCGACCTGTGCCGAAAGTGCCTGCATTGCGTGGTCGCACTGTGGCGAGTTTGTTTTTTGAAGATTCAACACGCACTCGGTTGAGTTTTGAAACGGCAGCCAAACGTCTTTCTGCCGACACGATGACGTTCAATGTTTCTACATCAAGTGTGAATAAAGGTGAGTCGTTGCGTGACACTGTGGCGACAATCACCGATATGGGTGTGGATGCTTTTGTTGTGCGACACAAGTCTGTGGGTATTCCGTGGCAGATCAGCCAGTGGACTAAGGCATCAATTATTAATGCAGGAGACGGAGCGCACCAGCACCCGACTCAAGCCTTAGTTGACTGCTACACAATTCGCGAAGCAACGCACACACAACGCTTCGACGGTATGCAAATAACAATCGTTGGCGACATCAAACATTCTCGAGTTGCACGTAGCAATATTCAAGC
Source organism: Ilumatobacteraceae bacterium (assembly GCA_016463105.1). Lineage (GTDB taxonomy): Bacteria > Actinomycetota > Acidimicrobiia > Acidimicrobiales > Ilumatobacteraceae > BACL27. The sequence goes on along the minus strand of JAEMRY010000001.1, from coordinate 13,273 downwards.
CTTCTCAATGCTCGGAGCAAAAGTCACGCTCGTTGCGCCACCGACTTTGTTGCCGCCAGATATTTCGCATTGGCCCGTGCAAATAAATCATCATTTAGATGACGTGATTCCAAGCAGCGATGTTCTATATATGTTGCGCTTGCAAAGTGAAAGAATGTCGCAGGGTCATGTGCCAACCTTGCGCGAATACTCAGAGCAATACGGGTTAACTCAGAAACGGGTATCAAGGTTAAAAGACTCGGCGATTGTTATGCACCCAGGGCCAATGAATCGCGGAGTCGAAATGCAAATTGATCCATCAGACGTCAAGAATTCATTGATTCATCGACAAGTTGCAAATGGCGTCTCAGTGCGAATGGCGGTGCTGTTCGAACTTCTGGGAACCGGTTCAAGTCTCGGAGGCCAAGCATGAGCAAATCAGTTGTGATCAAGGGTGGCACGATAGTCAACCCTGACGGGCAATCTCGTGTCGATGTGCGAATTGAAAACGGCAAAGTTGTCGAAGTTGGCGCAAATCTAAGTGCAGATGTGCAACTAGATGCGAGCGGTTGCATTGTCTCAAGTGGTTTCATTGATCTTCACGCCCATCTGCGTGAGCCGGGCAAAGAAGAAGCAGAGACAATTGAAACCGGCAGTCGTGCCGGAGCCTTGGGGGGTTACACCGCGCTTGTTGCGATGCCAAACACTGATCCGCCACAAGATTCAATTGCAGTAATTGATTTTGTTCGCGAGCAAGGCAAGCGCGCAGGTCTTGTAGATGTAGTGCCGAGTGGTTGCATCACGCTTGGACGTCTCGGAGAAACACTTGCGCCGATGGCAGAACTTGCACAAGCTGGTGTCACTTTATTCACTGATGATGGTGTTGGTGTTCAAGATGCGTCATTGATGCGACGAGCACTTGAGTACGCCAAAGGTCTCGGCGTCACACTCGCACAACATTGCGAAGTCGCTGAACTTACAAAAGGTGCCGTGATGAATGAGTGTCAATGTTGCACAGACCTCGGGTTGCCTGGTTGGCCGTCAATCGCCGAAGAGTTAATGGTGTTTCGAGATATTGAACTAGTGAGAATTACTGGTGCGTCGATGCATTTTCTTCATCTCTCAACAGCGAGAAGTGTCGAACTAGTTCGCGCCGCGAAGCGTGATGGCCTGTCGATCACGGCCGAAGTAACACCACATCATTTGTCATTGACGCAAGAGCTTTTAAGTTCGTATGACTCTGTTTACAAAGTCAATCCACCACTTCGATCTGCTGAAGATATTCGCGCACTTAAAGTTGGTTTGCTAGATGGAACGATTGATGCAATTGCCACTGATCACGCCCCTCATCCGAGACGCGATAAAGAAATGTCTCTTGACATGGCGCCACCAGGAATGCTCGGATTAGAAACAGCGCTCGGAGTTGTCATGGCATATGGCGACTTAGAAATCAAAGACGTGGTTTCATTGCTCAGTTGGAACCCAGCGCGCATCGCCAAAATTGATGCCGATCATGGTCGGCCCATAGCAGTTGGGGAGAGTGCAAATATTTGTGTTTTTGATCCAGATCTAGCGTGGAGCGTTGATATTGAAAGGCTTGCCAGCAAGAGCATAAATACCCCCTATGTTGGGCGGACACTTCGTGGCAGAGTACGTCACACCATATTTAAAGGAACTCCAACTGTGATTGATGGTCAAGCGCAAAAATGACAAGCCCTATTCGAAGTAGTCGGCTTATCCGTCCGGCGGCTCTTGTCTTAAAAGATGGCTCGATTTTTGAAGGTGAGGCGATCGGCGCTGGTTCGTCGCATATCTCAGCGCCGATAATTGCGCGAGGCGAAATTGTATTTCATACTGGCTTGTCTGGGTATCAAGAAATTCTTACTGATCCGTCGTATGCCGGACAAATTATTACTTTCACAACGCCGCATATCGGAAATTATGGAACAACTCAATTTGATAATGAGTCATCAAAAGTTTTTGCACGAGGAGTGATTGTTCGCGAACTTGCACGCCGACGAAGCAACTGGCGCAGTGACGACTCGTTAGATTCATTTCTTAAACAGAATGATCTAGCAGGTATCGCCGGCATTGATACTCGAAGATTGACACGCGTTTTGCGAGATTTAGGTTCGATGCCAGGCGCATTTGGCACGGCCAGTCAAGATGAATTGATAAAAGCCGCGAACACCGAAAAGGGCACAGCCGGAAAAAACTTAATCGCCCAAGTTACGACAACGAAAAGTTATATTCATGGCAACGGCAAGTTCACTGTCGTGGCGTATGACTTTGGAATTAAGACAACGATGTTGAATTGCCTTGCTGAATTTGCAACTGTGCATGTCGTGCCAGCGACAACTACGGCTGCAGAAGTAATGGCGTTGTCGCCAAACGGAATCTTTCTCTCGAATGGTCCTGGCGATCCCGAGATGGTGCACGGCGCACCAGCAACGATTCGTGAGTTGCTTGGCACTGGGGTGCCACTATTTGGAATTTGTCTTGGTCATCAATTGCTGGCACTTGCATTAGGCGCAAAGACCTACAAATTGCCGTTCGGTCATCACGGGGCAAATCATCCGGTGCGCAATATCGCTACAGGGTCAGTCGAGATAACAAGTCAAAATCACAATTTTTGCGTGGACGCAGATTCGTTGGCGACAAAAGCCGAAGTCACACACATAAATTTAAACGACAACACCAATGAAGGCCTTCGAGTGCTCGGAGCCAATGCGTTTAGCGTGCAGTATCACCCTGAAGCCGGGCCTGGTCCACATGACAGTCGTTATTTGTTTGCAGATTTTATAGCGATGATGGACAAAAAATAATGCCACGACGCAACGACATCAAGTCGATTCTCGTTTTGGGTTCAGGACCAATCGTGATTGGTCAGGCCTGCGAGTTTGATTATTCGGGCACGCAGGCGTGTCGCGTGTTGCGTCAAGAGGGTTACCGAGTAATTCTTGCCAACTCAAATCCGGCAACGATCATGACTGATCCTGATTTTGCAGATCGCACTTATATCGAGCCACTTACGCCCGAGTTCATTCTGCAAATTATCGAACGTGAACGCCCAGATGCCGTGTTGGCGACGCTTGGTGGGCAAACGGCGCTTAATTTGGCGATGGCATTATTCGAACGTGGCAAAGTTGGCGTGCCAGGAACCCCAGAATTAATTGGTGCAAATGCTTTGGCGATTGCTACAGCCGAGGATCGTGGCAAATTTAAAGATGCGATGATTGAAATTGGTTTAAACGTGCCACGCAGCGGCATCGCACATACTGCCAAACAAGCAGATTTGGTTCTCGCCGAGATTGGTTTGCCAGTAATTATTCGACCTGCATATATTTTGGGAGGACGCGGAACAGGCATTGCCAACACGCCACAAGAGTTTGCAACAGTTGTGGCCAATGGCCTGGCTGCTAGTCCGATTTCAGAAATATTGATTGAAACATCGATTGTGGGTTGGAAAGAATACGAACTCGAAGTGATGCGCGATCGCAACGACAATTGCGTCGTAATCTGCTCAATCGAAAACATTGATGCAATGGGTGTGCATACCGGTGATTCGATGACGGTTGCGCCAATAATGACTTTGTCGGATGTTGAATATCAAAAAATGCGTGATGCGGCTTTCGCCTGCATTCGTCGAGTTGGTGTCGAAACTGGCGGTTCAAATGTGCAGTTTGCGGTTAATCCAATAAATGGCGAACAAGTCGTGATCGAAATGAATCCGAGAGTGTCGCGAAGTTCTGCGTTGGCATCAAAAGCCACAGGGTTTCCGATAGCAAAGATCGCCGCAAAACTTGCTGTGGGTTACACACTCGACGAAATATCCAACGACATTACAAAAAAGACACCAGCAAGTTTTGAACCAACAATTGATTATGTAGTGACGAAAATTCCGCGATGGGCGTTTGAGAAGTTTCCGGGCACATCGGGTGTTCTAGGTACTCAAATGCAAAGTGTGGGCGAAGCAATGGCGATCGGTCGAACCTTTAGTGAAAGTTTGCAAAAAGCCCTGCGCTCTCTTGAAATCGGACGCTTCGGTCTGAACTGTGATCCAGGTGAAGAAATATTTGCTGGAGTATCTGACCAAGAGTTGTTGGCGAAAATTTCGGTTCCGACCCCTGAGCGAATATTCGAGATTGGCGAGTGTCTATATCGCAAGATGACGATTGAAGTTGTCGCGCAGTCTTGCAAATTCGACCCATGGTTCTTAGATCAAATGATGATGATCGTCGAAGAGCGCGAATATCTAGAGACGCAAACTGTTGAAGATTTATCTGTCAGCGATTGGAAGCGAGTCAAGCGACTCGGATTTTCTGATGCTCAACTGGGTTGGTTATGGAAGTGCTCTGAGCATGATGTCAGAGCAACTCGTTTGAGTCGCGGTGTAAGACCCGTTTATAAAGCAGTAGATACATGCAGTGCCGAATTTGCCGCTCAGACGCCATATCACTATTCGACATATGAAGATGAGACTGAAATTAAATCCAGTGATCGCAAGTCGGTGATTATCTTAGGAAGTGGCCCAAACCGAATTGGTCAGGGTATTGAGTTTGATTATTGCTGCGTGCACGCGAGTTTTGCGCTGCGCGATGCCGGATACGAAACGATCATGTTGAACTGCAACCCTGAAACAGTCTCAACTGACTATGACACTTCTGACAAATTATATTTTGAGCCGTTGACTTACGAAGATGTAATGAACGTGATCGAAGCCGAGCAAGATGCGACTGGTGTCGAGCCAAGAATAATTGTCAGTTTGGGCGGGCAGACACCGCTAAAACTTGCATCACAATTGCCGAGTGATTTAATTGTCGGCACAACTAGTGAGTCAATTGATATAGCCGAGGATCGCGAAAAATGGAGTGCTTTATGTGAGTCTTTGAATATTTTGCAACCGCCTGGTGGCACAGCGCGCGATGTTGAGCAGAGTGTCGAGATTGCAAATAAAATTGGTTACCCAGTTTTGGTGAGACCGAGTTATGTTCTGGGTGGGCGAGCGATGCAGATTGTGCACGACGAAACTCGACTGCGTGGCGCCATGGCAGAAATGAGTCAGGCTGGTTCGCTCGGACGTGAAGGCGGATTATCGGCACAACGACCAGTATTGATTGACAGATTTTTAGAAGATGCAACAGAAGTTGATGTTGATGCGATTCGTGATGCATCAGGAGAAGTTCTAATTGGTGGAGTCATGGAGCATGTTGAACAGGCTGGTGTTCACTCTGGTGATTCGGCTTGCACAATTCCTCCAGCGACTTTGTCGGCTGAAATAGTTTCAATAATCGAAAATACAGTTAAAAAAATCTCTGAAGCGCTCAAAGTTGTCGGCTTGGTCAATGTGCAATTTGCGATCGCCGATGAGACCGTCTATGTGATCGAAGCCAATCCACGAGCCAGTCGAACTGTGCCGTTTGTTGCTAAGGCAACTGGTGTGCCGTTGGCAAAAATAGCAAGTCGCGTGATGCTTGGTGCTTCACTTGCAGAACTTCGCACAGAAGGATTACTGCGCAAACCGGCCGGCACTTCTCATGTCTCGGTAAAAGAAGCAGTGTTGCCGTTTAATCGTTTCGCCGATGTTGACACGGCGCTCGGGCCAGAAATGCGTTCAACAGGTGAAGTAATGGGAATCGATGATTCGTTTGCGCGAGCCTTTGCTAAAGCGCAATTTGCTGCGGGCACTACGTTGCCTGAGTCTGGTCTGGTGTTCGTTTCATTTAACGATCGCGACAAAGCAGGAGGAGTAGAAGTTGTCAAAGGTTTGAGCTCGCTTGGTCTTGAAATTGTGGCGACAGTCGGTACGGCAGATTTTTTGACCGCACACGGATGTAACGTGTCGCGAATTGTCGGCAAATTCTCTGAAAGAAAATCTGGCACTGATGTGCGAGACGACGCGGTAAAACTCATCGAATCTGGTGAGATTGCGCTTGTAATCAATACGCCTCGCGGCTATGGCACACGTAGCGATGGCGAAGCAATTCGCAAAGCTGCTAATACTTATCGTGTATCGGTGGTGACGACCCTGAGTGCGGCAACTGCTGCAGTACAAGGAATGATCGAGCAACGTAATCGACCGTTTACGGTGATGTCGCTGCAAGAGTTTCACGCTCGATGATTTCTGCATCAATAGCCAGTTGCACGGTTCGGGTTGGCGAAGTAGAGCTTGCGCATCCGATTTTGACGGCTTCTGGCACAGCGGGTTACGGCGCAGAGTTTGATGCGTATTTTCCGTTAAACGAAATTGGTGGTGTTGTTGCAAAATCAATTGCCCCGTTCGTATGGGCGGGCAACCCAGCACCGAGACTTTCACCCACAAAAAATGGAATGCTGAATGCCGTTGGTCTTCAAGGTGAGGGCGTCGCACATTTTATAGAACATGATCTCGTGGCGTTAGAAAAAACTGGAGCGACGATAATCGTCAGTATCTGGGGACACAGTGTTCAGGATTATCTGGACGCTGCAAAATTGCTGGGCGAAGTGCGAAGCAAAATTACTGCACTTGAAATAAATCTGTCTTGTCCGAATTTAGGGGGCGACCATGTTGTGTTTGCCCACGACGCACAACTCAGTGCGCAAATAGTAGAGGGTTGTGTTGTTTCTGGTCTGCCGCTCTGGGCAAAGTTGAGTCCGAACACTTCACAAATTGTCGAAATCGCGCGAGCCGTTCATAGTTCTGGTGCGCAAGCCGTGACACTTGTTAATACTGCAATGGGTATGGCAATTAATACAGACACGGGTATGCCAAGTCTTGGCAATGTGCGCGGGGGGCTTTCAGGTGCGGCGCTTCATCCAATTGCTGTTCGTTGTGTGTTTGATGTTCGCGCTGCTTTGCCAAATATCGGAATCGTCGGTGTCGGTGGAGTGATGTCTGGTCAAGATGCAGCCGAATTAATGCTTGCCGGAGCCAACGCGGTACAGGTTGGAACCGCCAGTTTTGCTAATCCGCGTGCGCCACTTTTGATTCAACAGCAACTAATTGATTGGGCTGTCGCTCACGAGATAACAGATTGGAAGCAAGTGACTTCGGCTGCACATCGAAACGGATTATCAAGCTAATTAACAAGTAAATCTCGCAAGTAGAATAGATCAATGGCAACCTCACATGCGTCAATCGCGGTTGATCTAGGCCGCAGTGTTGCGATCGCGAGTGCTAAATCGTTGCGCCAAGAGATGACTTGCGTTCTAGCCGACATTTGTGCAGGAAGTTTGTCGTTTTCAGATGTGCTGAATAAAAGAGATAATCACGAAGCGACTAATCGTTTGTATCTCGTCAAGGCACTTGAATCGGTTGCGAGTATCGGAAAAATCAAAGCCCGGCGAATAATGGCAGATTTAAAAATTACAGAAAAACGCCGGATCGAAAGTTTGTCAAGTCAAGAACGAGAAGAATTGCTCAAACGAATTAAGGCGCTCGTCTGATGTCGTTACAAACTAGTGGTCTTGTAATTGTCGTATCGGGCCCTGGTGGTGTTGGTAAGAGCACAATTGTTGACGACCTTGTTAAGCGAGATCCAAATTTGTGGCTGAGTCGATCATGGACAACTCGCGAACGCCGACAGGGCGAAGTGGCAGATGCATATAAATTCGTCACGCGAGAGCAATTTGAACGACACATTGCTGACGGTGGATTTTTAGAGTGGACTGATTTTCTCGGAAATTTGTATGGAACCCCCACGCCAAGTGCTCCAGACGGCAAAGACACTGTGCTTGAAATCGAAGTTGATGGTGCACAGCAGGTAAAAAAACTTAATGCCAAGGCTTTATTGTTATTCATCTTGCCGCCTTCTCGCCAAGAGCAAAAATCACGGCTACGAGGTCGTGGCGACTCTGATCAAAAAGTCGAAAAGAGATTACGCAAGGCTGAAGAAGAAGAGCCAGTCGGCAAGGCAATCGCCGACTATGTGATTGTCAATGATGACCTTGGAGCGACCGTTGAAGAGATGATTCGGATAATTGACTATGAGCGAAAGCAGCGCAACGTCTAGCTAAATCTGTGGCTATACTTGTTAGCCGCAAGGCGTACCCGATGCCTGATCCCAGGAGGATTGCAGTGACGACAGAAGACACGATGATGAATCCAGCAATCGAATCTCTGATGAGTCATACTGGCTCAAAGTTTTCGTTAGTCACGCTTGCTGCCCGTCGCGCACGAGAGATCAACTCATACTTCAATCAACTTGGTGACGGTTTGGGCAACATGGTGCCACCACAAGTTAGTTCTACTGCTCGCAAGCCACTTTCGATTAGTTTTGAAGAAATTTCTGCCGGCAAGATTCAACTAGTTGCTCGCACGATTGAAGACATTGTCGCCGAGAACGAGGCTGCCGCTGCTGCGCAAGAAGCCGAACTGGCTGCCGAACTTGAAGCTGCGACAGAGCCTGACGCTCAATAGCCGATAACGAAGTTCTTCTATAGTCACGTTGACTATCGTCATATTGACTAGCGTCTTGTTAAATCAATTTAGATGGAGAATCTATGAAGCAGTATTCGTTTACCTCTGAGAGCGTGACCGAGGGTCACCCCGACAAGATGGCCGATCAGATTTCTGATGCGGTACTTGATGCAATTTTGGCAGAAGATCCTGCTGGTCGTGTTGCGTGTGAAACATTGTTGACAACTGGCTTGTGTGTCATCGCTGGCGAAATCACCACTAGTGCTTACGTTGATATTCCAAAACTTGCTCGTGGTGTCATTAACGGCATCGGATACGACAACGCGCTTTATGGCTTTGATGGCAATACATGTGGAGTGATTGTCAGCATCGACGAACAGAGTCCAAACATTGCGCAGGGCGTAAACGTCAGTGAAGAAATTCGAGTCGGTAAAAGTGGTGAAGATGTTCTGAATAGTCAAGGTGCTGGCGATCAAGGAATGATGTTTGGTTACGCATGCACCGAGACAGAAGACTTGATGCCACTGCCGATTTGGTTGGCACACCGTATGGCTGAAAAATTGGCTGACGTGCGCAAGTCAGGAGCGATTCCATATTTGCGCCCAGACGGCAAGACGCAAGTTACTTTTGATTACGAAGGTGGCAAGCCAGTTCGATTGCGCACAGTTTTGATTTCGACGCAACACGCTGACGGCATTAATCGTGACACTGTGATTCGTCCAGATTTAATTGAACAAGTAATTCGTCCAGTTATCCCAGCACAATTCGCAAACGACGACTACGCCGTTTATGTAAACCCAACTGGTGAGTTTGTTAAGGGCGGACCACATGCTGATACAGGTTTAACGGGTCGCAAAATTATCGTTGACACATACGGTGGTATGGGCCGACATGGTGGTGGAGCATTCAGCGGAAAAGATCCATCAAAAGTTGATCGATCGGCAGCCTATGCAGCACGTTGGGTGGCAAAACATGTGGTTGCATCTGGGGCAGCAGAACGCTGCGAACTTCAAGTTGCCTATGCCATTGGCATGGCGCATCCAGTAAGTATTTTTGTTGAAACATTTGGCACGAATAAAGTTGATGATTCGTTAATTGAGTCTGCTGTTCGCGCAGTCTTTGATCTTCGACCAGCAGCAATCGTTCGCGATCTTGATTTAAAGCGTCCGATTTATCAAAAGACAGCCGCATATGGACACTTCGGTCGTAGTCATCCAACTTTTACTTGGGAGAACCTGTCACGTCTTAAAGAGTTCAAGGCAGCAGTCAAACTCTGAACAAAGATGCGGTGCCCTCACTTCGGGTTGCGCGCGTCGTGCCCGATGTTACGGGTGTAGACAAAACATTTGACTATTTAATCCCAGAATCTCTTGGCGATGTTCTGCGCATTGGAATGCGCGTACGCGTGCCATTGCATGGACGAAATGTTGCCGGATGGGTGATAGCGATCGGCGAGCCAAGCACAGGACTCGAAATTAGTAAGTTGCGTTCGGTAATCAAAATTTTGGGACTCGGAACCACGCAAGAAATTATTGAGCTTGCGCATTGGGCAACTTTGAGATGGGTTGGTCGGATTCGTTCTTTTATTTCGACCTCGGCACCCAGCACATTGATCGCTAAGGTGCCAGTGCAAAGATATTTGCCGCAGGCTGTTAAGCGCTCATCGGCTGCTTGCGATCTAGTTTCTGAATATGGTGGCGGTTTAATTTCTGTTTCGCCGCTTGCTAATCCAACTGCAATTGTCAGTGCTTTTGCATGTAACGGTCCAATAATTGTGGTGATGCCGACCCAACATCGTGCGCGGTTGTTGGCTGCGTCGCTCAAGGCGAATGGCTTTTCAATTGCGTTATGGCCACAAGATTGGTCGAGCGCCTTAGGTGGTGTTGATATTGTCATTGGCACTCGCAGTGTTGTCTGGGCGCCTGTCGCACGGTTTTCGACAATTGTTGTCGTAGATGAACATGATGACTTATTGCAAGAAGAGCGCAGTCCAACTTGGCATGCCCGAGATGTAGCGATTGAGCGTTGTCGGCGAGCCAAAGTTGTGTGTTGTCTGATTAGCCCGACACCATCTCAGGTTGCCAGAAATTGGGCAGGCGAGAGAATCTTTGTCGCACACGAGATCGATAAACAAAAGTCTTGGCCGAAGATTGAAGTTTTAGATCGCAACAAAGACGAAAGTTGGAGCACATCTTTAATTTCGTCCGAACTAATCAAAGAACTACGCGATACGTCTCGTCGTGTGGTGTGCGTGCACAACACTAAAGGTCGAGCACGACTGATTGCCTGCGGCAAGTGCAGAACAATTTTGCGTTGTGAAACCTGCGATGCGGCGGTCAATCAACGCGATGGCGAGACGCTTGAATGTCCGCGTTGTGCCGCAGTAAGACCGGTTGTTTGCCAGTCATGTGGTTCGAGTAGTTGTGCACTACTAAAACCAGGTGTGAGTCGTTTGCGTGAAGAGTTGCAGGCCGCGGCAAATCGCACAGTTGCCGAAGTGACGTCGGCAACAACAGAAGTAAATCAGCGAATAAATGTTTTTGTTGGCACTGAAGCAGTTCTGCATCGCGTGCAATCTGCAGACACGGTTGTGTTTCTGGATGTTGATGCAGAACTTTTAGCGCCGAGATATAGGGCAAGCGAACTGGTGGCATCGTTGATAGTTCATGCTGCTCGGCTAGTTGGTAATTCAAAAAACTCTCCACGGATTCTGCTGCAAACCCATACGCCAGAAAATTCTTTGCTTGTTGGTTTTTCAACTGGCAATTTAGATAATTATTTTGAAATCGAAAAAGCGCGTCGTTCAATGTTGAAGTTTCCACCGTTCGGCTCGCTTGCTGAAATCAGTGGTGCCGGAACACAAGCATTTCTAGAAACATTGGGTGCCACGATGTTGGTGCAGACCGTGATCAAAGACTCGACACATGGTTTGGTGCGTGCCGAGAACTGGCAACTACTTAGTGAAACTTTGCTTAATGCCAAACGACCAGCGAAATCTCGGCTATCTATTCATGTTGACCCGCCTCGCGTATAGCCTTAACCCGATGACTTATCAGATTCGAACATATGGTGACCCGGTTTTAAAAACGTGTGCCGCCGAAATCACCAACATTGACGGCAAATTAGTCAAACTTGCCGACGAGATGTTGCAGGTGATGTATGAAGCACCAGGTCTTGGGCTGGCTGCACCGCAAATTGGAGTGCAGAAGCAACTTTTTGTTTACGATGTTGACGACTCGCCACAAATTTTGATTAACCCGAAAATTATTGAGTCGAGCGGTGAATGGGTTTATGACGAAGGTTGTTTGTCGATTCCTGGTTTGTCGGTCGAGATGTTGCGTCCGAAACTTATTTTGGTGCGTGGCATAAACTTAGATGGCAATACGGTCGAGATTGAAGCCGATGAGTTGCTTGCTCGACTATTTCAACATGAGATTGACCACCTGCAGGGTGTGTTGATGTTTGAAAGAATGACTGCAGATCAAAGAAAATTAGCTCTTGCCGAATATCGTCGTCGTGAAGAGCAGCCTGGTGATATCGAAACGACACATTTAAAGCTTTCGTGACGCTGCTTGCTGATCTGCCAGTTGCTGGTGCGTCAAGGGTTGTTTATTTAGGCACACCAGAAATCGCTGTTGCGCCGCTTCAAGCGCTTGTTGCTAGCGGGTGCAATGTTGAGTTAGTTATTACTAGACCAGATGTGCGACGTGGACGGGGCAACTTAGCAACTGCAAGTCCGGTAAAACTTGCGGCACAAAATCTTGGAATTCGCGTTTCTGAATCTTTGGATGATGTCGTCGCTTTGGCTAAACAGAGTGACGACAAAGATTTACTCGGGGTAGTAGTTGCCTACGGGGCCCTGATTCCGATGAGCGTTCTTAGCATCGTGCCGATGATCAATGTGCATTTTTCGCTGTTACCTCGTTGGCGTGGAGCAGCACCAGTTGAACGAGCAATTCTTGCTGGCGACGAAAAAACTGGTGTGTGCATCATGCGAGTCGTTGAAGGTCTTGACCAGGGCGAGGTTTATCGTCAGGGCGAAATATCGATTTCGCCGACTGACACGCTTGCGTCGGTGCGAAATAATTTACTCAGCATGTCGTTGCCGCTTTTGGTGGATGCCGTAAAAAACGGAACGGGGCGCGGAGTCGCACAAACCGGCGATGTGTCGTATGCCAAAAAAATTTCAGCCCAAGAAATGCAAATTAATTGGGGACTAACTGCCTTAGAGATAGACCGTTTAATCCGAGTGGGCGGGGCATACACAAATATCGGCGACAAACGCCTAAAAATTATTGCGGCGAAGATTTCTTCAGATACAGACACAACTCATGTCGTCGGTGCAATTTCGCTCATCTCGCGAAACCAATGTGAAATCAGGACTGGTGCCGGCAGTATTTCGTTAGTTGAAGTTCAACCTGAAGGTAAATCTGTGATGTCAGTTGCGGGCTGGCTCAACGGAGCGAGAATCGAACCTGGAGCAGTTTTTGGCTAGCTAGTTTCGCTAGTTAGTTTTACATAGACAATGCGAATGTTGGCCAATGCATCTTTGAATGTGGCATAGTCATCGCCAAGGCGAGCGCCGAGTGTGTCGACTATCGCTGCTAAAGCATCAATCGCCAGTTGTGCCTCTGACAAACGTGGTGGATTTGCCCCCAAATGAATCGCCGCTAGTTCGTAGAGTCCAACAACATGATTTGCCACGACAACATTGGCTGGTGTCTCGGCTAGGCGTTCGCGAGCTTCGGCCAAAGCTTGTGCTTGTTCTGGGGTGGGGTTCTGATCCATTTGCGCTACCATTATGGCAGCGATAGAAGCAGTGTCAATTGTTTTTATCAAACAGCAAAAGTGGAAACTAGTTTCCCACCTAGCCACCAAGATTTGCGTTGTTCAAAA
>JAEMRY010000009.1 GCA_016463105.1 Ilumatobacteraceae bacterium | reverse complement strand
TTCTTCAATTGTGTTGATGTTTCTCAATAATTCGGTGTTTAGTTCAACGAACTCAACGTTCAATCCGATCACAGCCCGATGAATCGCTCTCTCGCCTTTTGCAAATGAGTTTTCAAGGTGCGAAATACATGACATCCTCCATGCACTGCAAAGCCACTGTGGGGTCGATGGCAGTTTTGATGTGGCAACCCTTACATCAAATGCTTGATTAATGTTCGCTATTTCAAAACAACTCTGCGCATCAATGAACGGCACATCGCATGGCATGGTCAGCAAGACATCACTACTACAGACATGCAATGCACTCAACAACGCCCCGAATGGTCCTGACTTCGCAATTTCATCTTGAACAAAACGTGCGCCAATCTTTTCGGCATCACCCTGCGGTCCACCCACAACTAAAACTTCTTCGACACCCATTTCATGCAAATTGCGGGCGATGCGCACAATAAATTCTTCACCATCGATCAATGCGTTAGCTTTCGCAGAACCGAATCTTGAACTATCACCACCGGCGAAAATTGCTGCTGTGATCCGAGACTTCATAAGTTACAGCCAAGACGAATTGTTATTTCGATGCTTCGCCACTTGGGTCGAGTTGAAGCAAAAACTGGTCACAACGAATTGCTTCGCTCATCTCACCGATTATTCGCGCATGCTTTGCTAAACCAGCAAGACATCGCAAAAAACCCCGATTAGATTCTCTCGCCCATCGCACATAGCCAGAACCTCGCCAAGAATTCGCACGCAACGTATCTAGTCCTCTGTGATATCCAACTCGATAAGCCATGTAAGCATCAATACCTTGCTCGCTCAGGTCGCCAATATTTGCCCAACCTTCTAGAAATGTCGGATTGTCGGCCACGACGTTACTAACTGCACGTCGACGGTCTTGTTGAGGTGTTGCAAGAGCCTGGTCAAGGCGTTGGCGTAGGTCTGCGCTAATCGGTGGGATAATTGTCTCGGGTGGACCACTGGCTGATAGGTGTACTGGTTGATCGCTCATCGTCCTGCCACACTAGATGACATGGATCTATTCTCGCTTGACTCGCAAACAGCAAAAAACATAGGACTTGGGACAATTGGTGTGAGCGTGTTGGGGCTTTTGTTTGCCTTGAAGTTCGTGAAATCTGTGGTTTCAAAAATTTTATTCATTGCATTCTTTGGTCTGCTCGGCTACTTGTCCTTCACGCAACGCGATGCACTTTCGATCTGTGCTGCCAAAATTGAGGCAAATGTTTCACAAATTCAAACCGCTTCTTGTACGTTCTTTGGACAAGAGATTTCATTGAAAAGCATAAACCCATGAGCGACAAGCTCATCGCCAATCTTTGTGCCCAACTTGATGCATCTCCAACCTCGCACCATGTGGCGAAATTTGTAGCAAAACAATTAATCGCAGCAGGCTTTACCGACTGCTCAAATTCTAAAAATATTCAAAGCAAAAACACAAATGGGTTTGTGTCTCGGGCCGGATCAATTATCGCCTGGCGCTGTGGTTCGGCGAAATTAGATCGCTTTCAGATTGTGGGGGCACATACAGATTCACCTGGATTGCGGATAAAACCCCGTCCCAATGAAAGTCGTTTCGGATGGCACACGTTGCAGGTTGAGATTTACGGCGGACCGCTATTGAATAGTTGGCTTGATCGTGATCTAGGAATAGCCGGCCATGTGGTTTTGCGTAACGGTACGACGAAATTGTTCATCGAGCGAAAACCAATTGCGCGAATTTCACAACTTGCGATTCATCTTGATCGTGACATAAATGAACGAGGCTTAGTCTTAGACAGACACCAACACCTGTCGCCTGCTTGGGCAACCGGTAAAAAATCGCCAGATTTTTTAACTTGGGTCGCCAAGCATCTCAAAGTTCGATCAACCGAAATAGTTTCAATTGACGCGCAACTATTTGATGTGACACCGGCTCAAATCATTGGAGTTGACGATTCGCTCTTGGCGAGTGGTCGTCTTGACAACCAAGCTTCATGTTGGGCGGCGATCTCAGCATTAGTCAACACTCCAAAGCCCAAGGCGACGAATGTTGTGGCGTTGTTTGACCATGAAGAAGTTGGTTCTATGAGTGCCACTGGTGCAGCCGGACCACTACTTGAGCACACACTTGAAAGATTGGCTGACGCAAACGGGTTATCACGCATTGAGTATCTACAGACTTTGCAACAATCGAGTTGCATCTCAGCCGACAATGCACACGCAGTGCATCACAATTATCCTGAACGACATGAGCATGCACATGCACCGATAATTAATCAAGGGCCAGCACTAAAACTCAACTCAAATCAGCGATACGCAACTTCTTCTAACTCAGCAGCGCTATTCATTCGAGCCTGCGAATTAGCAAAAGTAAACCACCAGATGTTCGTCTCTAAAAATAATATGCCCTGCGGAACAACAATTGGTCCAATCACGGCAACTCGGCTGGGTATAGACACTGTTGATGTCGGTATACCTCAACTGTCGATGCATTCTGCACGCGAAGTATGTGGCGTTAGTGATTTGATTTCAATGCATCGCGCATTAAAAAGTTACTTCGCAAGTAAGTACTAGCTAAAAAGTAATTATCTAGTGTGCACTGCGTTGTGCAGCATCAAAAAGTTCTTGTAGGGCAGTTTTAAGTTGTGCGGTCAATTCAGTTGTCGCTGAGCGCGGTAGTCGGCCTGTGGTTGATTGCGGCGGAAAAATTGGCCGACCAATAATCATCGTGCACTTCTTCGGGTAAATCATTTTTGAACCCTTTTGCATCACTTCTTGTGTACCGCCAATACCAACAGGAACTATCGGCACACCGGCTTTGATTGCCAAGTAAGCGGCTCCGTCAAATAACGGCTGAATAGTCTCACCAAATTGCCTCGTACCCTCTGGAAACATCACGATCGGTTCACCAAGTGCGAGTACTGCCAAGCACCGCTTGAGTGCTTCAAGATCTGCTGTGCCTCGAGTTACAGGAAAGCCACCAAGCGCAGAGAGCACTACTCCGATTGGTCGAATCTTCCACAAACTATCTTTACCCATGAATCGCATGCGACGCGACGTCGTTGCGCTCACAATTGGCGTGTCTACATTCGATCGATGAATTGGCGCCAAAATGAAAGCCCCAGTTTTTGGAATATTCTCCTTGCCTGATATTCGCAAACGAAAGTAACTTCTGCACAAACCTACGAGGATGCCTCGAATCAATCCATAAAATAATTTAGATATGCGGCCTTGACCCGCCAGATGTGTATCAACAAGACTCATGACTTTGCTAACACCAATTTTAGAAGTTGACTAACGACGTCTTCGATTGATCGATCACTTGTATCAATGATTGCTGCGTCGCTGGTCTGTACTAATGGACTGTCACTGCGCGAACTATCTTGAGCGTCACGAGCCGCAATGCCTTGGGCGATCTCATCAACATTGCCACCAGACTGCGCCACTCGACGTTGAGCTCGAACTAACGGTGACGCTGTTAAATAGACCTTTAGAGTCGCGTCTGGAAACACCACAGACCCGATATCACGACCTTCAACAACTCCCCCCTTGTGATCAGTAACCCATTGACGTTGTCTTTCGCGCAATTCAGTTCGAACTTGTGAGTTCATCGCAACTGCACTAACTGCCGAAGTTACTTGCACACCGCGAATCGCTGTTGTTGCATCCAACCCATTAATAAATACCGCATCGTTGGTCAAAACCATTTCTGACCTTCGCGTCAAATCGGCAACTAAATCTTGATCAGTGAGATTAATTTTGGCGTTGATCGCTGCGAAGGTGACCGCACGATACATCGCCCCAGTGTCGAGATATCTCAAACCGAGTTTTAGCGCAAGCGCTTTTGCAATCGTTGACTTTCCTGCTCCGGCGGGGCCATCTATCGCTACAACAATCATCAGATAAAAATTATCAGATTGTTGCCTCTACCAACTTGTGTCTTGGGGTCTACCCTCGTCATAACCTGACGCACTCTGAATGCCAATCACAGCTCTTTGCTGAAACTCAGAGATTGTTGAAGACCCCGCATACGTGCAAGACGAGCGCACTCCTGAAATAATTTGATCAATAATGTCTTCAACGCTCGGACGTTGAGTATCTAGATACATGCGTGAAGAACTGATGCCTTCTTCAAAAAGTTCTTTGCGCGCGCGCTCAAAAGCACTTTCACTACGAGTGCGGTTTCGCACAGCGCGATTTGACGCCATGCCGAAACTTTCTTTGTACAAGCGTCCATTTGTATCACGCAAAGTGTCAGCAGCAGACTCATAAGTACCAGCCAGCAGAGATCCAAACATTACGTTTGCTGCTCCAGCAGCAAGTCCGAGAGCAACGTCGCGCGGATATCTCACGCCACCGTCTGCCCAAATTGTCTTGCCTAATTCGGCAGCGGCTTGAGAACAATCTAAAACAGCCGAAAATTGCGGTCGACCAACGCCAGTCATCATTCGTGTAGTGCACATGGCTCCTGGGCCAACCCCAACTTTAACGATGTCAGCACCAGCGTTAATAATGTCGCGGGTTCCTTCGGCAGTAACAACGTTGCCGGCGACAAGCGGAATATTCGAAACTACTTGACGCACCTCCTCGATCACATTGAGCATTCGTACTTGATGACCGTGCGCAGTATCTACAACAATGACATCTACACCCATTGCCGCAAGTTGTTTGGCTCGCAAAGTTGGGTCGGCATTGACACCAACTGCTGCTGCAATCATTAGTGATCCATTTTTGTCAACTGCTGGTTCATAAATTGTGCTTCGCAATGCCCCATTACGCGTAATAACACCCAGCAATTTGCCATCTCGATCAATCACTGGAGCCACTGACAAACGGGCTTCGGTTAAACGCTCAAACATTTGTTGTGGCAGAAGTGTGTCTTCTAGCGTAAATATTTCACGGCTCATCACATTACGAATTTGTGTAAAGCGATCAAACCCGACCGCATCGTGTTCTGTGAAGATTCCAGAAGGTCGACCGTCGTCGTCAACAACAATTACTGCACCGTGACTTCGTTTGTAAATCAGACTCAGTGCTTCACCCACGGTGCCGTCTTGTTGCATGGTGATTGGCGTGTCGATTATTTGGTGGCGCGACTTAACGAAATTGACAACATTTTCGACGATGTCAAGCGGAATATCTTGAGGTAAAACAACAAGACCGCCGCGACGCGCAACTGTCTCTGCCATTCTGCGTCCGGCAATAGCCGTCATATTTGAAACAACTAGCGGAATCTTCGTTCCGATCTTGTCTGGCGTTGTGAGATCTACTTTCAAGCGTGATGTCACTGCCGAAAGACTTGGCACCATGAACACGTCGCTATATGTAAGGTCAAAAGCCGGCGACTGGTTCAGAAAACGCATCGGTGATCCCCTCGAGTTGGGCTCATTTTGAAGCCTCCTTATGCTACTGACTATGGATATTAATTCAGCGTCACCCCCAGTGTTGATGATTCATGGTTGGGCTGGATCTTTCAAGCGAACTTGGCAGGAACCTGGGATTGAATCTCTGCTCAAAGAATCAGGTCGCACAGTAGTCGGCATTGATTTGCTCGGACACGGATTGGCCGAAAAACCACACGATCCCGCTGCTTATTCAGATCTGTCTTTGCCAATTCGCAACGCTGCGACTCATCAAGTAGTTGATGCCGTGGGTTTCTCTCTTGGTGCGATTGCTTTGCTACATGCCGCAACGATGAATCCACACATGTTTCGTAAATTAATGTTGGTTGGTATTGGTGACAATATTTTTGAGCCACATAACCCAGATGATTCGGAAGTAATTATTTCGGGGATCGACGGCACTGCCGAAGTTGGCAATACGCTCGCCAGACAGTTTGGCAACTACGCCCGCCAGAGTGGCAATGACCCAGATGCATTGCGTGCGATGTTGCAAAGACCCCGAGGCGCAACTTTCACCAGAGATAACGCGCTGGCGATCACCGCAGAAGTTTATTTAATTGTTGGTGATCGCGATTTCGTTTTGCCTGCCGATGAACTCGCGACCGCATTTCAAAATTCTAAATTTAAGTTGTTAAAAAATTGCGATCATTTTGCGTCAACTGAAAATTTTTCGTTAATTGACGCGATGCTCGACTTTTTCAAAGACTGAGCAACATGACTAACCAGCATGACTAACCAATCCACACAGATTTTGGACGGCGATGCAGAATCGGGTATCAATCTCGCAATTCAAAATCTTCGCGACAATCTGCTTATTGGTCTACCAACTGAAACTGTCTATGGACTTGCCGCATTGGCATCAAGTCGCCTCGCAATAGCAAAAATATTTAAAGTTAAAGAACGACCTACTAACCACCCATTAATTTTGCATCTTGCCAGTTATGCAGACTTAGATAAATGGACTGTCAATGTTCCAGATTATGCCCGGACTCTTTGCAACGCGATTTGGCCTGGCCCACTAACAGTCATTTTGCAACGCTCTAAGAATGTTTGTGATGAGATCACTGGCTTTCGTGAAACAGTTGCAGTGCGAGTTCCTAATCATCGAGTTGCTTTAAAATTATTAAATAGTCTCAACGACGGACTGGTAGCACCATCAGCAAATCGTTTCGGCAAAGTCAGCCCCACAACTGCGCAACATGTTGTCGACGATCTCGGCTCAGATGTTTCACTCGTACTAGATGGTGGTGTCTGTAGTGTCGGCGTCGAATCTACAATTTTGGATTGCACACTTTCGACTCCACAAATTTTGCGATATGGGGCCGTGACTACAGAACAAATTAAGTCAATTTGTGAAATTGATATTGATCTATCGACGGGCGAATCACGAGCCTCTGGAATGCTAGAAAAGCATTATGCTCCAAAATGTCGTGTCGAACTTGCCGAAACTTCAGATCAAGCGCAGACGATTTTGAATTCGTTGATTGAAAATGGCCTAACAGCGCGCGTATTAGATTATTCGAGCGACGTAATCTTTTACGCTCAAGAGTTATACGCCAGTTTGCGGCGTGCTGATTCGCTCAACATCGATGTCGTCGTGGCTGTAATGCCACCAAACTATGGGTTAGGCGTCGCAATCAGAGACCGTTTGACAAAGGCATCAACAGCAACCCACTAATCGATGGCTAGTGCCCCTAGTTGCCAAATCCAGCTGTAGTCAATACCCTTGACCGTTCCAAACCCATGGGTGGCAACATGCTGCCCTACTCCTAGGGGGAGAAAAATAAATGAAAAAAATTACAGCGAAACGCTTCAGCGCGCTTGTTGTCGGTCTCAGCCTTTTGGCTGCGGCTTGCGGCGGCTCCGATGCAGCAGAAGTTACAGAAGAGACAACTGCACCAGTCGAGACAGCAGCACCTGTTGTTGAAGAGGCTGGCAGCGAGTTGGCAGGCATGAAGGGAACAACTCCACTTGTGGAGCTCACTTCAGAGTTCAAAGATGCAGTTAACGCATTTTGGACAGGAAAAGGCAACGAAGCACTTGTTGACTTCAACTACACAGCTGAGTCATTCGACGCAGTTTTGTTGATCGCACTTGCAGCAGAAGCAGCAGGCACAGACGGCAGCGCACTCGCTGACCAAATTGTTGCTGTTTCAAAAGATGGCGCGAAGTGCTCACCAGCAACTTGGGCTGATTGCATCGCAACAGTCAAAGCAAAGGGTGACGTTGACTTCGACGGCTTCTCAGGACCAAACACCTTGAACGGAAACGGCGAGCCTCTCGAGGCTTCGTACGGCATCCTTCAATTTGGTGCAGGCAACCGTCTTGATGATTCGTTGACAACATACCAACTTGCAAACGCTCCAGCATCAGCAGTTCTTCCACTTTCAGAGACACGTGTTTCCCGCAAGGGCGACGGCGTCCTTAAAATTGGTGGACTTCTTCCAGAAACTGGCAACCTTGCATTCCTTGGTGCGCCAATGATCGCCGGACTTGAATATGCAATCGAAGTTCTTAACCAGAACGGCGGCATCCTTGGTAAGAATGTTGAATACAGCTCGGGAGATTCCGGAGACACTTCAACTGACACAGCCAGCGTGACTGTAGATCGTTTGCTCAAAGAAGGTGTTGACGCCATTATCGGTGCAGCATCATCTGGTGTATCGCTCACAGTTATCGACAAGATCACCGCAGCCGGTGTTATTCAGTTCAGCCCAGCGAACACATCGCCAAAGTTGACTTCATACGCTGACAACGGTTTCTTCTTCCGCAACGCACCACCGGACGACCTCCAGGGTGCAGTTCTTGCAGAAGTTATCGTCGCTGACGGCAACCAATCGGTTTACATCTTGGCGCTTGACGATGCTTATGGCACCGGCCTTGCCAACGTTGTAGAAGAGGTTCTCACAGCAGCGGGTATCGAAGTTAAGGGCAAGAAGATCTACGATCCGAAGGCAACAACATTTGATGCTGAAGTAGGCGAAGTTGTGGCTGCTAACCCAGACGCAATCGTCTTGATCACATTCGACGAAGGCTCACGCATTCTCCGCACAATGGTGGAGAACGGCGTTGGACCAAAAGCGAAGAAGGTCTACGGCGTTGACGGAAACATTGGTAACGCACTCGGCGAGAACTTTGACGCTGGTAAGTAATCAATAATCCGCAATAACTATTAAGTTAAGGCCCCGGGCGAAAGCCCGGGGCCTTTTCATTTGCCTAAATATTTAAAACTTTGATCAACCGCCTGTTGAGCGGGCCAGAGTACCGAGATACAACTTGATCACGTTTGGATCAGAAAGTAGTTCTCGACCAGTGCCTGTGTAGGCATTCTTGCCTTGATCTAGAACATAGGCGCGATCCGCAACTTGCAGGCAGCGCCTGGCATTTTGCTCAACCATCAAAATCGCAATGCCCTCAGCGTTGATCTTCTTGCACTGAATAAAAACCTCATCTTGCAAAACTGGTGACAGTCCCGCAGATGGCTCATCTAACAACAACAGTTTTGGCTCCATCATCAGTGCACGACCCATAGCCACCATTTGTCGTTCACCACCTGAAAGTGAGCCTGCCTTGACTGTGGCTCGCTCACGCAACCTAGGAAATAAAGTTGCTACGTATTCAAAGCGACTTTCAAACATGGTTGGCTTCAAAAAACAACCCATTTCGAGATTTTCAGTGACGGTCAAACTTGGAAATACATTTCTATTTTGCGGAACATAGCCAACACCAAGCTCGACAAGTTCATGTGCTCGGTGGCCGGTGATATTTTTCTCGCCAAGCATCACAGTTCCTGAACGCATAGAACACTCGCCCAGAATCGCCTTTAACACTGTCGACTTTCCGGCACCATTCGGACCGATGATCCCGACGAATTCTCCCGACGAGACCGTGATGTTGCAACCGTTCAAGATGTTGACCTCGGGTATGTAACCGGCAACCATTTCCTGCACATCAAGAACATTGCTTGAATTTAAGTTACTCATGCTTGCCTATCCAATAAAGACTTGCCTTGATTGGTCCCGAGATACGCCTCAATAACTCTTGGATTAGAACCAATCTGCTCTGGTGTACCTTCGGCGATCAACATGCCTTCAGCCATAACGATCACCCAATCTGCGACGTCATTGACCATGTCCATGTCGTGTTCGACAAATAAGACCGTCATTCCGTCGTCGCGCAATCCCCTGATGTGCTCGTTAAGACTTTGCTTCAAAGCCGGGTTCACACCCGCCATTGGCTCATCAAGCATCACAAGTTTCGGCTCAGTCATGAGTGCACGGGCCATTTCTAAAAGTTTGCGTTGTCCACCCGAAAGAGTGCCCGCATATTCGCTGCGCATGTGATCCATTTTGAAACGTTTTAGTAATGCGTCGGCGCGAGCCTCAATTCTTGCTTCTTGTGTCTTCCAAAGAAACGGAAACAAACCATTCCACCATTTTTCTCCAGTTTGATGAGTCGCACCAAGTTTCATATTTTCTATGACCGACATTTTCGTCAGACTTTTTGTCAACTGAAATGTTCGCACCATACCCATGCTCGCCGTCTTGTGTGCAACAACACGACTCATGTTGTGTCCGTCAAATCTCCACTCGCCTACATCGGGTGTGTCAAAGCCAGACAACAGGTTGAACAGCGTTGTTTTGCCGGCACCGTTTGGCCCGATCAAAGCAGTAATCGAACCTCGTTGAACTTCGATGTGTTTGACATCAACTGCAACGATGCCACCGAAGTGTCGGCGGATACCATCGGCGGTCAGAATTGCGTCGGGCTTTTTGACACCAGCGATAGATTCAACGCCGCTCAACGCATTGCGCGCCTTCGTGGCAAGATCACCGTAGATGCGATCAGCGACCATCGAGAGCCATCTCAGTCCTGTTGCCAAACAATCCTTGTGGTCGATACGTCATTAAGAGCATTAGCCCAAGTCCAACGAACATGTAGTTCACAGCACCAACTTGCGTACTTTGAATAACGGTGAAATCACCAAAACGTAATGGACCATTTCGAGTTAATTCGCGCAAGACGTTGTCAGAAAACACGAAGATCACCCAGAACAACATCGCGCCAACAACCGAACCTGCGACTTTCGCAAGACCACCAAGCACCAGTGCTGTCAAAATATAAAAAGTTACATCGCGACTGTAATTATCAGGTTGCACTGAACCCCGATCGAGCGCCAAGATCATGCCGGCGAACATGCCGATGATTCCACCGATAACCAGTGATTGCATTTTGTATGCATAAACATTCTTGCCAAGGCTTCGAACTGCATCTTCATCTTCACGGATACCTTTGATAACACGACCCCAAGGGCTGCGCATCAATTGCCAAACCAAGAATGAAAATATGGCAACGAGGGTCCAGCCAACCAAAACTGTGATCAAGGTATAACCACTGAATTGAAACGGCGCGAAGCCGTATGTCTTCCCTGGCTCAAATGGATTTAGCTCACGATATTCGCGACTGAAGTTGCTGATTCCTTCTGTGCCGCCAAAAATATTACGCAACTTGACTGATCTCACAAAAAGACGCACAATTTCGGCCGTGGCGATTGTGACGATAGCCAAATAGTCGGCGCGCAAGCGAAGGGTTGGAACACCGACAATCAGCGCAAGAATAATCACAAATAAAATACCAATCGGTATGCCCCACCAAAGACCAATGCCGAAATATTGTGCAGTCATACCCAAACCATAAGAACCGCACGCCATGAATGCGGCTTGTCCAAAATTGACCAAACCGGTGTAACCAAACTGAATATTCAGTCCCAATGCCGCCACTGCGAAATAAATTGCGTCGACGCCAACACACGCGCGGATTGTATTTTGAATGATCTGATTCCAATCCATATCAACCAACCCTCTGACTCTTGCCGAGAATGCCTTGCGGACGAACAATTAAGACAACAATCAGAATAAATAATGCTGGCGCCGCCTTCAATTCGCTCGGGAAGTAGAGAGAAGACATCTCGACAAAGATTCCAATGAAAATACCACCAATTAGAGCGCCAAAAGCCGAACCAAGACCGCCAAGCGTGATTGCGGCAAACATCAAAAATATTAAATCAGAACCCATCGAGAAACTAACTTGCTCGTCGAGCCCCCTAAAAATTCCACCTGTCGCTGCCAATGCTCCACCTGCAAACCAAACGATCTTGATGACTTTTCGGGTGTCGATTCCGGTTGCCGACGCCAACTGAACATTGTCGCTTACTGCTCGTATCGCCTTGCCAAGTCGTGAGCGCTGAAGAAATAATGCGATGCTGACTAAAATTATAATTCCGAGAATCGCCGTCGTTAGATCCCTGGGAGTAATACCAATCGGTCCTAATTCAAGGTTGACTTGCTTTGAGTAACTCGAAAGTTGTTTTGTTCGACCACCAAATTTGAACAAATAAATGTTGCGTAACATAATTGAAAGACCGACGGTTACAACTAGTTGCGAAATTAACCCAATTCCACGTTTATTAAGTCTGGCGAATATAGCCCAATTAAACGCCAAGCCGAACAAGCCACCTAAGACGATCACTACGGGACCAGATATCAAAATTGGAATCTCGAGAGTCACATTGAGAAAAAATGCGATCATCCCACCAAATGTGACCATTTCACCATGCGCAAAATTAGTTAAGCCTGTGGTGCCAAAAACCAACGAAAGTCCAACTGCGCACATCGCAATAATTAATCCAAGTCGAATACCGTCTGAAAGGCGTTGCAAAATTCGCTCGATTGTCGATGCACCAGCCTCAGCCCCCTGACCAGTAAAAAACGTGACTCTTTTGTTATTTGTGGTGAATAAGTCTTGGTTGATGAACACTTTTTGTTTTGTTGCGTCTATCAA
Source organism: Ilumatobacteraceae bacterium (assembly GCA_016463105.1). Taxonomy (GTDB): domain Bacteria; phylum Actinomycetota; class Acidimicrobiia; order Acidimicrobiales; family Ilumatobacteraceae; genus BACL27. The sequence goes on along the minus strand of JAEMRY010000009.1, from coordinate 16,108 downwards.
CACCAATCCGTCGGGCAAAGTCGAAATGTCAATTTCAATTACATAATCATCTCGACTCGGAACCGGGACTTTGCCCAAACCATCTGCGCCCGTTATAGCCTCACCAATTAGGGTGCCATCGACCTTCGTCACTTTTATGGCCACTCCCTCCAATGGTGCTCGACTTGTTGAGCCACTGACAAGGGTTTGGTTTTGAACACTTGCAATAATAGAAAATTCGCCATCTTCGGCTGCTTTCGCTGAGCCAGAGACGAAACCGATTCCTGCAACGCAAGAACAAAGCAACGTCAAAAACACCTTCAACCAAAAGTGGCTGATACTTTGACGACCTTGAATTAACATATTGTCTAACTAGTCAAGCACAGACGACGTCTGCTCAGGAAGTCTCGATTGCCAGTAGAGGCTCAGAGCAGACAACCAAACAACTACCGAGATAGCGACGTGTACTGCAACTAGATAAACAGGTATTCCGGCGAAATATTGCACATATCCCAGCAACCCCTGAAAGACAGCAACGCAAATGAATCGCTGCAACGAACTCGCCATAATCTGCCAAGACTTACGATCGCGACGAGCAATTATCAACAGAATTATGGATAATAAAATGCTGAGCAAAACAGAACCACTATGAATTTTTACAACAAGATTAATAGCAAGATCAATTCGCTGAGCATTTTCATCGCCTGCATGCGGACCAGATCCAGTTACAACTGTTCCTGTAACGATTGCTAAGCCAATCATGATCAATACAGAACGAATTAGCAGAATCACTTTTCGATTTGTCAACGCTGGATCTTGACGAGGCAAGACATTCTCACTCGTTTTAACAATCTTGGCGTGCTGTAGCAATAAGTAGGCGTTAGTGATCAAGAATATGCTCACCAAAAAGTGCGCAATGTTAAAAAATGGGTTCAGACCTGTCAAAACGACTAAGCCACCCAGAATTACTTGCACCAAAACCCCCAGCACGAGTCCGAAGGACATTCCGACCAAATCCCGTCGCTTCGGCCTTAACCGAAGTGAGAGCATCACAGCCAAAATTACGCTGGCTGCGACAACACCCGTGAATAGCCGATTAACTTGTTCAATCGCAGCGTGACTATTAGATACATCTACAAATTTCGATTCGCTACACCGAGGCCAATCGGCGCAACCCAGCCCAGAGCCTGTGAGTCTGACTAATGACCCAGTGATAATGATCAAATACAACGAGGCGAAAGCCATCTGAACTACTCGAAGGTATATCCGAGGTGAGACTGTCAGAGTTGGCATTTATACCGATTCTCGCATTGATTCACCGAAAATGTTTCGGTCGTGCTCTGTACTGAGTATCGTGCGCAAGTAGTGAAAAAAGAAACTGTTGAGCAGCGGCGCATTGAGATTCTTGAGGCTACCTGCGATGTGATCATTGAGCGAGGCTTTGCCGGAACGCGTGTGGCAGATGTCGCCAAGCGTCTCAGTGTTTCAAACAGTCTGATTCATTATCACTTTGCGTCAAAAGAAGAACTACTCGCTGCAGCATTTGAGCATTACGCAAACAAAGACTTGGCCGATATGCAACGCGATAGTGCTTCTGCCCCTACTTCTGTAGCAAAGCTTTGGCGCTTGATTGAGAGTTACGTTCCTGAAGGCAGTGATGACGTTGAATGGATGCTGTGGATCGACGCCTGGGGCGAAGCACTGCGCAACCCGAAAATGAAACCCATCAGCCAAGAACTTGATGAGCAGTCAATTGCTGTTTTCGAAAAAGTTCTACGTGCCGGCAATGAGTCGGGCGAGTTTCACTGTGTTCACCCGCGCGAATCAGCCACGAGAATCTCGGGTCTAATTGATGGTTTGGCCGTGCAATATGCCGCTCACGAGGGTGTGCTTAAGCGCAAAGACTTTATCCGGCTGATGCGTCAACTCGCTGCTGCAGAAACTGGACTATCCCCTGATGATATTCGCGACACTCGGCGCTCGACTAAGTCGGCGAATGGCACAACCAAGCAAATCGATGACGACACTCCCCGCCCGGCGTCGCTGGCAACTGATTTTGATCTGCGTCAGCTATTCACTATGTATGCCGATGCTTTAAGTCGCGCCGATACTGATTCGGTTTTGCGTTACTTCACTGATGATGCGACGATCAAGATCGACGATCTCGCGGCCCTTAACTCGGCTGATCAGATTCGTCAATCGTTCATTGATCAATTCGAAGAAAATCAATTGAGTATCGAAGTTCCATTAGTTATGGCATTTTTTGCTGATGAAGGTAATGGCACTGCAGTTGGCAATTTGACAATTGAACGACGTCTCAATAAGCAAGGGTCTAAACCAGTAGTAAGTCTTGTCCGCAGCGTGGATACTTTTCGACGAACCTCTTCAGGTTGGCGTTGCAATCAAAGACTTCGAACAACAATCTAAGACATCTAGATACTGGGGATTATGCCAATCGAATTTGAAGAAGCCGTCGCTGACGCACTGAAATTAATTCATGACCCCGAACTACTAGTTCGTGCAGTATTTTCAGGGCGCAGACGAAACATGAGTCCTGATTCAGAGAAAATTGAGCTTAGGCCGATTCTTCTAAAAGGCGAATTGAAAATGCAACTTATTGAAACTGTTGGCAATAAATCAATGACATCCAATATTGATTTCGGATCAGACAATATTCAGTTATTGATGCAGTCTGGTTTTGCAAATATTCTTGTTGAAGGCAAAGACCGAACTATGACGATCAGATTTACAAAGAAAGGTGACGCGCAAGTCCATATTGAGCAGTCGACTAAACAACAGTCATTAACCCATGACAAGCAAAAAGTTCGTCTGCTTGATCCAAATGATCAATTTTTACGCGAAGTTGGAATCTCCGACGCTCAGGGTCGCATTAAGCCGACTAAGCACGATAAGTATCTCCAAGTTGAAGAGTTTCTTCGAATTCTTGTTCCGGCACTAAATAGCGCTATCGATGCTGGTCATATCACAACATCTAAAGATAAGCCTCTTTCGATTGTTGACCATGGTTGCGGAAATGCCTATTTGACGTTTGCTGCCCACCAGTACCTGCAGAGCATTTCGATGAATGTGCAGATTATCGGCATCGACGTGCGAGAACAATCGCGAACGCGTAACACCGATATCGCCAGACGACTTGAAATCTCTGATTCAATCTCTTTTCGCGCCGAAAAAATCTCCGAGACAGATATTCAACCGGCCGATATAACGATCGCATTGCATGCGTGCGATACGGCTACCGACGAAGCAATTGCTTGGGCTATCAAAAACAATTCGAAACTATTGCTAATTGCCCCGTGCTGCCATCATGACCTACAAACTCAACTTGTTGATTCACCCGAACCTTGGTCAATGATCACCAAACACGGCATCCTCAAAGAGCGATTTGCAGATATTCTCACCGATGCTTTACGGGCGCAGATTCTTCGCATCATGGGCTATCGAACCGAAATTATCGAGTTTGTTGGAGACGAACATACTCCTCGAAACTTAATCATTCGAGCGATCAAAACTGGTGCCAAACCTGACCCCAGCGATATTGAGCGATACAAAGAATTAGTCACTATTTGGGCTGTGACCCCTGCACTGAGCACCATGCTCGGTCTTGCTTTCTAAGAGCCAAGCAGCAGAAAGACTCACTATAAGTCCATTTTAGTGCTTATTTAGCGCAATTTATCACTCTGAGTGGTTACATCACGATTTTAAGTGAGAAATATCTAAAGTTCCTGCCCCATGTGCCGATCCCTTAAGCGGATCTCACAAGGGAGCAGTTATGAAAAATGCAAAGACAATTCGACGTAAGTTCGTTATTTCAGTGGTTGCAGGTTCGATCCTCAGCCTCGGTTTAGTTTCGCAAGGTGCATCAGCGGCAACGACTGGCCTGCCGGTTTACGGTGATTCAGGCCCAACAGTGGTCCGCCTGCAAGAGGCTCTTATTTCTCGTGGCTTTACCCTCAAGGGTGGCGCCGATGGCAAGTTCTCCAAAACTACTCGCTATACATTACAAACATTACAAAAAGTTGCTGGTTTTAAAGCAACTGGCACACTCGATGAACGCACCGCAAAGTTTCTTGGCCTAATTGCGCCAGAGCAGATCGATCCGAACCTTTTGCCAACAATTGGTTCATCTGGAAGTTCGGTTTGGTCAGTTCAACAAGCCTTGATTAACAACGGTGTTGCTATTAAAGGCGGCGCTGATGGTGTCTACGGAATCGCAACAACAGTAGCGATTGCAAAATTTCAGTCAGCAAAATCCTTGCCAATAACAAAAGTTGTAGATAGTGCTACTGCAATCGCTCTCGGATTAACACCACAAGTTGCGGTCGCCAAGCCTGTTGTAGTTGCAACAGCACCAGTTGTTGCGAAAGTACAAGCAGCAACAGCGCCAGTAGCTGTAGCGCCAGCAGCAGTAACACCAGCAGCAGTAACAGGCATGCTTTCAATCGACACTCTTCCAACTCGTGGACAAAAAGGTGATGCAGTTCGCTTAGTTCAAGAAAAACTAGTTGCGAATTCAATCGAAGTTAAGGGTGGAGTTGACGGAATCTTTGGTGCCGCTACTGCCATTTCGCTTGCTGCTTTTCAAACCGCTCGTGGTTTAAACGTAACTTCTGCAGTTGACATGCCAACTGCGATCGCACTCGGCGTACTTCCTGATCTGGCAACACTTGGTATTCCTCAAATTAAAGTATTTCCATCACAAGGTCGTTGCAGCTTTGTTGATTCTTGGCAGTGGGAGCGTTCAGGTGGACGACGTCACGAAGGTGTCGACATCATGGGTCCTAAAGGTCTTGCTCTTTACGCTGTATTAGACGGAACGATCACCAAGATGTACGGTGCCGAATCAACATTGAGTGGCAACGCACTTCGCTTGACAACCGCAGACGGAACTTATTTTTTCTACGCACACCTTGACTCGTTTGCCGCTGGCATCGCGATTGGCTCAGTCGTTCGCGCTGGTCAAATTATCGGATACATGGGATCAACTGGTGCAGCAGGTTCATCGCACCTTCACTTCGAAGTACACCCACTTGGTGGCTCTGCAGTAAGTCCTTACCCAGTTGTTAAAGCTGTCGATGCTTGTCATATTACGGATGTGCTCCCACAATCGTAAGTACTTGCTCGATTATCGGGTGGCGGAGAGGTGAGATCCTCCGCCACCTATTAATTAAAAATTTAGTTAGTTCGATCTTCGCGCGGTATGTGCTCAAGGTCTGATAACGGCGACAGTGCGAATACATATCCATCGCCGATTTTTAACGCTTCGAGTTTTGTGATCGAAGCATGACCCAGAACAAAGCGCTCCCACTCCCACGGCGTTGGTGACAAACCCAACAGATGACAAATTACGGTGCTGTTGGTGCCGGCGTGAGCCACACATGCAATTCGCTCGCCTGGATTATCGATTTGCCATATTGGCAACTCATGTTCAAGTCGATGTACGCCATGCTCGGCGAGAAAGTTTTCAGCCCCCAAATGTATTCGCGCCACAAAATCTTTAACTGGTTCACCACCGTCTAAGCCGTTCCAACGTTCACGGCCAGGCAATCCGCGCTCTTGTTCGTATGCGCTTGACGCGCGTTCCGCTGGCGAACCATGCCAAATGGGGCTTTTAATTTCTTCTAGCCAAGGTTCTATAACTTCGGCACGCTTTAGTTCAGACAAGATTGGCTCTGCTGTCTGCCGCGTGCGCAACAACGGCGAGACGTAAATATTGTCGAGTCGTTCTCGCGCCATCCTCTTGCCAAGCAACGCGGCTTGCCTGAAACCTAAATCTGTGAGCGGTGGATTATCAACGCATAGACCTTTATCAATCCAAAGAGGCTGAGCATGACGCAAAAGTAAGAGCTCCATTGCCGATCACTCTAGCAATCCAAGATGAGTTTTTAACTCTCGAGAAATTTATTAATATCAATATTCACCAAACATTCATCGAAAATTATTTGCAATAAATCATAGTAAGTGTTGTCTAATTTTGAGTCGTCGTAGACGGCGTTGTCTACTAGCGATTGGCCAACACAAATCGCCTGTGTTTCAGTGATGGCAACATCAAACCGTTCGGCGACGACATATCCAAAAGCCTTGAGCACACTGACATCATTATCGAAACCTGCGGCCGGAAGTTCCTTCGAGTCATCTTGGATGACCGGATCAGGCAGAGTTGTACCAGTAGATAAAAATTGATCCGCTGGAGACTTTATTAAGACGCTGCATTCGACATCTATGTATTCGTTCAGATCATCTTCTGCTCGATTAAGTTCATCACTCGCAAGACGAACAGCAGCACTCGTAGCAGCAGAGTCTTTTTCGATCAGAGCGCCTTGCCAGTCAAGATCTTCGAGAGCAGTCGCCAATGCGATATAAGCGTCGTGCAATTTTTCGATTGATGGTTTGATACTTGTAGGAGCCACTTCACTCATTATCGACAATGTTGCAACAACCTCAGTAAAAACATCTTGCAACCGACCAGGACTCGTCGTGGCAATACTTGAACTTATTTCTGCTATTGAACTGCTTGCCAGATTCCAACGATTCGCACGATCGCAAATTGCATCGCGCTCGGCATTTTGTGAGCACGAGGTAAGCAAAACCCCGCAGCATGCTGTTACTAAAAGGGCATTTTTAAATCTTCTAGTGAAGTTTTTGCCAATTACGATCTTCATAATTACGCTCCGACTTGGGTCGCGGTAAGCCACTGCGCGTACATCGTTGCATATTGCCTGTCACGCCCCATCAAAACCCGATGCGAACCATCTTCGACTACCTTTCCATGTTCAAGCACTAAAATTCGGTCGGCTCGCGCCGCTGTTGACAGTCGATGCGCTATAGAAACGGTTGTACGACCAGCAGAAAGCGCCCGAAGTGCACGAGATAATGCCACTTCAGCCAAGGCATCTACTGCCGATGTGGCCTCATCCAGAATCAACACATCTGGATTTGTCAATGCAGCACGAGCAAGAGCAACCAGTTGACGTTCACCGGCTGACAAAGATGATCCACGTTGCCCAACTTTAGTATTTAGACCGTCTGGCAAAGATGAAACCCACTCATCTAATTCAAGTTGTTTGATCACGCTTAAAAGGTCACGATCGGTTGCATCTGGTTTGGCAAAAAGCAAGTTATATGCAATCGTCTGAGCAAATAAAAATGGTTCTTGTGGAACAACCACCAAGCGTCGCCGCAGTTCGTTATTTTCGATTTTATTAACATTCACCCCTGACAACATCACGCTGCCAATAGTCGGGTCTGCAAGTCTGGCGATCAATCGTGCCAAAGTCGTCTTGCCCGAACCAGACGCACCAACTAAGGCGATATGTTGTTGCGCCGGAATCGACAATGAAATGTTACGCAAAACAGGCAGATCGTCATCTTGAGTGTCTGCTCTAGAACCATAAGAGAAGCTCAAATCTCTCAACTCAATACTGATCGGACCACTCGGCAAAGCAATTGGATTAATCGCTGATGGCGGACCAGTCGGCGTATCCAGAACACTAAGCACTCGTCGCAATCCCGCAACCGCGGTTTGTGTTTGATCTACTACTTCGGTGAACTCAGCGATTGGCTCCAAAAATCTGTACGTCAAAAAAACGAAACCGACCATCGCACCAGCAGTTAACCCACCACCGACTCCACGCAGTACGCCGACAATCACGATTGCCACAATTGTTAGAACTGCAAAAACCTCACCAGACGGAAACAAAAATGCACCGATGACACCCGCGCGAATTTGCGAGTCGGCACGACTACGCACGGCTTTCTTGGTGCGACTGACTATTGGTTCATGTGCCTGATACGCACGAAGAGTTTCGGTGCCAGAAACTAATTCGCTGATGGTACCCAACAACATTGAGTTACTTTCGCGCGCTATGTCGTAGGCCGCAACCAGTCTCTTTTGTAAACTTCGCAAAACTATAAATAATGGTGCCGAAACGGCGAAAGCCACTAAGGCAAGTATCCAATCATAAGAAAGCATCACGCAAGCAACGACGAACATCAGTGATCCATCTAGAAGCCAAACAAGTGCGCCCCACGAAAAAAACATCGTCAGAGTTTCAATATCGCTGGTCACACGAGAGACAAGTGCGCCGCGTCGTTCTTCGTTATGGTCGGCCAAACTCAAGCGATGTATGTGGTCATAAAGTTTTATTCGAATTCCGTACAGGCCTTGCTCAGTACTTATGCCAAGACGTAAGACCGCTCGCCGAAGAGAAAAAGACGCAACTACGACAGAAATTGCTGCTATCAATCCGAGCTTGGCGATGTAATCAACACGAACATTTCCTGGCTGAAGCCCGTTATCGATACTCTGCTGAATCAAGATCGGTACGACAACTCGTGCTAACGAGCCAACGAGTGCAAACAAGAATGTCACTCCAATTCCTTTGCCAAGATCTGGGGCAATGTTTACTCCGCGGGTAATTGTTTTAGCAGTGGCAAAGCGCCCAATCGGCTCGTTCATCAGATGTCTTTTTCGTTGGTTCTGTTGAGTGATGCAGTTGAATCTCGATCGTGCTCGAAGGCATTTATCAACTCTCGATAGTCATCTCGCCTGCTTAACAGCACACTGTGAGCTGCATGATCGGCGATTACGCCGTCTCGCATATACAAGACCTCATCAGCAAGGGCGATAGTTGACGGCCGAGACGCCACAATGACAACCGTCTGATGACCATTCATCTCTCGAAGATTACGAATAACTTTTGCTTCGGTGGCTGGATCTAACGCTGATGTTGTGTCATCTAACAACAGAATCGATCTATCTTGCGCAATGGCTCGCGCTAGAGCAACTCGTTGTCGCTGGCCACCGCTCAAGCTGACACCTCGCTCACCCATTGACGTATCAAACCCGACGGCAAGTTCGTCGATGAACTCTGCACATTCTGCAATTTCTGCGGCTTGCTGAACTTTGGCAGTCGTCACATCTGCGTCGAGAGTGATGTTAAATCGCAATGTCTCGGCGAACAAAAATGCCTCTTGAAAAACTAATCCGACACCCCCATCTTGAAGAGATATTGATCCAGATTGTGGCGCAATCAGTCCGGCAATTAAATGCAACAGCGTGGTTTTTCCGCAGCCGGTTGCCCCAACTATTGCAACCGTGCGTCCAGTTTCAATGTGCAACGATAGGTTTTTAATTAAATCTGATTCGGGTGTGTGACTAAAAAATAAATCACTAATTTCGATGGCGGTTCCAGTTTGAGTTTTGCCAATCAACACCAATGGATCACTCATAATTGGTTCGTCAAGAATCTCGCGCACTCGACTCCAACCGGCGACCGAGTGTGGTATCTCAGAGAATAAATACCCGATTATTCGAAGCGGAAACATCAGCAACGTGAATAGATAAATAAAACTTGATAGATCGCCGACACTCATTGCACCTGACTTAACCCGCATTGCCCCAATCACGATTAGAGCGATGTTTACCAATGACGGAATCGCATCGAGCATCGCTTCAAAGATCGAGCGAATATATACCGCATCGATTCGGGCATCTCTCAAACGTGATGTGATCACAGCGAGTCTTTGTGTCTCGCGCTCTTCGGCACCAAAAGATTTCACCACCATCACGCCATCAAAACTTTCGTGAACAGCTTCTGAAAGCGTGCCCAGTTCTCGTTGAGCCAAGTTGTAATAACGATCAATACGTCGCTGGTAGCCAATATTCAAAAACAGCAATAGCGGAAAAACAGTTACTGCTAGTAGTCCGAGCGGAACATCAACGTAAAGCATCCAACTTGCCGAAACCAACATCATCACCAACACCGACGACGAAAACGGCAGTGGTGCGAGGATCGCAACACTTGCATCAGCATCTACCCCACAACGCGCAACAATGTCACCGGTCATGTGTTGCCTGTGCCATTTGACGGGTTGGGCCACAATGTGATCCAGAACTTTGTTAGTAATTGTTTCTGCGGTTCGCCACTCGGTTTTACCCGCGTAACTGCGCCGAACAACCACACCAAGCGCTCGTAAAAGACCTATCCCAATGATCAAGATAGAACCGACGACGATCGCAGAGCTATCGATTCGACCTTCATTGAACCTGACCAAAATAACGCGATCGATCATCCACTTCAGGCCAATCGACGACGCCACAGTACAAACCGCAAAGACCGTTGCTCCACTTACGGCAATAAAAAAGTATCGCGGATGATATTTAACAATCTCAATAATCAGACGGGTTGCTTCTTTTAATCGTCCTCGACCATCTTTTGCGTCGCTTGTCACAGCATCATCTACCGCATTTTCCACCACATAGTTCTATCAGTCGACGGTTGTGGCCTATCGTCTAGGTCTGTGAAGATATTCGGACGAGGATTATTAACGGCTCTGATTGCTCTAATCGCCGCGATGTGGATCTACGGCTTGTTTTTTGCTTCCAAAGAGGCGGTAAATAAATTTGAAGATCGACAATGGGCGCAAGAGGCGCAGGCTCGTTGTTTAATTGCCGAGCAACAACGTCTAGATCTTGCCGACTACAGACTTGTTGACGATTTAGGGGTTGATGCAATCAGACAACGGGCTGAAATTGTTGACAAAGCAACTGACACTATTGAATCGTTCGTCAAAGAGTTTCGTTTGAACCCTCCATCTGATGAGAAAGGAATCTCGATTGTTGGTTTATGGTTGGATGATTACGAAATATATATTGCCGACCGTCGGTCATTTGCCGATGATCTGCGCGCAGGAATCAATCTACAATTCTCGGAAACCCCAATAAAAGGTTTGCCGATTAGCGAAAAAATCGCTACATTCGCGGCTGATAACGAAATGTCTTTTTGCAAACCGCCATTAGATCTTTCGATCTGAAATTGTCGTCTCCCAAATATTGTCCTGGGTGTATTGCTTAATAACCCGAGCCGGTGAGCCCACCGCTACGCAATAATCTGGCAATTCGCCAGTCACTACCGAGTTTGCCCCTACGGCTACATGCTTACCAATTTTTGCTCCAGGCAATACGACGACTCCGTGTCCAAGCCAAGAGCCATCTCCGATTGAGACAGGTTTTTCCGGTTGAGATTGATGTGAGATCGGCAATGAAATATTTTCATACCCATGACTTTGGTCGGTGATATAAACATGGTGACCTGTCCACACATCGTCACCTATATCTATTGACAGGTGACCGACGATTCCTGACCCGCGACCAATCAAACACCGATCACCAATTCGCACCACAGGATTAGTCAAACACTTCTGACCAGGCATCATGCCAGCCGATAGCGCGACATGCTCACCAATCATCGTGTCACGACCGATGTGGATGTACTGCTCGTTAAAAATTGTCGTCGTCGGAAACAGAATTATCGAGCCATCGCCAAACTTGCCGAACTTCTTACCCCGACGACTTGTCGGCCCAATCGCTGCATTAGTGGTCATCCACCACCAGATCTTCGACAATAAATCACCACGACGATCACTGAATCTGTAGCCCCGCATGAAGTCAGCGTACATAGAGATCACTAACCTAGATGCATGGCATTAGTAACAAATCTTTCAGGCTCGTTTAATGGCAATGACATTGGTGCAGACGTAGTTGAGTTTCTCGGCATTCAATTTGCAACTGCTGATCGATTCGCCGATCCGGTTGATATTCTCAGTTATCAAAAGCCTGTCGATGCGCGAACATTTGGGCCCCAATCTCCGCAAGTTCCGGGTTTCATGGAAGAAATTCTTGACACGAAGAAACTTCCAGTCAGCGAACAATGCCTCAACCTAAATATTTGGGCGCCAAGCGACGCTATTAGTGCGCAAGCCTCAGAATTGCGACCAGTTTTATTTTGGATTCATGGTGGCGCATACACAAATGGCACGGCGGCGACAAGTTGGTATAACGGTGCGTCTCTGGTTCGTCGTGGCGATGTAGTAGTTGTGTCAATCAATTATCGACTTGGGCCCTTTGGTTTTCTTGGTGACGATAACTTCGGCACGCTTGACCAAATCAGTGCGCTTCGTTGGGTGCAAAGAAACATCACGGCTTTCGGGGGTGACCCAAAGAATGTGACGATATTCGGAGAATCAGCAGGTGGAAGCAGCGTTGTTGCACTGACTGCTTCGCATCTAACAGTTGGACTAATAAAACGAGCATGGGCAATGAGTCCGTCTCTGCGTCAACTGCGGACAAAAGCACAAGCCGCAATCGCCCTTGAGCAATATCTTGGTCTAGCCAAATGTCAGTCGATAGATGAACTACGAAGTCTGACAATTGAAGAGATGATTAAAGCTACTGAATTGATGTTCGTTGATGTTGAAAATTACATATCTACTTTTACACCAACGCTTGGTGGCTCGGGCTTGTCAGAAAATGTAAACGAAGCATCTGCAAATTCAGGAGTTCCTTTGGTTGTTGGCACCAATCATGACGAAAATCGATTGTGGACCGCGTTGCATCCAGATTCAGCGTCAATTGATATGGCTGGGGCGTTGGTTTTCTATGAAAAATCATTCGGCGCTGACGCTAAATTTATGTGGGATACGTATTGCGAACATCGCAAAGATCTAACCGCGTCGCAAATGGTTGCTGCGTTTCAAACTGATCAGAACTTTCGTGCCCCAGCGTGGAAGCTTTGCGAAAAACGCTCTAATCAGAACGCGCCAACTTGGATGTATTGGTTCACATGGCCAACTCCAGTTTTTAATGGTGCATTTGGCTCGTGTCATGCCTTAGACATCCCGTTTGTCTTTCATAATTTAGATGCACCGGGTGTTGAACTATTTACGGGATCAGACCCAGAGCGTGAACAAATCGCCGATCGTTTATCGGCTGAAGTTCTTTCATTTGCGACAACCGGAGAAGTTTCGTGGCCCCAATACGAAACAACTAGCCGAGCTACCTTGCAGGTCGATAAACAGAATTTCTTATTAAAAGATCCTGAGCCTGAGTTACGAAATATTTGGACGAACTTGGTGTGATCTCGTTTTGGCACGAGTCAACTGAAGATATTTCTGTTAGTCGTGATGAATTATCTACAAACATTGATGTAGACATCGCAATTGTTGGCGCCGGTTATAGCGGGCTATGGTCAGCGTATTATCTGAAGTTATTGCGACCCAACGCACGAATCGTGATTATCGAGGCGAACCAAGTTGGCTTTGGTGCCAGTGGTCGAAATGGTGGTTGGTGCAGTGGTTTTTTGCCTGTCACTCTAAACGAACTTAGTCACGAGCATGGGCGTCAAGCCGCAATAAATATGTATCGCGAGAGTTTTCAAACTATCGATGAAATACAGCGAGTTCTTGAGCTAGAAAAAATCGATTGTGATTTTCATCGTGGCGGCACGATTAACGGTGCTACTAATCAAGTTCAAGTGCAACGCGTAATAAACGAAGTTGAAGAGATGCATGCATTTGGATTCGGCGAAGATGACTTGCGGTTGTTATCAGCACACGAGAGTCGTGAGAAAATAAACATCGACGGTCTTTTGGCCTCGAGCTACACCCCACATTGCGCAGCGATTCACCCGGCAAAACTCGCCTACGGTCTTGCAGCGACGGTTGAACGACTCGGAGTAAAAATTTATGAGAACTCGAAAGTAAGCGAGATAAGCGCACGAACTGTCACTTTGCAAAATGCGAAAGTTAATGCAGAAATTATTATTCGTGCCACCGAGGGTTTTACTTCACAGATCAAAAAACATCGACGAACTTTGGCCCCACTCTATTCATACATGGTGATCACAGAACCACTCACAACCTCGCAGCGCAAAGAAATCGGCTGGCAGAATCGCGAGACCTACCACGATTCACGCAACATGATCATTTATGTTCAGATAACCAAAGATGGCCGAATCGCTTTTGGTGGACGAGGAGCGCCGTACCATTTTGCCTCTCGTGTAAAGCCCAAATACGACACACATTCAGTTATTCATCAACGAATTATTAATTCAATGCATCAAGTGTTTCCGATAACCAAACAACTTGAAGTCACTCATTGTTGGGGTGGACCGCTTGGTGTGCCGCGAAATTGGCACCCATCCGTAGATTACGACGCGGTCACTGGCTTGGCATCGCTTGGTGGTTATGTCGGCAACGGTGTCGCCTCGACAAATCTTGCTGCACGCACACTCGCCCATTTAATAAACAATGATCACCATCCGCTGACGAGTCTTGCGTGGGCAAATCATCCTTCGCGCAAATGGGAAGTCGAACCCCTTCGATACCTCGGCGTCAATGGTCTACTAAAGCTTTCAGCCGGAATGGACAAGCACGAATCTCTAAAGGGTTCGCCCGATAGGTTGCGATCAAAGGTTCTTGATTTATTCTTGAAATAGTAAACACTTGATCGGAGAGCTGATTATGTCTAGTGAAGTTAACAATGAGATGAAGGGCAAAGTCGCGATTGTGACTGGTTCATCATCAGGTATCGGTCAAGAAATTGCTCAGAGATTAAGCAACCTTGGGGCAACTGTCGTAGTTAACTCTGCGACTTCTGTTGCAGAGGGTCAACTTGTTGCCAAGTCGCTTGCCAACGATTCGCTATACGTTCAGGCCGATATAAGCAACAAAGAATCTGGGCAAAATCTAATTGACACGACATTAAAGGCCTTTGGACAGCTAGATATTTTGATCAACAATGCTGGGTGGACAACTTTGGTCGCACACCACGACCTAGATGCACTAACTGACGATATTTTTGCCAAAACTTTTGATGTCAATGTTTTCGGCACCTGGTGGCTAACAAAAGCAGCGATGCCGCACTTGAAAAAAAGTAGTGACGGCAATGTTGTGAATATCACTTCAATCGCTGGTGTTCGACCTGTGGGCAGTTCAATCGCATATGCAATGACTAAAGCAGCGCTAAATCACATGACTCTTTTGCTTGCAAAATCCTGCGGGCCGGTGCGCATCAATGCAGTCGCACCAGGACTAGTTGAAACGCCGTGGACTCGCGACTGGCAAGCGCAACACGACAACGTCGCTCGTGTCGCACCACTTAAGCGCTCAGCAACTCCACAAGATTGCGCCGAAGCAACTATTTCACTTCTCCGCAACAAATACGCCACTGGCCAAATCTTCGTTGTGGATGGTGGCTTGACTCTCGTTATCTAAATAATTCTGAAATATCTACGGGGCGATTTTCAGCGATACTTAAGTGTGCCGCTTGACCGACAGCGACGGCTCGAAGTCCATCTTGCAGTGTTACTTCTGATTTAGTTCCTTCGCGGATTGCGCGTTGCATCGCAAGATGCTCGAGATATGAGGCTCCTGAATGAAATCCCGGCACAACATCCTCGGGTTGCTTAACTATTAATTCTTGAACACCCTGCGACCAACCATCTCGCCTACCGATACGCACAATCGACTGCGTAATCAGCGCTTCTACTTTGGCTTGGCTTCCAACTACGCAGATTTCTTGTTCGTTGACTGATCCCTCGGCGAACATTGACAGATCCAACATTCCGCGCACGCCGTTCTCATAATCGATTATTACGTATGCGTTATCCAAAATATCCGAATGTTCGAAGTTGTAAATTTCGTCAAGGTGATTGACGTCTTGTTTACCAGATGCATAGACACGCACGACTTGTGATTTTGCTATTAGTCCCATCACATCAAAAAAGTGGCAACATTTCTCAACCAAAGTGCCACCAGTATTCTTATTAAAACGGTTCCAGTTATCAACCTTTTGCAAAAATGGAAACCGATGTTCTCTGATCGAAACCATCTTCACTTCTCCACAAGTTCCAAGCTCAATCTCTTGCAATAATCTTGCAGTCGGTGCCATATATCGATATTCGAGACCCACCCAAACGACACGTCCGTCACGATGAGTTGCAGCCTCTTGGGCAATTGCAATCTCGCACTGCTCGACAGTCAAACACAGTGGTTTTTCGACCAGAACATGAACTCCAATTTTAAAGACATCGCACAACACGTCTAAATGCGTGTGGTTTGGTGTAGAGATTACGACTACATCTAGTTCAACCTCTGCGAGCATTTCGCGGTAATCAGAAAACTGTCTGACGCTTGGCAAAAGACTCGCCGCCGCCTCACGACTCGGCTGATGCGGGTCACTTATTGCAACGATCTCACAACCCGAAATAGCTTTCAGATTACGAATATGTTCGCACCCCATCATCCCCGTGCCGATCATTGCGTAACGCAG
>JAEMRY010000143.1 GCA_016463105.1 Ilumatobacteraceae bacterium | reverse complement strand
TCATGAAACGACATGAGGATCTCGGTCGCCCACGCAACCAACCGAAACTTGGTGTGCAATATAGTCGCAGTGCATTTGGTGATTTTGCCGAAAGCATCGCTCGCCTTATGGGCACTGCACGATTTTTGATTATTCAATCGATCATGGTTTTGATTTGGGTCGGCCTGAACATATCTTTTATTGCCTTTCGGTGGGATAAATATCCATTTATTTTATTGAACTTAATGTTCTCGGTGCAGGCGGCTTATGCCGCTCCATTAATTCTGTTGGCCCATAATCGCCAAGAAGAAAGAGACCGCGAACAAGCAGAAATTGATCGCAATGTCGCAACACGAACTCAAAATGATGCCGAGTTTCTTGCACGTGAGATTGCCAGCGTGCAATTAGCGCTCGCCAACGTAGTTACTTCAGACGAACTAGCGCAACATATTGAACGACTTAATGAATCAATTGAAAAATTGAATCACCCTAAATAATTCGACTAAGCACATTTGCCGCAACGGCCAATTAGGTCTAACCGATGTTGGTCAAGGCGAAAACCAGAGCGCTTGGCGATAGTCAACAGAGTTTTGTCAAGATTTGCCTCGAGCGATTCAGGAATTCTTACGTCTCGAATATCCCCACACTTAGAGCAAACAAGGTGGTGGTGGTGCCCGAGAATATCTTCATTGAGTTCGTACCTAGCAACATCATCCGTGCTAAAAACTCTTTGTACAACACCGACATTTTCGAGCACGACAAGATTGCGATACAACGAACTCTGTGCCAAAACTTTTTTGGTACTGCTTGAGCGCTTCAACATCTGCAGAATCATTAACGGACGATCAGACTCGGCAAGGACTCTTACGATTAAACGCCGTTGTGATGTATAGCGCTGTTTGTGTTTAGTAAACCTGCGCACTACTTCACCGTGCACATCACTTGCACGCTCATGAGACCCGGACACAACCAGCAATCTATCTGAGAATCAATGAGAATTGATTTACTAAACTTATTTAAGCGCGAACAAATGAGTGCAAATTAATCCCTGCATTTGTGATTTTTGTGAGCAGTGATGAATTAGGTAACGAACTCTCACCCAATGCATGTGCCCCAATTGTTGTTATCTCGCGTGAACTAACTGCTTGGGCTGTCACAGCAGCAACAACTCCAGCAACTTGACCAACTCGTTCTGCCACACCGACGACATCAACCAGTCGAGCCGCATTTTTCATTCCACGCACCTCGACACGCAGGCCACCCATGCCCCCTTCTGCCTGAGGTGGAATCAACATCGGGACTCGAGAAAAAACTCGGTCACGACGTGTCGCTGTAACTCGAGCCGTTACGCGACCGAGTTCTGGAAACGCACGTTTTATCAATAACGGATCAGGAAGTTCGCCGCGATAACAGTCGTATGCACCAACTGGTTCAGGAAACCAACATAGTTCTCGCCCGCTACCAGCAGGTCGGCGAAGCCATTCGTCATCGTGCCAACCGATTGATTGCCCAGACAATGCTCGGTGATGTTGTCGGGCACACGCCGGACCGCCGGTGCCATGAAGTGCAACATGAACTTCGTCGATTGTGTCAAAAGATTCGGCTAACTGACGCACGATCAAACTTGACATTCCTGGCGACGATGCGGCACCAATAATTATCGTCGCATTATTTTGTTTTGCGATTTGGGTAAGAGATAATAAATTCAAGCAGTCCGCGATGTCGTCACTAGTTGAGACAACTGAAACTCCGCTTTCAAGAAGTTCACGGGATATCGCCATGTGTGGTGACGGGCACGCAAGAACAACAACTTTTACTGATTTCATTTCATCACGCGCGACGACTGTCAACTGTGTATCTCGCCCGTTTAAACGGGTTGCCAAACGCTGAGCAACAACTTGCTGGCTGTCGTATAAATAAATTTGTGGATGCGAAAATGAGCAAAGTGTTTCAGCAACCCGAGAACCAACTACACCAGTACCAATAATTCCAATCATTTAGTAAGGGCGATTACTTTTGGCCTGTAATTTTGCGCCAGCCACCCTGTTTGATCGCCGCAGTACCTTTGCCCTTAAAGCGAAGCACACCAGCAAC
>JAEMRY010000060.1 GCA_016463105.1 Ilumatobacteraceae bacterium | reverse complement strand
GAGCCTTCAGCAAAAAGAGTGATTGAACAAATACCAGCTTTTCTGAACTTAATCGTAAAACTTGAAGTACCAGTCGTAGTGCAAATTGAACGAGTTTCTGAACTAGTCACGACTACTGGTTGTCCCTTTGTAGTCACCAGTTTGCTGGCACTAATCGAAACCGAACTGCCTGCAACGTACTTTGCACCGTCTTTTTTCAAACCAAGGCCATCAAGTGCTACATCTTGTGATGGCAAAAACTTAATCGGCACGATTGTGTCAAGCGCAGTGTCTGAAAGTCCGCGGTGATCGCGATAGACAAAAATTGAACAATTCTTTACACCACATTCGTAAGTTGTTGAGACATTATTTGCATCCACTTTTTTGAAACTTGAATGCAACATCAGCGTCAACTGGTCATTTGCCGATTGTGAACCGCGCGATGCGTCTGTGGTTGCCCAGATCATTGTGCCCTGCTCAGCGATACTGCCATTACAAATAAGGCCAGTTGCCGTACGTTGGCCGATCTGCGCTTTGAAACACTGAGAGATGTATACGCCTTGACCAGCAGGGACACTTGACAAATTAATTGAGATGATTTGCAGGTCAGCAAGTTTTGCGGTCTGGTTTAATTTGACACCAACCGAAGCTGAAACTGGCGAAGCAGCCACTGAAAACGAAACGGTTGCGATAAGCAGTGCAATTGCGGCACGAGTCATTGATTTATTCTTCATATTAAAATTCCTTTGTATCGGGGGGCACTACAAATTAATGGGGTTAAAAACTACGGATTCGTATTGAATGTAATCGGCACAAAAACATCTTGTGTTCGATCTGTGTAACGAAGGTGATCAGACCGGGTTACAACACCACATTTAACTGCAGTGCAATCCAAATCGCCACTTTTCGCAACAACTAACAGCACAACACTAAATGAACCATCTGGCTGAAACTCAGTCGTGAGACCGATGCCATAGTTCGGAGGATTCGAATTAATCCAAACCGAACTAGACGATGATCCATCAATGTTGACTCCACCAACGCAAGTTGATTGTGGTCCTGGAGCCGCTTGTGTGCAAACAATTACATAGACACCTTTTGAGATGTCATAGCCAGATCCGCGCACTGTGACTGAAGTCCCATTCGGATTTAGGTTTGTTGTTTGACTAACCGTGAGTTTTGGCCGACTGATAATGACGCTAGTTGTTGGAGTTGTAGTCACAGACTTTGGCAGAACTGTGGTTGAAAAAATTGGCAAAACCGTAGTTACAACCACAGGCGCAATCGTGGTCATGGATGTACTTGTGCTTATTTCAGTTGATTCAGCCGCAAGTGAAGTTGTCGCAGACATCGAAGTCGCAACTAACACTTCAGTATTTTCAGTCACACCTGCACAACCGCTAATCAAAAATGTCATGATCAATGGCACGGCAAGTTTCATCTCGGCGAATTCTACCAATCCGAAACTCACTAGTAGATTGAGATGGCTATGACAAATGTTGAAATGCGATGAAAATCATTAAAGATTCAGGCGCTAAACAAGCCGGTGCACATTCACTTTTTGTGCTGATTACCGTTGCATCTCTGGCTATAACGGCCTCGGCCTGTGCCGATAGAAACTCAACTTCAAGCACAAGTACAAGTGCAAGCAAAGTAGATTTATCACCCGAACCAGTTCGACCTCTTGTGATCGCGGCGGCAGATTTCGAATTGCCAATTATTGCCAAAAGCCAATCAGAACTACCTGTGACCGTCAAGTCTGCCGACGATCAAACAGTCACAATCACAGACACATCACGAATCATCGTGCTGAATGACGCAATTGCCGAAATTGTTATTTCACTTGGATTTCTGAAAAACATTATTGGTCGAGATGCCACAACAACTCTTGAAATGCTAAAGCCAATTCCGAAAGTTAGTAGTGGTCACGATGTCAGTGCCGAAAGTGTGCTCGCGCTAAGCCCAACTCTCGTAATTGGCGACACTCGGTCTGGCCCACCAGAAGCAATGCAACAACTTCGCGGAGCAGGCTTAGCAATTTTACTGACGCCAGAAGTTTGGCAACTGAGCGAAATTGCGCCGCGGATAACTCTTCTTGCCGAAGCCCTCGGTGTTGCAGCATCAGGCAAGAAGCTTCTTGAAGAAACTCAAGCAAAAATAGATCAGGCACTTAATCAGGCAACTGTCAACAAAATAAATCCGCGTGTTGCGTTTCTCTATGTGCGCGGAACCGCTTCAGTTTTTTTACTTGGTGGTGAAGGATCTGGCGCCGATGAAATGATCCGTGCTGCGGGAGGTATCGATGTTGGAACAGATCTCGGTCTTGCGTCGTTTACGCCATTAACAACCGAAGCAATCGTTAAAGCAAATCCTGACATTATTATTGTGTTGACACTTGGTCTAAAATCAGTAGGTGGAATCGACGGCTTGCTTGCTCTGCCCGGAATCGCCCAGACACCAGCCGCTAAAACTCGCGCAGTCATTGCTGTCGACGATGAATTGTTGTTCTCATTTGGTCCAAGAACTGGGTCACTGATTGTTTATTTGGCACAATCTTTTGACACACTTATGACGGCAAATAAATAACTAAATCAAATGAACGACCTTCGGCGCATCAATCCAAAAGTAGTTGGAATTGTTTTAACTTTGGCATTGATCGTTGTAGTTCTTAACGCACTTTCAACTGGTGCTTACACAATTTCGCTCAGCGAATTAATAAAAGTTTTATTACAAGGGCCCGCACATGACACCGCTTCCGACAGTGTTAGCCATGCAGTGTTTTGGAGCGTTCGTCTACCACGAGTAGTACTTGCAATTGTCGTCGGCGCATCATTGGCAGTTGCTGGTGTAGTGATGCAAGGAATCTTTCGTAACCCGCTGGCCGAACCAGCAACCGTTGGTGTTTCAGGCGGCGCAGCAGTCGGTGCTGTTATCGCGATCACTCTCGGGTTGAGCAAATTTCCGATGGGTGTGCAACTCTTTGCATTTATTGGTGGCACGTTGGCAACAGCTGTCGTTTATGGTTTGTCGCGCATCGATGGCAAAACCGATGTGGTCACATTAATTTTGACCGGCATTGCGATTAACGCATTATCAGGCGCATTAATCGGTCTCGCAGTTTTCGTCGCCGACGACGATCAGATTCGCACGGTTACATTCTGGAGTCTTGGTTCGCTCGGTCTTGCAACATGGCGCGCAGTAGCGATGGTTTTGCCTCTTGCAGTTATCGGCATTGCGTTAAGCACCAGATATTCGCGCACGCTTGACTTAATGGCGCTCGGCGACCGCGCTGCATCACATGTTGGCGTGCCTGTCGAACGCGTGCGTTTGCAAACAATTGCAATCGTCGGTCTTCTCGCTTCAAGCGCAGTTGCAGCAACTGGCATCATCGCTTTCGTTGGATTAATTGTTCCTCATATTTTGCGTCTCGTGCTCGGGCCAAAACATCGCGATTTGTTGTGGGCAGCAGCGTTGCTCGGCGCAATCGTCACATTGCTTGCTGATCTCGCTGCACGCACATTGCTTTCGCCAGCAGAATTGCCTCTTGGCGTGCTGACTGCGCTCATTGGTGCACCATTCTTCTTGTGGCTGTTGCGCAAGATGCGCTCTAGTGAGAGCAGCTGGACATGAACCAAAACATAAGTCCAGTAATTAAATGCGAAAATATTTCGGTTGTTCGTGGAGAGACAACAATTCTTCGTGATGTTTCATTGCATGCCAATCAAGGTGAGCTAGTTGCGATTCTTGGACCAAACGGCGCAGGCAAGTCAACTTTGCTTGGTGTACTAGCCGGAGATCTTGCACCAGATACTGGTGCTGTGCACTTCGGAGATATTCAAATTGCGAGTCTGACTAAACCTGAACTTGCACTACGTCGTGCCGTTCTTCCCCAACAGGTCACGGTTTCGTTTCCGTTTAGTGTCGAAGAAGTCGTTGAAATGGGTCGTGGACCAAAATCGACAAGCACAGATCAAGATCTAATTGAGATGGCAATGAAACGAGTTGACGTTCACGAAATGCGCAATCGTCTTTATCGCTCATTATCTATCGGTGAGCAAGCTCGCGTCTCAATGGCGCGAATTTTGGCTCAAGACACACAGTTGTTATTGCTCGATGAGCCAACAGCAGTGTTAGATATCGGCCAGCAAGAAAAACTAATGCGGATTGTGCGTTCGCTAGTTGACGACGGCCGAACAGTTATTGCTGTATTTCACGACTTGAATGTGGCAATGTCATTTGCTGACCGAGTTGTGTTATTGCAAAAAGGCTCGCAGGTGGCAGTTGGTGCTCCACGCGAAACGATGACTGCAGAAACACTGAGCAACATCTATGAGCACAAAATCGATGTGGTCACCGTCAACGACGACACTGGCCCAATTGTGATTCCGTCACCACGCAAGAATTTGTAATTTTTAGTTGAAAAGCATCAACTAACTATTTAGTAGCAAGCAAACTTAATTTTTCTTTAACCTTTGCCACTGATGGATTAGTCATCGCTTCGCCATCTGAGAACACCAGTGTCGGAACAGTTTGATTGCCATTATTGACACGCTCAACAATTGCAACAGCGTCTGGAGTTTGCTCTAAATCAATTTCAGTGAACTCAATTCCGTCAGCATTCAACATCGCTTTTAGTCGCTTGCAGTAACCGCACCACTGAGTGCTGTACATCACGAAACTGTTTGTTTGCATACAGATAATTCTAGTTCTATAAGCCTTCAATTACACGACGAAAAGTCAGGTTGATTCGTGGTTCATGAACTCGCTTTGTCTTTGCAACTTGATGTACCCAATATTGCTGCGACTTACCCGCCATCACAAGCAGACTGCCTGATTCAAGTTGAATTTTGATCGTCTCGCCAGTTTTGCGGTGACGCATATCAAAGCGACGAGTTGCACCAAGGCTGACAGACGCAATTGTCGGCTCTGGGCCGTTGCAAGCCTCGTTATCTGAGTGCCAACCCATGCCATCTTGCCCGTTGCGATACAAGTTGACAAGCGCAGAGTTGAACGGTGTATTTGCGACTTCAGCACATCTGTTGCGAATTTCACTAAGGGTCTCTGAAAATGGTTGCGCATGGCGCATCACACCCGAATATTTGTATCCCTCACCAAGTTCGTTGTGCCAGGTCGAAAGTCTGGGTTCACGCACTGTGTTGCCGAAAATTGTTATTTCTGGTTGCTCCCATTTATTTTCATTTTTTATCTCGTCAAAAGCCTGCGCGGCAAAGTCTGCGGTGAGAAAATTCTCAAACAAAATTGCTGTGCCATCAAAAGGCAACAACTGATTTTTTACGAAATGCATCAAAGATAAAACGAATCGTCAATTATTTTGCCGGGGTTCATAATGCCATTTGGGTCAAGAGACTTCTTGATCAAAGCCATCACACCAACTGCCTCACGGCCAAGTTCACTAACTAAGTAATCAATTTTACCAATTCCAATTCCGTGTTCGCCAGTGCAAGTGCCTTCAAGGCTCAAAGATCGCTTAACTAAACGAGTGTGAAATTCTTCAAGTCGTTCAAGGGCTGCGTGATCGTTCGGGTCGGCTGTGAGCAGCACATGAAAATTGCCGTCGCCAACATGACCAACTATTGGCCCATATATTTTTGAGTCAGCAAGATCTCGTTGTGTCTCTTCAATACATTGCGAGAGTTTTGAGATCGGCACGCAAACATCTGTCGAAAAAATTCGGCCACCTGGCTGATGCGACCGACATGCCAAACCAGCGTCATGTCGTGCCTGCCACAACTTGCGTCGCTCGGCCTCATCTGTGGTTTGCAAAAAACCGGCCCCGCCATAACGCTCTAGAACTTCACGTGCTTGTGCAATATCAATCGCTGTTGATTCGGCTGATCCATGAAATTCAAGTAACAAAAGATCTTTTTCCGGCAATTGAGTTTTAGAGTAACGATTTACTGCAACTACAGCGTCTCGATCAACCAATTCAATTCGAGCAACATCTATTCCAAGTTGAATCACTTCAATTACACCATCTACTGCCTCACGCACACTTGCAAATTGCATCGTGGCAGCGGCAATTACTTCTGGGATACCAAATACACGCAACGTCAACTCAGTTATAACTCCGAGTGTCCCCTCTGATCCGACAAACAAATGTGTCAAGTCGTAGCCCGCAGATGTTTTTCGCGCACGACGCGAAGTCGTAATAACCTCACCGTTTGCGGTCACAACTGTCAGACTCATCACCAGTTGCTTCATCGCCCCGTATTTCACGGTCGTTGTGCCAGATGCCCCAGTTGATGCCATGCCACCCAAAGTTGCATCTGCACCAGGATCAACCGGAAAAAACAATCCATATTGCGATAAATACTCGTTGAGTTGTTTACGTCGCACGCCAGGTTGGATTGTGCAATCTAGATCTTCGCCACTCACGCGCAAGATTTTGTCCATCTGTGAAAGATCTAGAGAGACACCGCCGCGAATTGGATTGCTGTTGCCTTCAAGCGATGTGCCAGCACCCCACGCCACCACTGGTGTTTGGTGCGAATTACAAATTTTCAGTGTTGTCGCTACATCTTGCGTGCATGTCGCAAACACAACCGCATCAGGCAATGTTGGCGTGTGAAAACTTTCGTCTTTCGAGTGATGCTCGCGAATCGTCGCATTGATCGTCACTTTTTCGCCAAGCGCAGCCTTCAATTCGTCAATCACCATGTGTTGATCCTAAACGACAGGCTCGTTTTAAGGCAGAAATATTGGCTTAAAGCAGTTAGAGTTGCGTGCCATGAGTTATCAAGATGTCAAGCGTCGCTTAGATGCTGGCGAAATCGTCGTAATTGATGGTGGAACTGGCACCGAACTGCAGCGCCGTGGTGCACAAATGGACCCTTCTGCGTGGTGCGGGCCTGCGTCGCTTGACAACAGCGAATTGTTGACGCAAGTTCACCTCGACTACATCAATGCAGGAGCCGATGTGATCACTGCGAATACTTTTGCATCCTCACGATTGATGCTCACGCCTGCTGGTTATGCCGATCGAGTCGAAGAAATCAATCGTGTTGCAGTTGAAGCAGCATTGCGTGCGCGCGACTTGGCGACGTTGACATCACCTGGTCGCAAAATTGCAGTTGCTGGTTCGCTCTCACACATGGTGCCGGTTGCTGCAGGCACCGCAAAAGTTGATCAAGATCGCCTGCCGTCAAGTGACGAGTTAGCGAATGCATTTGGTGAACTCGCAAATATTTTAAAAGATGCTGGCGTCGATCACATCATGCTTGAGATGATGTACGAACCAAATCGCGTGCCGATTGCGTTGAACGCAGCGCTTGCAACTGGTTTGCCCGTTTGGTTTGGGATGAGTGCGCGTCGCGCGGCTGATGGTCGTGTGATCAGTTTTGACCAGCATCAAGAAATAGAACTGGGCGAGATCACTAAGTTGATTCCCAAATCTGGTGTTGATGTTGCTGGTGTGATGCACACGGGTGCCGAGTTGATCAGCGATTCACTCAATGCACTACGCAAAGACTTTGCTGGTCCACTTTCGGCGTATCCAGATTCAGGATTCTTTGAAATGCCCGACTGGCGATTCGTGGATGTGATTTCGCCTGAGCGTCTCGAAACTTTTTACACCGAATGGATTAGTCACGGCGCGCAACTCATTGG
>JAEMRY010000059.1 GCA_016463105.1 Ilumatobacteraceae bacterium | reverse complement strand
TGCAAGAGCCCCAATGCCAACAAGTACTTCTAACAAATTGCTTTCGCCAGTTGTACGTCGACTTGTTGCAGATCACGGCATTGATGTCAACTCACTCGTCGGCACTGGTCCTGGCGGTCGCATCACACGCGAAGATGTTTTAGATTTCATTGACAAAAATGGCTCGGCACCAAAAGTTATGCCGGCTAACAAGCCTCTCGAGTCAGTTGTTCAAGCGCCATCTGCGCCTGCGCCTGTTGCTCAAGCTCCAGCACCAGTGGTTACAGCAGCTGTTGCGCCACCGGCAAAATTTACTCAGAGTTCAGAACGCGAAACAGTTACACCGCTTTCAAAAATTCGAAAACTAACTGGTGCGCACATGATCATGTCACAAAAAGTTAGCCCTCACGCTTTAAGTGTCGTAGAAGTTGACTATGCCAACGTCGACGCAACACGCAATGCAGTCAAAGATCAATGGAAGCAGTCAGAGGGTTTCACCCTTACATATCTGCCATTTATTGCACGAGCGATCGTCGATGCGCTTGCTGAGTTTCCGAATCTCAATGCGAGCATCGAAGGCGACAACTTAATTGTCCACAATTATGTTGACTTGGGTGTTGCTGTTGATCTTCAATTTCAAGGTTTGCTCGTGCCAGTCGTGCGCAGCGCCGACTCAAAACGTCTTCGCGCGATTGCTCGTGAAATCTTCGATCTCGCGACCCGTGCACGCAGCCGCAAGTTGACACCTGACGAAATTCAAGGTGGAACATTCACGATTTCTAATAACGGCTCTGCAGGATCGGTGTTAACGATGCCAATTATTAATCAGCCCCAAGTGGCAATCTTGTCAACTGACGCAATAGTTCGAAAACCAGTCGTTGCACAATTAAGTGATGGTTCAGAGAGCATCGCAATTCATCCTGTCGGCAATCTTGCAATGAGTTGGGATCACCGCGCGTTTGACGGTGCATACGCGGCCGGGTTTCTCGCCAAAATTAAGCAAGTCCTCGAAACACAGGACTGGTCAGCGGAGATTTAATTCGTGTCGCGAGAAAATACTTACAGCGCAACTTCTTTAAATGTGCGTTGGCTCGGAAGAGTGCCGTATCGCGAGGCACTTGCTGTGCAAACTGCAATGTTTTCGCAGTCATTAAACCAGCATCTGTTGTTGCTTGAGCATCCGCATGTTTTTACCTACGGCCCAAGCGCAGATCTTGTAAGCAATCTAAAGTGCGATCCAAAAAAAGTTGGCGCAGAACTAGTGAAAGTAAATCGTGGCGGCGACATCACATATCACGGCCCCGGCCAGTTGATCGCTTATCCGATTCTTTCGCTTCAAGCAAAACACGGCGTCGGTGGGCCCGCAGATATGCAGGCATATGTTTGCAGTGTTGAGCAATTAGTTATCGACACACTCGCAGAACTTGGTGTCAAAAACGCTGGTCGTTTCGCTGGTTACCCTGGCGTCTGGATCGATCCTGAATCTAAATCGCCACAAAAAATTTGTGCGATCGGAGTTCGAGTTTCGCGTGGTCGCACGATGCATGGTTTCGCATTAAATATTTCGACTGATCTCAGTTATATGCGCGAGCACATTATTCCTTGTGGCATCGCCGAATATCCGGTTACATCACTTGCCGAACTCGGCGTAACTGTCACGATGCAACAGGTCGCCGATGTCGTCGCAAATTTGGCGGCAAAACAATGGACAAACGGTTTGGTCAGTCGCCATGATGTTTCATGGTCAGCACAAAACGAGAATGTCAATGCTGGCTCAAATGTGCAACTTACTGATCGCAAACCAGAGTGGCTGAGACCACATGTCAATCATGGCGCCGAAGTTTTAGCAACAAAAAAAACTTTACGCGATCTAAACCTTGTAACAGTCTGCGAAGAAGCTGGGTGCCCCAACTTGTCTGAGTGTTGGGCTGACGGCACGGCAACAATGATGGTGCTCGGCGAACGGTGCACGCGTGCATGTGGTTTTTGTCTGATTGATACTCGCAAACCATTGGCTCCAGATGTTGACGAACCACGCCGTGTTGCCCAAGCAGTTTTAAAGATGAATCTTGAACATGCAGTTCTGACAATGGTTGCGCGCGACGATCTTGCCGATGGCGGAATGGCACACGTTGCGAAATGTGTTCGTGAGATTCGCAATATTTCGTCACGCACTCAAGTTGAGACTTTAATTTCTGACGCCAAAGGCACCGACGCCTTAGAAATTTTGTTTGCAGAGCGCCCAGATGTTTTAAATCACAACATTGAGACGGTTGCACGCTTGCAACGCCAAGTGCGTCCGTCTGCTGGATATGCGAGAAGTTTGTCGGTGTTGGCTCGCGCTCAATCTGCGGGTCTTACAACCAAGTCAGGCTTCATGTTGGGTCTCGGTGAAACTAAGCAAGAAGTTGAAGCAACGCTGATAGATCTTGCCGCAGTCGGAGTGCAGATCGTGACCATCGGCCAATACTTGCGTCCGTCTGCAGAACATCTACCTGTTGCGCGCTGGGCAGAACCTGCTGAGTTCGCGTATTACGCCGAATTTGGCGAGCAACTAGGCATCAAACATGTTGAGGCAAGCCCGCTGACTAGATCTAGTTACCATGCAAAGCATGCTGCTGCACAAGTTAGTTCTGTTCAATTCGTGAGTCTCAGATCATGACGAACACATTGCGAGAAATAAATCGTGTAATTAATTCGCACCGCACGACAGAAGGCGGTGGCTTCAAAGTTCGTCGCCCGTTTCCAACTTCCGAAACCGACAACATTGATCCGTTCTTATTGCTCGACGAAATGGGACCAGCAGATTATGCGCCACATAAGGCAGTGGGCGCACCGTCGCATCCGCATCGTGGTTTTGAAACTGTTACATATTTAATGTCGGGTGCAATGGTTCATGAAGACTCGATTGGCACACGAGCAGTTATTAAAAACGGTGGTGTGCAGTGGATGACCGCAGGCTCTGGTGTCGTGCATAGCGAATTGCCAACTGATGACATGCTTGCGCTCGGTGGGCGAATGCACGGTTTTCAACTTTGGGTAAATCTTTCTGCAGACCGAAAAATGATCGCACCTCGATATCAGGGTTACGAAGCCGACGAACTCGCACAAGTGAAACTCGCAAACGGTGGATTAATAAAAATTGTTGCCGGCAAAGTTCACGGTGCAACTGGCCCAGTCGAGACGACTAGTCCGATGACTTATGCACACGCAACGATGCAGCAAAACGATGTAATCGAATGGACCCCTGAACCGAGTCACACCGCACTTGTGCACGTATTTGATGGATCAGTAAGTGTCAACGGGCAAACTATCGAGAGCGGCCAGATGGTTGTTTTTGAACGCAGTACGGGTTCAGTAAAGATCGAAGCCAATCTCGAGACAGACGTGAGTCCACAGTTATTAATTATTGGTGGAGCACCGCTAAATGAACCGATTGTGCGTTATGGTCCATTCGTGATGAATACACGCGAACAAATTGTCGAAGCAGTAAATGATTATCAGGCGGGTCGACTAGTCAAATGAGCACCGTCACAGCTATTAGTTCGAGCACACTTTATGCTTCGCGAATTTCGCGTGTGCGCCAAGAAATGAAACGTCTTTCGCTTGACGCCGCAATATTGAGTGTTGGTCACGATTTGCCATATCTGACTGGTTATTACGCAATGCCTCTTGAGCGTTTAACAATGCTGGTCATCACGCATGAATCAGTTGCTGCATTGGTTGTTCCACGACTTGAAGCGCCACGAGTTACACCGTTTGATGAAGTATTTCGAATTGTTCCCTGGGGTGAAACCGAAAATCCAGTTTCAATAGTTGCAAAACTTCTTGGTGGTGCAAAAAATATTGCAGTAGGCGACCAAATGTGGGCCAGATTTTTGGTTGAGCTGATGACATTTATTTCGGGTGCAACTTTTGTGCGAGCAGTCGACGTCGTTGGCCCGATGCGCATGGCCAAAGATGCGGCCGAAATCACAGCATTGCAGGCGGCAGGCGCTGCGGCAGATCGTGTGGCTACGCAGTTACAAGCCGGCGAGATTCATCTCGTTGGTCGAACTGAAGCACAAGTTTCGGCTGATATTTCTGCACGTTTAATCGCCGAAGGTCACGACATTGTCAACTTTGCAATTGTCGCCGCCGGAGAAAACGCCGCGAGTCCTCATCATCATGCTGGGCCACGAGTGATTCAGAAAAACGAAATCGTGTTGTGCGATTTTGGTGGCACGATGAACGGCTATTGCAGTGACATCACACGGTGTGTTTACATCGGCACACCACCAAGACAAATAAGCAGTGCATATTCGGTGCTTCACGCGGCACAAGCAGCCGGTGTTAAGGCAGGCGTAGTTGGTGCAACTTGCGAATCAGTTGACACTGCAGCCCGAAAAATTATTGATGATGCCGGGTTCGGCGATTTTTTTATCCATCGCACAGGTCACGGAATCGGAATGGAAGCACACGAAGATCCGTATATGGTCAGCGGCAACAAACTGACAATCGCAGCCGGCCATGCATTCAGTGTTGAGCCCGGCATTTATATTCCGGGCAAGTGGGGGATGCGTCTCGAAGATATTGTCGTTGCCACCAATGCCGGCCCAATGTCTATGAATAATGTCGACCATTCGCTGGTTGTGGTTGGTTAATGCGTCTAGACGCAGCAACATTTTTATTGCAGTGGGCAACTGGTGGCCTTGCGTTTCTTTGGTTCACACTTCGTAGTCAAGAGATTTCATCTGGCTACTCAAAATTATTGCGCGGCGTATTTGGCTCGCTCGCGGGTTTCGCGGCCTTCGCAGGTTTCTTTTTTGAGGTAGTTCTGGTTCGAGAACTGGCCAGCATCACAGTTGCATTGATCGCCTTTGCCACAATCACAAAAAAGTCTGCACAATTTGATTTATTTGCAGTTGGCGTCGGCGTATTCGGTTTGATCGTCTCAGTATTTTCAAATAGCACTTCTAATTTATTTGTAGATTTGCTGAGGGTGGTCGTAGGCGCGGCGTTTCTCGGTGCAGTCACTGACTTAATGTTGCTTGGTCACTGGTATCTCGTGCAGCCAGGCATGACACGAAAACCTCTTAACGAATTAACCAACACTCTGCTAATAATTTGGCCGATCGAAATATTCGTAATGATTTTGCCAACCGGAATGATCAGTGTGCTTAATGGTTCAATCGACGACGGCTGGGATGGCATTCTCGGATATTTCTGGGTGGGTTGCGCATCTTTAACCGGAGTGCTGGCTTGGTTTACTCGAGCGGCATTAAAAGAACGAAGTTACTCGGCAGTAATGGCGGCAACAGGCTTGAGTTATTTAGCAATTCTCACCGCCTTCGGCACAGACCTTGTCGCGCGCGCTCTACTCGCGATCTAATTTTATTTAGGGGGCGACGAGCGGCCAGGGTTGTGTGCGCTCGACGGCGAGGGCAAGTTCAAGAAGTAGTGGTTCTTCAAAATGTCGCGCCATGATCTGCATTCCAACTGGCAGGCCGTCGACCAAACCCACTGGCACAGAGATTCCTGGATTGCCATAAATATTTGCGGGAAACGTCAGCACGCCGTTATTGCGAGCACCAGCAACAAGACCGCCGAAAATATGTGGCAATGGCCCTTCGGCATTAAACGCAATATCTGGATTGCTTGCAGTAATAATTAAATCAACTTCACTAAATATTTGCGCCATGCGATTATTTAATTCAATTCTGCGTTGTTCAAATTTTCCGCGTGCGTCAGCATTATAAAGATTTTCGGTTCGCTCTTGACCATACCGAATTTCAGGTGTCAGTTGATCAGCACACTCAGGCCAATACTCTTTGAGTGCAGTTCTTATCGCAACAGATCCAGTTATCGACCACGCAGCGCCAAGTCGGGGTAACGAAACATCAACCGACTCGCGTCGCTTTAGACCAGTCACAGCAATTAAATTTTCAGCAGCGCGCTCAATTACTTCCCACATTGCTGGCGAAACAACGCCGCCACCGAAGTTAGGCACAACGGCCACACGCAAACCATTCGTCGAGATAGTTCCGAGTCCAGCTTCCCATCCCGAAACGCGAGGCAGACTTAGCGGGTCGTGCGCTTCATGACCATTTGCAACATCAAACCATCGTGCTGTGTCGCGCACACTTCGCGATAAACATCCAGTCACAGTTGTTAAGTTGCCATTTGATGCACCTGGTCCGCGCGGAATGCGACCGAAAGTTGCTTTCAATCCAACAAGCCCGGTGAACCCAGCAGGAATTCGAATCGATCCGCCGCCGTCGCCACCAGTCGCAATCGAAACAAGCCCGCCGGCAACTGCAGATGCTGTGCCACCCGAAGATCCACCTGGTGTGTGTCCGTGCTTCCACGGATTATGTGTTGCGCCGTGCAAAATTGTCCGCGTCAAATTAACGCCACCAAATTCGCTGGCGTTTGTCTGGCCAACTTTTATTGCGCCACCAACGCGACAAATTCGGTTGACTTGCGTATCAGTTGTTTTTGAAGTTCGATCTTTAAAAACCATGCACGCTTCTGTATCGGGCCATCCAGCAACACCGTCGAGTTCTTTCACGCCAAACGGCACACCGCCAAAAGGCAAAGAAATATCTGCATTTTTTGCATCACGCTCAGCGGCTTCTTGATCTAAGAAGCAGAATGCGTTCAGCTTGCTGCGCGAAATTGCATCAAATGTCGCCCGCAATTCTTCAAGCGGTGAGCGCTCGCCACTACGAAACGCTTCAACAAGCGATACTGAGTCGCCAAGCCATGGGGTATTAGTCATACAGCAAAACTAGTCGGCGACAGGCCTCAACTTATTAGAGTGGCACAGTGGATAGTCGCAGTTTTCTTGGATTAAATCGGATTGGCGAAACTTCAAGGTTTGAGATGCCAGTTGACATCCGTATCTCTACGGGCGGCTCGTTTCTATTTGGTGGTGCCGGACTCGGCGCATGCATCAGTGCACTTGAATCGGTTTCGCAACGCAACTTAGTTTGGGCAACTGCGCAATATTTGTCGTTCGCAAAAACGAACGAACTCGTAACAATTGATGTCACCCTTGTCGTAAATGGTCCGCAAATAACCCAAGGCCGTGCAGTCGCGCGCGTTGGAGATCGCGAAATTCTTACGGTCAACGGCGCACTTGGTGATCGCAACTTCGAAGCATCTGGTCAATTTGCAAAAATGCCAGTGGTGCCAGAGCCTGAACAAGTTCCACAGCGTCAACACATTCACGATTCGCCAGGCACAATTCATGATTCGCTGCAACAACGCGTCGTCAAGGGTCGCAACATGTCGCAACTTGATGGCTCACTCAGCGATGGCAACGTCGTGATGTGGGCGCACATTCCTGCGATGATCGAAGATGTTGACGCAACTGCACTTGGCATTCTTGGTGACTTTGTGCCGATGGCAGTGGGGCAAGCACTCGGTCTTGCCGCGGGTGGCAACAGCCTCGATAATACAATCCGCATTGTCAAACTTGTACCAACAAAATGGGTCTTGCTCGACATATATATAGACGCAATTGAAAGAGGCTTCGGGCACGGCCGAGTAAACATGTTCGCGCAAGACGGCACACTCATGGCAACCGCCAGTCAGAGTTGCAAAGCACGAAAGTGGAAGACTTAACGTATGCAACAGCGACCCGGAATGACAGTGCCTCTACCCGGGCATTTGCATACGCAAC
>JAEMRY010000142.1 GCA_016463105.1 Ilumatobacteraceae bacterium | reverse complement strand
GAAACTGAAACATCCGAAGATATTCCACCAAGTCAACATCCATTACGTCGTCGCGTGCGTTTAGTGGTCGCGGTTTGCGACAAAGGCGTTGCCTCGGTATTGCGTTTTGCCGACACGCCAAATGACATAGTCACAGATGCAGGTGCAGCGCGGGGCAGTCTGGCTGATGCAGTTAAAGATTTATGGAACGATCCAAAAGTGATTGTTGGTCGCGAGAGTGTTTAACTGTCTAATTTGATGAGCGATAGTAAACCGAGATACAGGCTTCAACAAGTGTTGGCACGAAGAAATCTTTTTTCGCAAACACAGAATTATGTCCACCGTGAACTTCGAACACTTCGACATCACTAATTATTTGATATAACTCGCGTTGGCGATCAGGTGCGACCACAGCATCTTCGGTGGTGATTATTACTGATGCTGGTGCTTCAAGTCTTGGTAACCAGTCACGTGAATCAAAATTGCCGATTGCGCTGCCTGCTTCAAGAATGTGTCGCCAATCGTGACTCGCGATTTGTTGCACGGCCCAATCTGTAAGACCGTCTGATTTGCGTTGCAAATAAAGTTGGTCGGTGATCCATGTTCTTGCCTGAGGTGTAGTTAATCGTGAGAGTGCAGCAAGACCAGTGAGACCAAAGAAGCTGAGTCGTTCTTCACGCTTCTCTGCGAAGTGGCTGGCAGTACTGCACAACACGATTCCGCGCACACGTAACTCGTGGCGGGCCCACAAAAGTTGTGCCACAGCACCGCCCATTGAATACCCGACCGGAATAAAAGTAGAAATGCCCAAGACGTCAGCAACTGCAGCGGCATCATCAGCACAATCTTCGAGTTTGAAATTTGACTTCGTACGAATTCCGCGACCGTGCCCGCGCATGTCCATTGCTACGACATGAAAGTGTTCGGATAACGCGTCAAAACACGTGAACCAGTTCAGATCTGCAGTTGCGGTCCAACCGTGTAACAACAAAAGTGTTGGCGCACCTGTCGGTCCTAATTTTTCGCGTACGAATATTCGCCCGCGACCAGGAAGATCAATTTCAAATCCGGGTGGCAAGCCGGGCAGCGGGGCCACCGACTCGCGCATCACAATTGTTGCATCTCAACAATTTTTACTTTTAGATTTCCTTTTGGTGCCGCGTATGTAACGACGTCACCTTTTTTTGCGCCAAGCAGTGCTGCTCCAAGTGGAGAAGTGGGGCTCATCACTTCGGCATTCTCGCACCGCTCTTCAATATGGCCAATCAAATAACTTTCGGCCATCGATGGCTTGTCGCCTTCATAAAGCACTGTGACGATTGTGCCGAAGCCGACTGTTCCATCTTTCGGTGGTTCTATGATTTCGACATCTTCAAGAATTGATTCGAGTTGGCGGATGCGTCCCTCCATATGCCCATGCTCATCTTTTGCGGCGTGATAGTCGCCGTTTTCTTTAAGGTCACCATGCTCGCGCGCGCGGGCAATTTTTTCGGCAGCCGAGATTCGTCCGCGCGTTGTGAGATCGGCGTGTTCTTCGCGCAGGCGTTCGTAAAGGTTTCGTGAGACTTTGTGGATCATTACCCCGAAAATGCTACCTAATAAGTGAGTATCTATCTGTCGTATATATCTATTACTTGTGAGCCATATTTTCTGCCATACAATTATCAGATGGTTTCGCAAAAAACAAACAACAACCCAAGTAGAGACTTTGCTGTTCATCGCATCGCCGTAGTCGGCGGTGACGGTATTGGTCCAGAAGTTATCGCCGAAGCGCTAAAAGTAGTGGATGCCTCTGGCGTAAAACTTGCGATCACTAATTTTGATTTAGGTGGTGCTCGATATCTTCGTGATGGCGAAATTCTTTCTGACCCAACATTGGCTGAGTTGCGAAAGTTTGACGCTATTTTGCTCGGGGCAGTCGGCACACCTGCGGTGGCGCCTGGCATCATCGAGCGTGGCTTGCTGCTTAAAATGCGTTTTGAATTAGATCTTTATATAAATCGTCGTCCGTTTGCTGGCGTCGGGCCAGGTCAAACAAAACCACACGATTTTATTGTGATTCGTGAAAACACAGAAGGCCCATATGTCGGTGAAGGCGGCGTGTTGCGCCGTGGCACACC
>JAEMRY010000141.1 GCA_016463105.1 Ilumatobacteraceae bacterium | reverse complement strand
ATGCGCAAGGTTGCGTGGCCAAAATGGCCCGAAGTTCGTCGATATTCAATAATTGTGCTGGTCACCGTTGTAATTGTCACCGCTTTTGTGGGTGGATTGGACGCTGCATTTGGCATACTTTCAGGCTGGCTTTACAAAGATTAGGCACCTACTAAATGACTGACGACACCACTACTCAACTTGCTAACGACGACGAGGCAACTGCTTCGCAAGTCGTAGACGCAACTTTTGATCTCACCCAAGATGGTGATGGCGTTGACGACAGCGAAGCCGAACGCCCGTGGTTGCGCCCTGGCAAATGGTATGTCGTTCACTCGCAGTCTGGATACGAAAAAAAAGTTGACGCCAATCTCAAAGCACGAATTGCTTCTTACAACCTTGCCGATCGTATTTATGAAATCGTTATCCCAATGGAAGACGTCGTCGAATTTAAGCAAGGCCGCAAACAGACGGTTCAGAAAAAAGTTTTCCCTGGATATTTGCTTGTACGTTGCGAGATGGATGACGAAACTTGGTTTTGTATTCGCAACACACCGGGCGTAACTGGTTTCGTAGGACAGAGCCAAAAAGGCAAGACTCCTGCACCGTTGTCACGCAAAGAAGTTGAAACGTTCTTGTCGGCAAAGGGAGATGGCAAAGAAGCACCGAAGCGCAAGGCGCCGAAACTTGATTATGAAATTGGCGAAGGCGTTCGCGTTAAAGAGGGCCCATTCGCAGACTTCTCGGGTCAAGTTGCAGAAATCAATGCAGACCACATGAAACTCAAAGTGCTTGTCAACATCTTCGGTCGAGAAACTCTCGTCGAAATGGATTTCAGCCAAGTCGCGAAGCTCTAACTAGAAACTCACAAGAAAGAAATTCATCATGGCAAAAAAAGACATTAAAGCGATCGTCAAGATTCAGATTCCTGCGGGCAAGGCAACACCAGCGCCACCAGTTGGTACAGCGCTCGGACCTCACGGTATTCAAATCATGGAGTTCGTTAAGCAGTACAACGCTGCAACCGAATCACAGAGTGGCACAGTTGTGCCTGTTGAGATCACAATCTTTGAAGATCGTTCATTCACATTTATTCTTAAGACGCCACCGACGCCAGTTTTATTGCGTCAAAAAGCAGGTCTCGAGAAAGCCTCAAAGAACCCAGGCAAAGAAATTTGCGGTTCAGTGACTGATAAAGATGTTGAAGAAGTAGCCAAAATCAAAATGCCTGACTTAAATGCCAACGATCTTGAGGCTGCAAAACAACAAGTCCGCGGAACAGCCCGCTCAATGGGTCTGACTGTAGTTGGCTGATTTAATAGCTGATTTCATTACTAATTAATTAACATAAAAACCAAATCCTGATTCGGAAGAACCTCATCCGGTCAGGCAAAACACGAGGGAGGCTTTATGCCAGAAAAAAAGACAGCAAAAAATACAGATAAGAATCACGGCAAGAACTATCGCAACGCGGTGGCTTCTTATGATCGCGAAACATTGCACTCACCAGCAGATGCAGTAGCCAAAGTTAAGTCACTAGCCAAGGCGAAGTTTGACGAAACGATTGAACTTGCCGTGCGATTGGGTCTTGATCCACGCAAAACAGAGCAGAGCGTTCGCGGAACCGTCTCGATGCCATCGGGTACTGGTAAAACAGTTCGGATTGCAGTTTTCGCAGCAGGCGATGCCGCCAAGCAGGCGCGCGACGCGGGTGCTGACATTGTTGGTAGCGATGATCTTGCAGCCGAAATTGAAAAAGGCAAAATGGATTTCGACATTGCAATTGCAACCCCAGACATGATGCCACTAGTCGGAAAATTGGGTCGCGCACTCGGACCACGCGGTTTAATGCCGAACCCAAAGACTGGCACAGTGACAACAGATGTGGCTCGTGCAGTTGCCGAGTTCAAAGGCGGAAAAGTCGAATACCGCACAGACCGTTATGGCAATGTGCACATTCCGGTGGGCAAAGTAAGTTTCGAAGCTGCTGCACTTGCGTTGAATGTGGCTGCCGTGCTTGACGAACTTAATCGCACACGCCCTGCAGCTGCCAAAGGTCGATACATCAAAAAGATTTCTGTGTCTTCGACAATGGGACCAGGCGTCAAAATTGACCCAGCACTAGTCGCTGGCGAATA
>JAEMRY010000140.1 GCA_016463105.1 Ilumatobacteraceae bacterium | reverse complement strand
AAAGTTCTGGAAAACCAAATGGTCGACCGTTGAGTCGCATCATCGTGTATTCCTGCTCGATGCCGTAAATCATTTTTTCAGCTGCATATTTTTTTGCAACAGCAGCACATGCGGCTCGTGAGTTTGTTGGATGCGGTTTTCCGGTTGAAGCAACTAATACTTCGCACATCACAAGAATATTTTTTCCGCCACGAATTGGATCCTTGCAACTGAAAACTGGATTAAGAATGCAATCCGATGCTTCACCTGTTGCTTGGCTTGTCGAGGATCCGTCGAATCCCCAAATCGGTAATGCTTTCGTACCATTTTCGATAATCTTTGTTTTCGATCGCAAAGTTGGAGTTGGCTTTACGCCGTCTACCCAGATGTACTCAGCTTGATATGCCATGAAGTTTCCTTTCGTAAGGAATGCGCCACGTCGACACATTCGGAACCCTCATAGTTTTGCTGATCAGAGTCTCTGAACCATCGTCCGAATGTAAACGGCGTGTGAAGTTTTTGGCTGGGTAGCCTGAAACTGTGGCCGATTTCGTGAAATTACGTGTTGGGCTTGCCCAAATCAACCCAACAGTTGGGGCGTTGTCCGATAACTCGGCGAAAATTCTTGACTACTACAACCAGGCTGTTGTCGCTAAATGTGATCTCGTGGCGTTTCCCGAGTTGTCGGTGACCGGTTATCCACCCGAAGATCTCGTTTTGAAAGATGGATTTGTCGCCGACAACCTGACAGCTCTCGCAAAAATAGTCACAATAATTGGGGACACTGTTGCCGTAATTGGTTTTGTTGATCGCGATGAGAACTCTGGAGAAATTTTTAATGCGGCGGCTGTTTGTCGTAACGGTGCCGTGTTAGGCGTGTATCGCAAACATCTATTACCGAACTACAACGTGTTTGATGAACAGAGATATTTTAAAGTCGGCGTTGATAATCCATTATTTATGATTAACAATGTTTGTGTTGGTGTGACAATCTGCGAAGACATCTGGGATGCCAATGGACCAGTTGCAGCGCAAGCATCGCTGGGTGCAGTACTAAATATAAATATCAACGGCTCACCGTTTCACGGCGGAAAACTCAGTGTGCGTCACGAAATGCTTAGTGCTCGAGCGCGCGACAACAAATGTGTTGTTGCCTATGTCAATCAAGTCGGCGGACAGGACGAGCTTGTTTTTGATGGCGGCTCGATGATCTTGGCAGGCGACGGCACACTTATCGCGAGTGCAAATCAATTTGGAGAAGCGCTTCTCGTTTGCGACTTAGATTTACCGACTTCACGATCCGTATCGGCACCGATACAAACTCGAGGAGAAGTCGATGAACCGTTAAGCGAGATCGCCCAAGTGCATTCAGCGCTTGTGGTTGGTACGCGTGATTATGTTTTGAAAAATGGTTTTACCGATGTAGTTATCGGTTTGTCTGGTGGTGTTGACTCGGCACTTGTTGCAGCAATCGCCGTCGAAGCTCTTGGGGCGACCCATGTGCATGGTGTCTCAATGCCATCTCGTTATTCTTCGCCTGGCTCGCGTACCGATGCGCAAGACCTAGCAACATCTTTAGGTATTGAAATGCAAACAATTTCAATTGAGCCTGCATTCACTTCATATTTAGAAATGCTCAAGCCAAGTTTCGCTAACCGTCAAGCCGATTTGACTGAAGAAAACTTGCAAAGTCGTGTGCGAGGCACAACATTGATGGCACTCTCAAACAAATTTGGCTGGATGGTATTGACAACTGGCAACAAGAGTGAGATAGCTGTTGGATACTTCACTTTGTATGGCGATTCGGTTGGTGGATATGCCGTCATCAGAGATTTATTTAAGACAAAAGTTTATGAATTATGCGAGTTCATCAACACAAAATCTAATCGTGAAGTCATTTCACGTACGATCATCGACAAAGCGCCTTCGGCTGAGTTGCGACCTGATCAACGCGATGACCAAAGCCTGCCGCCATACGATATTTTAGATTTGATTCTTGGGTTGTACATCGAAGAAGATGCAACTGCGCAAGAAATAATTGCACTTGGTTATGACGCTGAACTTGTAAAACGTATTTCACGCTTGGTTGACGTCAATGAATATAAACGCCGTCAAGGACCTCCTGGCGTGCGAGTTAGTACTAAGGCATTTGGCAAAGATCGTCGTCTGCCGATTACGAATCGATACAAAGGCTGA
>JAEMRY010000139.1 GCA_016463105.1 Ilumatobacteraceae bacterium | reverse complement strand
AGTGCACCATCGCCGCGCTTCAAAATTCGCACGCCGCCAATCTGACGCAAGCGATCGGCACTCGCATCATCGGTGACTCGAATTGCTTGATATGAAAGTGGGCTTATTTCAGTCGGTGAATTGAATTCGTGTTCAAGTCGATGTGATAAAACTTCGAATTGCAGTGCACCAACTGCTGCCAAAATCGGATGCGAATCGCCAACATCTGGGTCGCGTAAAACTTGCACCACACCTTCTTCGTCAAGTTGTGCAAGCCCACGACGAAATTGTTTAACGCGAGAAGTTTCAATCGGTCGCGCCGTTGCGTAAACCTCAGGGGCAAACCTCGGCACCGCTGGATATTCAACGTGCTTTGATGCATATAGCGTGTCGCCGATTTTGAGTCCAGTGGCGTTAATTAATCCGATGATGTCACCCGGAAACGCATCTTGAATAATCGTGCGATCAGAGCCAAAAGCCGATGTCGCATATTTTGTACTCAAAACTTTCGTGGTTCGCGAACAGGTGACATCCATGCCACGCACAAATTGGCCCGTGCAAACGCGCGCAAACGCCAACAAGTCACGATGGCGTGGGTTCATATTGGCCTGAATCTTGAACACGAATGCCGAGAACTCGTTATCTAGTGGCTGTGCGTCGCCTGCAATATTTTGTCGAGCAACAGCAGGCGGTGCCAGGTCGATAACTGCGTCAAGCAACATTCGCACGCCGAAATTCGTCAACGCAGAGCCGACAAATACGGGCGTTGTCACGCCGGCCAAAAAACTCTCGACATCAACATTTGCGCCAATCGCGTCAAGCAGCGAGCAACCCTCTAAGGCTGCGCTCCACGCATCGCCTTCTTCGGTAGCTGCTCGATCGGTCGGCACGATTTCTTCGGGTGCTTCTGACCCACCCCGTGCGGTTCGCGTGAATCGAATAAATTCTTTTGTGCGCCGATCAATCACGCCGCGAAAATCACCAGGGATACCGACTGGCCAAGTCGCAGGTGTCGGACGCAAGCCAATTTGTTTCTCAACTTCGTCAAGCAACTCAAGTGGGTCACGACCAGGACGATCGTATTTATTAAAAAAAGTTAGAACAGGCAAATTTCGCGAGCGACACACTTGAAAAAGTTTCAAAGTTTGCGACTCAATACCTTTAGCAATGTCAAGCACCATGATCACGGCGTCAACTGCAGCCAAAACGCGATATGTATCTTCTGAGAAATCTTTGTGGCCTGGGGTATCAAGCAAGTTAAATACATGGTCGCGATATGGAAACTGCAACACTGTCGACGAGATTGAGATTCCACGTTCGCGCTCGAGCGCCATCCAGTCAGAAGTCGAAGCACGTCCACCGGCGCGTGCCTTTACCGCGCCGGCTTCTTGCACCGCGCCGGCGTATAGCAAAAACTTTTCAGTGAGTGTCGTCTTGCCGGCGTCAGGGTGAGAAATAATCGCAAATGTGCGACGGCGCGCAGCCTGAAACAGTACATCTAAATCATTATTCATTTATGTTTTAAATCTTAGTTGCATTCACCGCTTGCTCATTGCCGATGTGATGTGAACTGCAGTTTGAACTAATTGAGGTAAATATTCGTCTTTTAGTTTGCTCATGTTCACACGGCCAGTTTGGGTACCAATGTTGATCGCCGCAATTGTCCGGTTGTGTTTATCACGAATTGGTGCGGCGATTGACCTGACACCATCTTCAAGTTCTTGGTCAAGTAGCGCCCAGCCTTGTTGTTTTATCAACGCAAGTGCCTTAGTTAGATCAGCCTTCGTATTAAGTGTCTTCTCGGTCATCTTTGGGAAAGGCGCAGACTTAATAAATTTGCTTAGTTCAAGGGGCGAGAGATCCGCAACAATCATTCGGCCCATTGAAGTAACTAATGCTGGTAGTCGTGAGCCAAGGGCAAGACCGATTCGCATAATTCGTTTTGTTGGCACTCGAGCAACGTAAACAATTTCAAACTCGTCGAGAACTGCAACAGAAACGGATTCATTTATTCGATCAGACAGTGCCTCCATAAATGGTTGCGCAATTTCACCAATCTGTGCAGACGCGAGATATGCATAACCAATATCTAGAACGCGAGGCGTGAGTTCAAATTGCTTGCCATCCGTTACGGCGTATCCTAATTTTTGTAATGTATGCAAACTTCGCCGCACTGTGGCTCTCGTTAGACCAGTCA
>JAEMRY010000138.1 GCA_016463105.1 Ilumatobacteraceae bacterium | reverse complement strand
GGCCCGTCATCAATCAAGGTTCGAATCACCAGCACGCAACCTGATGCGACGCTTTTCTTCTCTCTGGTCGTCAAGTCGCCAAGTGGCGGGATTAATCTTCCGAACGGAATCGTCGCCCCAGTTCAAATTTCAAATATTTCAACTGGTGGCAGCGATGTAGTTGTTAATTTACCCGCAACAATTTTGGATGCTTCGGCTGGTGACGTGATTGCAGTCGGCATCTCAACTACTGATCAAGGCTACGACACCCCAAAAACTTCTCGCTTCTATTCAGTTTCTCCGCTCTCGGCACTTACTTTTCACACGAGCATCGCAACCGCAGCGCAATCAGGTGCAGCAAATATTCTTTGGCCGCTTGGAGCCGTGGCTTCGTTGTTTGTTGCATTTGTGTATGTTCGAATACGTAGACCGAAGATTGCACCAAGCCACGAAAACAGCGTTGCCCTCGTCGAGGTTGAAAATTTAGGCAAGATATACAAAGATGGCCATCAGGCGGTGGCGAACCTTTCGTTTGAAGTTCAACGTGGTCAGGTTGTCGGACTTCTTGGTCCGAATGGCGCAGGCAAGACAACGGCGCTGCGCATGGTGATGGGACTGATTTTTCCAACTCAGGGGTCGATTTATTTGAACGGTAAACCGATTTATCCAGGCTCGCCCGCGCTTTCGAATCTCGGCAGCTTTATCGAAGGCCCAGGTTTTTTGCCGCATCTTTCGGGTCGCGAAAATCTTTGGCTTTACTGGAGATCTATCGGACGCGATGGTGAGCAGCATCTCGAACAAGTTGTTGCGATCACGAAATTAGGAACCGCATTGGATAAAAAAGTGCGCACCTACAGCCAAGGTATGCGACAGCGTCTTGCGATTGCTCAGTCAATGCTTGGCATGCCAGATCTCTTGGTGTTGGATGAACCAACTAACGGACTTGACCCACAACAGATCGCAGAGATGCGACAAGTGTTGAAAAATTATGCGTCGACTGGCAGAACAGTTGTCATCTCGTCGCACTTGCTGGCTGAGATTCAACAAACTTGTAGCCATGTGGTTTTGATGCACCGTGGTCAACTCATTTCGTTCGGGCCAATGGAAGAGATACTCACAAAAAATCAAAAGTCTCAGTCGCTCGAAGAAATCTTTCTTGAACTTATTGGTGATGACTTAGTCATCGGACAGGAGAAGGTATGAGTTATTCGGCTTCGAAGACTTTGCCGTATCACATTGAGCTGTATCGCCAACTCAAACGAAAGCGCACAGCCTTTGCGTATGCGTTTGTTGTGTCACTACCAGTTCTAGTAGCGATTGCCGTAAAGTTTGGCCCGTCAGGAAACAGCGGTGGGCCGACGCGAATCGGCTCGGGCACGACCGACCTGATTGGTTTGGCAACTATTGGTGCTGCGAACTTCACGGTGACGATGCTTTATTTTGCAACCCCATTTCTTTTGGTGACAGTGATTGCTCTATTTAATGGTGACACGGTTGCCTCTGAAGCATCGTGGTCGACTCTTCGATACTTGTTGGCTTCTCCTGTTCCACGTACTCGTTTGCTTTTGCAAAAAATTAAAGTCAGTCTCACTCTTTCGGCTCTCGCAGTTTTGATCATGCCAATCTGCGCATGGTTTGTTGGTCTAATTGCATTTGGTACCAAACCATTGCAGAGTCCGCTCGGGGCAACATTTACGAATTCGGTTGCCATCTCACGAATTGCAATCATCACGGTCTATTTGGCGATTTCACTTTTGTTTGTCGCGGGACTCGCTTTTTATCTGAGTGTTCGCACCGATGCACCACTTGGCGCAGTTGGGGTTGCAGTTGGAACATCAATTTTGCTCAGCATTCTTGACGCCATCACGGCTCTTGGAAAACTTCGTGATTGGTTGCCAGTTCACTATGCATTTTCATGGTTTGATGCGTTGGCCACAACAATTGATTGGTCAACAATGATCCGCGGTGCAAGTTATTGCTTTATTGCCGGAACAGTGCTCTATGCGCTTGCAATTAATAGGTTCGCGCACAAAGACGTGACCTCGTAACTTGATATTCAGTCAGCCTCATCCTCAGATTGGCAAATACAAACCTTGTGCCGCTCGGCGATATCTGGGGTGAGCGAGTAGCGTTTGGTTGATTGAGTGGGGCCAGTAGCTCAGTGGTTAGAGCAGGGGACTCATAATCCCTTGGTCGTAG
>JAEMRY010000137.1 GCA_016463105.1 Ilumatobacteraceae bacterium | reverse complement strand
GATGCTTCGACCGCACCAGATTGGCTGTTGCGACGGAACAATAAGTTATTTGCGCCCGAAAGTTCGCGAGCCTTAACGATTGTCGCGTCGGGAAGTTTTACGAGCGTGCCACCAGTTACATAAAGACCAGCTTCAATAATGCAGTCATCGCCGAGGCTGATGCCCAGCCCGCTGTTTGCGCCAAGCAGACAACGCTTGCCAACGCGAATCACTTCTTTGCCACCACCAGAAAGTGTGCCCATGATCGAAGCGCCGCCACCGATATCAGAGCCGTCATCTACGACAACCCCGGCAGAGATGCGACCCTCAACCATTGATGTGCCAAGTGTGCCGGCATTGAAGTTGCAGAAACCTTCATGCATCACTGTTGTGCCAGATGCAAGGTGAGCACCGAGTCGAACGCGAGATGCATCGGCAATCCGAACACCGCTAGGCACGACATAGTCAGTCATTCTTGGAAACTTATCGACACCGTGAATTGTTAGATGTTCGCCATTGCGTCGCATATTAAATGTGACTTCGTCGA
Organism: Ilumatobacteraceae bacterium; assembly: GCA_016463105.1. Classification (GTDB taxonomy): domain Bacteria; phylum Actinomycetota; class Acidimicrobiia; order Acidimicrobiales; family Ilumatobacteraceae; genus BACL27. The sequence continues at coordinate 1,653 of JAEMRY010000137.1, read as the reverse complement.
TTACGTCAACAGGCACTGCGCCGATTGATGTCCACGCAACATTAGTTAGCAAACCGAAAATTCCATCTAGGTTCATCGAGTTAGGCAATGCAAAGCGATGCGACATCAAATGCAATCTCAAATATGCATCCGTCGCATCACGCGGTGCCGTAGCCGTATCGATTGCGATATTTACTGGCACAAGTCCAACGCCACGACGTGGATCAGTATGTGCTTGTGGCAAAGACGCAAGGTGTTCTTCTGGTGCTTTATCGCCCCAACCAAGTCGTCTGAAGTAAACATCAAGAACCGAGTCGTTTGGCGCAACCGTGGCGACACCGACACCCCAAGCGCGCCGCGACTCACTCATGATTCAAAAACCTCTGGTCGCAACGTTGGAAACAAGATCACATCTTTGATGCTGCTTGCGCCACTGAGAAGCATCACGAGTCGATCGATGCCAATGCCAAGACCGCCAGTTGGTGGAAGCCCATATTCGAGCGCTCGCAAATAATCTTCGTCGATTGTTCCGGCTTCAAGATTGCCAGCAGCCTTTGATTTTGCTTCTTGTGCAAATCGTTCACGCTGTTCAATTGGGTCATTAAGTTCGGTGAAGCCATTGGCAAGTTCGTGTGTGCCAACGAACAACTCAAATCTTTCAGTCAAGAACGGATCTTCGCGATCGACACGCGCCAATGGTGAAATTTCAACTGGATGACCAGTGACGAAAGTCGGTTTAATCAATGTTGCTTCAGATTTCTCGGCAAATATTTCTTCGATGATCCGCCCAGAGCCCCAACGAGTCTCGGTGTGAATGCCATGCTTCTTGGCTATTGCACGCATTGCATCAACCGGCATTGAGGGATGTACTTTTTCGCCGACAGCCTCACTAGCGAGATCAATCATCCGCACGCGACGCCATGGTAAAGCAAGATCAAATTCGGTGCCACGAATATCTACAAAAGTTGTACCAAGTGCATCGCGAGCCGCATTGCGAATTAAAACTTCGGTTAAATCCATGACGTCAGTGTGATCGGCGAAAGCTTGGTACGACTCCATCATTGTGAACTCAGGATTATGTCGTGTTGAGATTCCTTCGTTGCGAAATACTCGACCGATCTCAAAAACACGCTCCATGCCACCAACAATCAAACGTTTGAGGTGCAACTCAAGGGCGATACGCAAGAACAATTGCATGTCAAGAGTGTTGTGATGAGTTACGAATGGGCGAGCGTGAGCCCCACCAGCCTCTATGTGCAGAACCGGGGTTTCGACTTCGATGTATTCGCGCTCACTTAGGGTGCGACGGAAACTTGAAATGGTTGCATGACGCACTTCAAATACTCGGCGTGCTTCGTCGTTGACAATCAAGTCGGCGTAGCGCTGGCGATAACGGGTATCAATGTCGGTTAGACCATGAAATTTGTCAGGTAGTGGTCGAAGTGCTTTTGAAAGCAAATCAACTGACGAAACCTTTACTGATAATTCGCCTTTGCGTGTAGTCATGATTAATCCATGTGCACCAACCCAGTCACCGAGATCTAAATTATTGATCACATCGAATTGAGCGTCACCCACGACTGATTTAGAAATAAATAGTTGAATATCTGCACTGCGGTCACGGATCGTAACGAAAATTAGCTTTCCTTGATCTCGCTTAAGCATGATTCGCCC
>JAEMRY010000136.1 GCA_016463105.1 Ilumatobacteraceae bacterium | reverse complement strand
TAGTTAGTTAGTTAGTTAGTGCTAGTGCGCTAGCCAAATCATTTTTAATATCAACGCAGGCTTCTAAGCCAATAGAAAGTCGCAGTAGCGAATCGGTCAATCCGGTTTTTGTTTTAGTTTCAATGTCGACACTGTTGTGCGTGCTTGACGCCGAATGCGAGATAAGTGTTTCTGGTCCGCCCAGTGTCACGGCGGGTCGCACAAGTTTTAGCGCACTCAGCAGTTTTGAGGCCGCAGGTTTGCCACCAGCAATTTCAAATGACAGCACCGAACCGAAGTAGTTCATCTGCTTGACTGCAAGTTCGTGTTGCGGATGTGATTTGAGCCCTGGGTAGTGCACACCAGTCACATTTTTTTGAGTTAATAGCCACTCGGCAAGTTGTTGTGCAGAGTCGCTCTGTCTTGCTAATCGAACGTCAAGTGTGCGAATTCCGCGTAAGCCGTTCATTGCATCAAATGGTGAAGCGGTGGCACCGTGCAAAACCGAATATGTCCAGATATCTGAAATCAAATCTAAATCTGCGGCAATCACGCCGAGAGTCGCATCGTTATGACCAGCGATTCCTTTTGTTGCTGAGTGCAAAACAATTGATACACCGTGGTCATGGGGTCGTTGTGCCAATGGGGTTGCGAGTGTCGAGTCGACGAGTGTGAATGGTCCTTTAATCTTGCCAAGTTCTGTGAGGTCAACTAAATCAATATGAGGGTTACTCGGCGACTCGGCCATCACCAACATTGTTTTGCCTGGTCGCACTGCTGCGGCAAACTCTTGCGCGTTGCGACCGTCGACAAATGTCACGTCGATGCCAAGTCGAGCACATGGCCCAACCAAAAATGCATAAGTTCCGGCGTAACAATTTCTCTGTGCCACGATGTGGTCACCTGTTGAGCAAAGTGCCAGCACGACGCTAGAAACCGCACCCATCCCAGATGCAAAGGCGAGTGCTGCCTGTGTGTTTTCTAATTCTGCGATTGCATGTTCAAATGCTTCAACAGTTGGGTTTGCATATCGTGAATAGTTTCCAGTTTGATGCAACGCATTTGCTTGTCTGTTACTTTCTTCAAGACCAGAACTCGACCAAGTACTTGATGTCGAGAGCGTTGGTGCAAGTGAGTTCGTGCCATCCCGACCTGCAGTAATTGAAGTCGTTGCTGGTTGTTGGTTTTCGTTACTTGTCACATCTTTAGGCTAACGACACAGAGTTGGCAGCACAGTCAAACTGCCGTCACCGTCTAGACTCATTGGATGCTAAAAAACAAACTCACAACGGTTCTATTAACTCTTGGCTTGAGTGTTTCGGCTATTGCCGGCACGAACTTCACTGCAAATGCTGAGTCTGGTGCCAGCCCGTTGTCGGGCTTGCCAGGTGGCGAAGGAAAGCCAGTCGTGATGGTTAAGTTCGGCAATTCAAAACCTGATCGTCCTCATTACAACCTCAATCAAGCAGACCTTATATATGTTGAAGAAGTTGAGTGGGGTCTCACTCGAGTTGCCGCAATGTTCAATACAAAATTTCCGAGTGTTGTCGGCCCAACACGCAGCGCACGAATTTCAGATCTCGAACTGCTCGAACAATTTGACGCACCAGGCTTGGCTTATAGCGGGGCAAATGATGTGCTGTTGAAGGCCATCCGCAAATCGCAGTCGATCTCGCTTTCGCCGAGTGATCGTTCAAGTTTTTACTACCGCAATTTGTCAAAAGCGGCTCCGCACAATCAGTTGTTGCGCTTGTCGGCGATGATGGAGAAAGAAACAAAAGTCGGAGCGGTCAAAGATATTGGTTTGACATTTAATGCGGCACCTAGTGTGGGTGGCACCAAGACGACGTCATTCCAGGCATCGTGGTCGTCAGCAAGAGTATCCGGAACATGGTCTGGCAAAACTTGGATCATTTCATTTGATGGCACGTTGCACCGAGATGCAGTCAACAAAGGTTTCTTGACCCCAAAAACTGTCGTGTTGCAATTTGTTGAGCGAAAAGAAACTAAGTTCGGCGATAAGTTTGGTGGCAAAACACCGTTACTTAAGTCGGTTGGTGCTGGTCGCGCAATTATTTTGCGCAATGGTCAGTCATTTGATGGCACGTGGTCGCGCCCGACAAAGACTTCTGGCACGAATTTTTCGTTCGCTGGTGCACAGATTCCGTTTGATGTCGGTCAAGTGATGATCGTGCTCGTTGATGGTGGCGCAAAGAAGAGTCCTGTAACCCTCAAATA
>JAEMRY010000058.1 GCA_016463105.1 Ilumatobacteraceae bacterium | reverse complement strand
TGTCAATAACTAATGCCACGCCAAGCAACGCGAGCGCGGCGACACCATCTAGCCACCAGTGATTGCCAGTTGCCGATACGGCGAACATTGTTATAAGTAGGTGTAATAAGTACAGCCATCGCCAGCGACTAGTGGATGAAAACACGATGCCGAGTGAAACAATTGCCGCCCAACCAACATGAATTGACGGCATCGCTGCAAATTGATCTGATACACCGGTGCCAACTGGCCCGTAAACAGATAATCCATATTGGGTTGCAAGATCGATATAACCAAGTTCGGGCAGAAAGCGGGGCGGGGCAACACGAATAAATCTGATGACGAGACATGCAGCCGTGAGCATTGCCAGACTGCTGCGCCAGCGCGGATATTTGTCTCGGTGACGAATGAATATCCAAATAAGAAACAGAATTGTTGCTGGCACATGAAACACTGCATAGTAAAAATTTGTCGCTTGCGCTAACCATTCGTAGCGTAAAACAAAATGTTGTGACGAAAGTTCGGCGGGCAGATGTAACCAATTTTGAAAGCGATTAATTTGTTGGGCCCGCTCGATTGCACCACTGGGTTGATCGAGCGGAAGTTTCATTGCTAGTCGCCACAGTGTGTAAAGCGCAGAGATCAAACTTAGTTCGGTTATAGCCGGAATAATTCGTGTGCGCCATTTTTTTGATGGTAGACGACGCAGAATTATGGTGATGACAAAACTGAGAAGCGCAGTGATCGCCGCTTGATCCCAAGTCACCCACTTTAAATTTGTGTTCATTGGGCGCAACTCTATAACTGTTTTAAGATAAGTTTGGATAATGCTGAGTCAACAAGTTGCAATCTTTGTTGACAGAATCGTGATGTAACGATGGCTGTAGCGCCCGAGTTGAATGAATTGAAATTGTGGGCAGACCCAAATGCCGTGCAGATAAATCGATTACCAATGCGTTCACCATTTGTTGCTCAAGCGAGTCAACGAGTTTCACTCAACGGCGAATGGCGCATCAAGCGATTTGCGCATCCGACCGAAGTAACCCTTCAAGAATTAGGTGAGACCTGCGACGATCGCGAATGGTTCAATATTCCTGTTCCTAGTAACTGGACTTTGTTTAATTTGGGCGATGTTCCGCACTATACAAATATTGCGATGCCATGGCGAGAGCCACCGCCGTATTTGCCATCAGAGATTCCGACTGCGGTTTATCGGCGCAGTTTTACGGTTGATTCAAGCTGGTCTGGTCGGCGAATTATTTTGCATGTCGGGGGAGCAGAAAGTGTGCACTCAGTTCGCATAAATGGTCAGTTTGTTGGCTATGGAACCGACAGCAGACTCGCCAGTGAATACGACATTTCGTCATTCGTGCGTGAAGGTGCGAATGTAATTGCAATTACTGTGTGTCGCTACTCGGCGCAGTCGTATGTCGAAGATCAAGACCAATGGTGGATGGCTGGTCTGCATCGTGAAATATTCGTTGAAGCGCAATCACAAATTCGGATTCATGATGTCAGGGTCGATGCGCAAGTTGATGATCTGGGTGACTCACTGATCGGTTCAGGGTCTGTTCGTGTGCGAACGACTGTTGCCGCTCCTGCTGACAAGCGATTTCCTAAAGGTATGTCTGTGGTAGCGACGTTACATGTGATCGATGGTGAACGTGCCGGCAAGCAGGCCGGTAAACAGATCGGCAAGAAAAATAAATCTTCGGTGCCTTATTTAGAACGACCGTACGAATTCACCGGACACACATCGGATATCTCGTGGAGTGTTGCCCGAGCAAAGTTATGGTCAGCCGAAATACCAAATCGTTACATTGTTCGAATTGTGCTCAGCGATGCGAACGGAGTAGTCATTGATTCAACAGAGCAGATAATTGGTTTCAGAAAAATCGCAGTCGTAGATGGTGACCTTCTTGTAAACGGCAAGCGAATCATGATTCAAGGCGTTAACCGTCACGATCATCACCCTGATCGAGGCAAAGCAGTAACGGTTGAAGATATGCGAGCCGATGTGCTGGCGATGAAACAACACAACATCAATTCGGTTCGGTGCTCGCATTATCCGAATGATCCGAAGTTTCTAGATATTTGCGATGAACTCGGGCTGTATGTCGTAGATGAAGCGAATGTCGAGAGCCACGCTTGGATGTCAAGTTTGTGCAACGATCCGAATTATCGATCAACCTGGGTTTCGCGAGTATCGCGAATGGTTGAGCGCGATAAAAATCATCCGAGCATTATTATTTGGTCGCTCGGTAACGAATCTGGATATGGCGAAGTACATGATGCCGTAGCGAAATGGATTCGTTCATATGATCCTTCGCGGCCACTTCATTATGAAGGTGCGATTTTTCACACCAACTGGTTTGATGGAGGGCTTGACGCAACCGATGTTGTTGCGCCGATGTATACGAGCATCGCCGCGGTCGAGTCGTATGGCAAAAGCAAGAAGCGTCAACGTCCGCTGATTATTTGTGAATACAACCATGCAATGGGCAACTCAAACGGTTCGCTGGCTGATTATTGGAAAGTTTTTGACAGTACGCCTGGCTTACAAGGCGGGTTTATTTGGGAATGGAAAGACCACGGCATTCGCCAGAAGTTGCCCAACGGCCAAGAGCGATTTGCATACGGTGGACAATTTGGTGACTCGCCAAACGACGGCAACTTTGTAGCCGATGGTTTAATGCATTCGGATCTCACTCCGCATCCTGCGATGCGTGAAGTGGCGTGGGTACATCGCCCTGTTGCGATGAAAATTAAAAAATCAAAGTCTGGCGTAGTTTTAGAAATCAAAAATCGGCAAAGTTTTCGTGACACCGCGTGGTTAAAGCCGATCTTTGAGGTTGTCGTAGATGGAGCAGTCGTGCGGCGGGGCGTTTTGCCTGTTGCAAATATCTCGGCTTCTAAAATAAAACTAGTTAAATTTCTGGGCGCTATGCCTGTTGCTGGCGATGTTCGACTCAATGTGTTGTGGAGAACTAGGCGCACCGAGTCGTGGTGCTCGGCTGATCATCTTGTCGCATGGGATCAAGTGATTTTGCGGGCAAAGAAGCCAAACAAGGTTGCAGTGTCTGCCAACAAGAAATTATCTGTTGAAGTGCTACCCGAGTTGACTATTTGGCGTGCGCCAATCGATAATGATGGCTTCAAATTGTTGCCCGATCTTTCGTGGGTTAAAACCACAACGCTCAAGCGTTGGCAAGCAGAGGGTCTTGACGGTGATGCAAAATCGTTAGTCAAACACTCTGTCAAGCATGAACAACGATCAGATGGTTCGATTCGTTACGAGCACACGGTGGTGGTGCCAAAAAAGTTTGACGATCTACCGCGTGTCGGTGTGACGTTTGCATTGCCACCAGGGTTTGCGCAACTCAAATGGTTCGGTAACGGTCCACACGAGTGTTATGGCGATAGACAATCCTCAGCGATGCTCGGTATTTATTCATCTGCACCCGATGAACTGCCTTATTTGGTTCCCCAAGAATATGGTTTGCGAACAGATTGTCGATGGTTTGAAATTAGCAACGAACAGACTGGCGAGATAATCAAAATCGAAGCTGATGGCTGTTTGCTAAATATGTCTGCACTGCCGTATACAACGGATGATCTTTACCGCGCAAAAGACCAAACAGAATTACGCAAGCGCAAATATCTGACTATGAATATTGATGTTGCTCACAGGGGGCTCGGCACTGGGAGTTGTGGACCAGATGTATTGCCGCAATATCGGGTTAGTGCTGGCACTTATAAATTTGCTTATGTTGTGTCACGCGATGTGCGCAGCACCAGCCGCTGAAACTTTCCAGCCTTCAATTTGCGCATCTCGTGAACACAACGCGACGACGCAACCGCCAAATCCACCACCCGTCATTCGCGCGCCGAATACACCAGTTGTTTGCTGCAGTTCACTCACTGCGTTATCCATTGCAGGTGTTGAAGTTGAAAAATCATTTGCAAGTGATGTGTGACTTTGATTCATCAGTGATCCAGCCGTAACTAAGTCATTTGATTTGAGAGCAAGCGCAAAATCTCGGACGCGTTGATTTTCACTAATCACATGGCGTGCACGTATTCGTGTCGTCAAATCAGAAATTGAATCAACTGAAGCAAGCGTCGCCTTGCGCAACGGACCAATAATTGATTCTGCATCTGAGCACTGTTTGACGCGTTCGGCATATTGCGAACCGACGAGCGTGCGATGGGTGATAAACCGAACGAGCACTTGTACATTTTCTGGAAGGGCAATATGTTCAATCTCAAGGATGTTGCAGTCGATCAGCATTGCGTGGTGTTGTTTCGCTGATGCAATGCACAGTTGATCCATGATCCCAGTCGGAACGCCAGTGGCAATGTGTTCAGCGCGCTGAGCCAATCGCGCAAGTTCGCTCGCAGACCCCGAGAAACCCAATGCAAGTGCCGTGGCAACCTCGAGCGCTGCGCTTGATGACAATCCGCTACCAATCGGAATTGTGGTTGAAATATTTCCTTTTATGCCGCGAGTCGGATTACATTCGCTGGCCACGGCAGCGATATAGCGAGCCCAACCCGAAGCAAATGAATTATCTTTAGTAACAGGAAGTTGAATAATTGCATCTTGTTCTTCGTCTTGCGAGTGCAATTCAATTGTTTGAGTGTCTCGCACATCAGCATCAATCGTGGTGAATCGGTCAATCGCCATTGGAAAAACCAATCCGCCGGTGTAATCGGTGTGGTCACCAATCAGATTGACGCGACCAGGTGCAATCGCGCGCATTAGATGATCAAGTCGCGCAGTCGCTGTGCAATGTCGGCAGGATCAACAGGATTGAAATATTCTTCTGTTGATACTTCGGCTGCTGCGATATAACGCGGTATATTTTGCGCGCGCCAAGGAGAAACTATCTCCATATTTAGCCATGGATTGTTGTAGTTTTTCGAACGCGGAGACTGAGTGATCCACATCATGTAGGGGATCGGCGTCGAATAAAGTTTGTCGAGTGCAGAAAAGATTTGATGAAGAATTTCTGCAAAACCAGTGCGTTGAGCCTCTGAAAGTTCTTGAATCGAAGCAACTCGTTGATGTGGCGCAACAACGAGTGACATCGGGTGAATCGATGCGAACTGCGTGTATGAAACGAAATCCTTGGTTGAAATAATCTCACGTGATCCCATATCTTTGTCTGGCGTCCAAGGTGAACTAAGTAACCGATGTTGGCGGGCAGGGACATGATCAAACGCATAGATCTGACCGTGTGGATGTTGAATTGTCGCGCCAACTTCTGCACCTCGGTTTTCAAAAATTAAAACGTATTCAATATCGTCTCGCTGTAGCAATTTCTCGGTGCGCTCTGCCCAAAGGTCGATGACCCTTCTGATGCCGGTTGGTCCTAGAGAAGCAAACGATGCATCGTGCTGTGACGAGTAAAGGACAACTTCACACACTCCAGAATCAAGTGCAGGCCATCGATTTGGAATTGATTTGACAAGGTATTGGTTTGCGGCTTCGAGACCGCCAACACAAAACGGACAGTCAGTGGTCGGCGAGTTGGGACGATTTTGCCGAGCAGAAACAATGTGCACTTTTGTGCCTGTATGAGGATCAATTCGCTCGTTGCTGTTCACGACACCACTTTTTCTATCATTACTATAAATGACGACGCAGGAAGCAAGGGTGGACAAATAAAACCGATCTGTTGCAACTGCAAACCAGATAAAACAAATCTCGCATCTTGCATCCATTGCGGAAGTTGACGGTGTGGGGCAAAAGCTGGTGTTCCAAAATGTAATGGCTTGATTTCGTATTGTGATAGAGGCTCAAGACCATGAACGCGAATTGGGTCGAGGTGGTTGCTGTTGCCGCTATTCAATCGTGTTATTGAGACAATTGTCTGCAAACCATCTTGGCTGTTTACGCCGTGCACAACAATATTCGTGTCCGAGTGATCTTCAGTGAACGAGTTTCCATAGTGAAGTAGTGGGCGCAAGATTTTGTATCGTGCGATGACTTCAGTCAAGCGTGTTAATTCATCGGGCGTAGCAGTAAGCAAATTCAATTCGACGCCAAGCCAGCCAAAAATTGCCGTTGATGCGCGAAAAGCCAATGAGTGCGAGCGTTTTGTGATGTGGTTAATTCGTGAGCCGATGTGATTGCCGAGCATCTCGGGTGGCATCAGTCGTTTGGCGCCGCGCGCAATGAGTGTTCGATCTAGTGGGTCATTCGAGTCACTTGTCCAGAATCGACTGACATACGGCAGAATTCCAAAATCAATTCGACCTCCGCCTGAGGCACAAGATTCAAACTGCACGAGTGGATGCTTACGCTTTAGTCGATCTAGTAATTCGTAAGTGCCGAGAGTTTGAGCGTGTGCGCCAGCACTAACAAGATCGCGGTTGTGATCCCACTTGATATATGCAATGTCATGCGTGTCAAGCAAATTTGAGATACTCGCAAACAAATATTCACGAACATCTTCACGCGACATATCTAGTACGAGTTGATTTCGTCCGGTTATCTGTTGATAGCTAGCGTCTTGCAATGCCCAGTCTGGATGCTTGCGGAATAAATCGCTGTTCGGACTGACCATCTCTGGTTCAAACCAGATGCCGAACTCCATGTCGCGACTTCGAACATGTTCAATCAGTGGAGTAAGTCCTTGCGGCCATACTGTTGCGTCAACTGACCAATCACCGAGCCCCGCAGAATCATTGCGTCGTCCCGTAAACCAACCATCATCTAACACGAAGCGCTCAACGCCAACAGATGCAGCGACATCTGCAAGTGCGGTCAATTTCTCAAAGTCATGATTGAAATAAACGGCTTCCCAAGTGTTGAGAATCACTGGCCGCGATATTTCGCGATTTTGTTCTTGTGAGCGGACATACCGATGAAACTGTTGCGATGCATTGCTCAACCCACGACTTGAGTGCACTGCATAAATAACTGGTGCCGTGTACGACTCGCCGGGTTGAAGAATAATTTCGCCCGCGACTAGTCGCTCGCCTACAAGTAGATGTTTGTGATGTTCGGTGACGCCGTCAGCTGTGATTTCAAAATTTCCACTCCACCCAACATGGCAACCCCACACTTCGCCATGCTGTTCAGAGAAGCCGCTAGTTCCTGCAAAAATTAGTGGCCATTTCTCGTGCGATGTTCGCCCGCGCAAATTTGTTATAGATATAGTCGAGTCGCTCCATGGTGTTCGGTGTTCGCTGAACTCCATTGCCCAACGACCACCGAAGGTAAGTATTTCGTTGGCCGATGCCGTAATCGGTAGGGCGACACGAAGTGCGTTTAGGTTGTATGAAGTTTTTCCGGTGTTTCGCAGTGTTGCCGAAACAGTGAGAACGTCACCTGCATCAATTTGCAATTGCAAGATTGCTTCAAGTCCGGCGTGTTTGTCGCTTAGATTAAATGTTGCTGATGTGTTTGATTTTTCAGTTGTAGAGATTTGTAGATGGGCAAACATTGCGCTTGCGTCCGTGCGAAATCCTTCAAGTCCTGGAATACCTAACCAGCCGTCGTGATGTTGGGGGATAATTGCGAGTGGTGCATCAAAATCAATTCCGCCGCCGAGTACAGGTCGCAAAAACATCGCATCGGAAAGTTGGCTTGCGCCTAAATATGATCCCCAATAGACGATCGCGGGTACGTTGCCGCGCGTACTGACGACGACGCTGAGTTCACCCTTGCACAAATGAATGAGTTGATCTGAAGTTGTCACGAAGAATTAAGTCTGCCAGTCAAATCGATTTGAAGCCACTTGACGGTTATTGCGAGGTTATTGGCGCGCTCTGAGATATGTGCATTAGTTGAGTTAATACGCCGACTGATGATTTGTGTGAATGACATCTCTTGTTAGCAAATTTTTTACTTAAGAGAGTTAGAGTTTCCAACGTGAAGTCAGCGGACCGCTTAGCAATCGCGAGGCTGGTGCATCGCGTTGGGTTCGGTCCAAAGCCTGGGCAGTTTGGCAAGATGTTGAAACAAGGCTTCAAAGTCTCGGCTCAGCAATTGCTTACTGCTGGTTTGCCCGATTATGGAGATGTAAAAACAGCGATTGGTATCGCCGACCTTGGTGCGCAACCTAAACAGAACTCTGAGGCTTTAGCGCCGTACAAGGTAGCAAAACAGGCACAATTGCGAAACATGAGTTTGTGGTGGCTTGACCAGATGGTTGTGCAAG
>JAEMRY010000135.1 GCA_016463105.1 Ilumatobacteraceae bacterium | reverse complement strand
GCATGGTGAATTCGCACAGCAACCCGGCTGGTTGCAACTATTAGCGCACATGCGAACCACAACACTATTGCAGGCCAAGTTGACCAACCTGAGAGCACAACAGCGGCGAAAAATGCAGAACTCGCATGCCCACTCGGAAAACTTGAAGTACGAGGTTTGCGAATTTTGAAGCGCTGGTCACCTTTGATAGTTGGTCGCTCACGTCTGAAAAATGGTTTGATGCCCTGGTTGAGCAACAAACTTTCGACACCCATAAGTGATGACAAAATTAATGCTTGGTGCACTCGACTTGAATCTGCCACAGCGCGAATAATGCCGATGATGTGCCACAAAATGCCGAAGTCTCCGAGGGCAGTAGCGGCTGTGAACAACCAAATGGTTGGTTTGAAATTGCGTGTCGGTTCGAGCAATTTGTCAATGCGTTGATCTAACGCATTGAACAGAGTGCGATGGGAGTCGTTCATAATTTGGTTTTTAGTCTCGCGGAATCGTTGGATATATCTGAGGTGCTTCGATTTGAGCCAAAGATTCATCGCCGCCGAACTCAGGACACCATTTTTTGAATGCGCAGAAATTGCACAACCCAGAGCGATGCGTTTCGAAAACTCCAGTTTGGCATGACTCGGCGATTTGATCAAACGTTTCAATCGCCGCTGCTTCACATGCAGCGTTTGACTCTGGCGTAACCTCAACTTCGATTGGAGTACTTGACTTTAGATACATTAAGCGGAGTTTTTTCGGAAGTTCGCCTCGCACACGCAAACACAAAGACGCGTAAAGGTGCATATTGTCCATTTTGTTTGCGCCAAATCTTGCATCTGGGGTTTTGCCAGTTTTGTAATCGCTAATAACTAGATCGCCATTTTCGTCGTGTTCAAGCCGGTCGATGATGCCACCAAGTTTAAATTTGCCAAAATCTGATTCAAGTCGTAATTCGAGACCCAGAACTTTTGTGTTTCTTGGGTTCTCCATGCGGTAGTAACCATTGACGAGTTCACGTGAGTCTTTAAAAAACGCATCTATCGCATCGACCGACAATTTGAGTGCTTTGAATCTGGCAGACGGTTCATATTCGACACGGGCAACTTCGAATGCTTCGCGGGCTGCATCAACAGTGCGCATTTCTGGTTCGTGGGCGAGTAGCAATTCGAGCACTCGGTGGACGAAATTGCCCTTCACGAGATGAATTTGTGGTGGCTCTGGAAGTTTTTCAATGGATGCAAAACGAAACTGCATCGGGCACGAGCGAAAACTGCTGATGCGCGATGGCGACAGCGTTAAAGGAATTGGATAAACAGGTGCGTTCACGACACTGTCAATCTACGCACTAACTGTTCGCAGAAGTGATACCGACCACATCGGTCACGAGTTGTGCGAGACGATCTGGTTGTTGCATCGGTCCAAAGTGACCAGCATCTGACCACTGGATGAACTTTGCATTCTGAATTTCTTTGGCGATTGATTCTGTCCAAGACGATGGTTGCATCGGCGCCACTACCCCTGCTACTACCCAAGTAGGAACGCGAAGCAAGTTCAGTTGATCCCAAGTTTTATGTACTGCGCCCATCTCGTATGTTCGCGCCTCATGTTCGGGACGAGACTTCAGTACGACGCCATTTTCGGCATCTTTAAAACCGTGATCGACATAAGCATGTAGCGAGCGTTCATCGAAAATGTTCATCGGTGGCTTCGAAAAATAATTCGTAAATGCTTCATCTCGTGAAGCAAAAGTTGTGCGTCGGCGTCTGGCGCCTTCGACGAGCGGGCTTGGCTCACGTGTAGATTCGGTTGCATCGCGAATATATGTCGGAAAGATAATCGGTTCATAAAGAATCAATGCTTGAAATAGTTCTGGAGCGACGAGTGCTGCCATAACTAATGCGGCGCCACCCATCGAGTGCCCAACAGCAATTATCTTCTTTTGCATTGATCGAGCCACCGCTAGTGCGTCGTCTCCATAACCTTGCCATTCGAGTGGCCAATCTGGGTCTAGTTGTGAGTCGCCGTATCCGCGATAGTCAAAAGAAGTGCAGTCATGTTCGTTTATTAATGACGAAATCACCGGATCAAAACACCGGCCATGAAAACCAGTGGCGTGTGAAAACAAAATATCGGGCTTTGTATTTATATTTGTGCTGTATTTATAGACGCTTAATTGCACCGAGTCAGTAGACCCAACAAATTGAGTTTTTACAGGGTTAATTTTCACGATATTGCATTGTGTCAGGTCGCCGAACTACCTTATGGCAATGGCAACAAAACACAG
>JAEMRY010000057.1 GCA_016463105.1 Ilumatobacteraceae bacterium | reverse complement strand
TCGCAGCACCAACGACCGCGATCACTGTGCCAACTGCAACGGTGTCACCTTCTTTGACGCGAATTTCGGTGAGTGTGCCTGAAATAGGCGACGGAACTTCTGTGTCAACTTTGTCTGTTGAAACTTCGAATAGCGGTTCGTCTGCGGCAACTACATCGCCAACTTTTTTAAACCAGCGCGTGATCGTTCCTTCGGTGACAGTTTCGCCAAGTTGTGGAAGTGTGATGTCAGCCATTTGATTGTCTCGCTATCTAATTATTACTAAGTTTGTCATGCGTTGAAGCTTCTGCCAGTCAACGAAAGAACAGTCTCGCCGAAAAGCTCGCTGAGGCTTGGGTGTGGCATTAAATATTCGGCGATTTCGTCGACCGAAGCCTCCCAGTTAACGGCTAAATAGCCAGCAGCCAATTGCTCAGTGACCCATGGTCCAACCATGTGAACGCCAAGAACTTGACCGGCAGAACCATCTGGGTTCTTCTTTGCAATAACTTTTACAAGTCCGTCAATTTCTCCAAGAATCATTGCTCGTGAGTTGGCACGAAATTGATGCTTGGCAACGACAACATCGTGACCTGCGGCGCGAGCCTGCTCTTCAGACGGGCCAGCCCATGCAACTTCGGGATGACAATAAATAGCCCACGGCACACGGTCGTACATCACTGGTGATGCATTTTCGCCGCGCATATGTTTGACCGACAAAATTGCTTCGGCGTAAGCAACATGCGCCAGTTGCGGAGTATTAATTAGGTCACCAATCGCATAAACACCGGGCTCGCCTGTTTGACAAAACTCGTCGACGACAACGAAGCCGCGATCGTCGACTTTTGCTGCAGTGCCACTAAGTCGGAGCTCATCAGAAAATGGACGCCGACCGATTGACATAATTACAACATCAACGATTAGTGGATTGCCAACCGAAAACGTAATTTGCGTTGAGCCATCTGGCAAAGAACTCTGACCAGTGACGACAATGCCGGTGCGAATATCAATTTTTTTCTTTGAGAAACTCTTAACAACGACATTTGCGACATCAGGGTCGAGACCTGGCAAAATTTTTGGTGCACCTTCAAGAATTGTGACTTGCGATCCGAGATCTACGAATGTTGACGCAAACTCACAACCGATTGCGCCACCACCAATGACAGCGATGCGTTTTGGAATTGTGCTCAACATCAGAACTTCGTCGGAGGTCATGATTGATCCGCCAATTGGAAAACCTTTAATCGTGCGTGGCACAGAACCGCTGGCCAAAATTACATTCGTGGCTTGAATTTTTTTAGAACTTCCGTCAGCGAGTGACACGTTTACAATTCGGTCTGCTTCAAGCGAACCTGTGCCCAAGATATATGTGACTTTCTTTGACTTTGTTAAACCAGTTAACCCCTTGACGAGGCCATCAACAATGCGTGCTTTGCGCGCCTGACTAACAGCAAAGTTAAGTGTTGACCCTGCGACTTCAACACCGAATTCTGCAGCGTGTGCGACATGTCTTTGCACAGCGGCAGTCTCAAGAAATGCTTTTGCCGGGATGCACCCGCGATTGAGGCAAGTTCCACCGATTGTGTCGCGCTCGACTAGCGCAACTTTCATGCCACAAGATGCGGCATAAAACGCTGATGCGTAGCCACCAGGACCCCCACCGATTACGACAAGATCAAATTGGTCTGCCAAGGGTTCTCTTTCTTGTTTCCGCCCTGTTTATCGTAGTCGTAAAAGCTCGATGAAGACCAATGACTTACCGTGACATTAGAAACAGTTGCAGAGAACCTGCCGTCAAAATAGCGATTCCGCATAGCAGTGCGAAAAAAATCAATTTTTTAGTGCTCACAACTTCAAGGATACGGTGCACGTGAAGAGATTTTTAGATTTGATGCGTTATTCTGTTTGAAGATGAAAAAGTCACAAATACTAAGTTGTCTAATTATTGCCGCGGTCGCGATGCTGACGTTTTCTAGTTGCGGATCAGATCAGTCAACTGGTTCGACTTCCGTAGTCGATTCAGGCGACTTAGGCGACGAAGAAACCTCGGGTGTGCCAGCCGAAACGCCAACCACCGAATCGAAAGCGATTTTCGTCGCAACACTTTTAAGTGGAGAGAGTTTCGAAAGCCAAAAGGTTTTAGAGAATCAACCGCTTGCATTGTGGTTCTGGGCGCCAGGTTGACGCGCTTGCAAATCTGAGTCGTCCTCGGTCGAGGCTGCATACAAAACCTGGCAGGGAAAAGTACAAGTTACTGGTGTTGCGTGGAACGGTGATCCGGGATCAATGCAGGATTTCGTAATTGAAAACAATCTTTCTTTTGCAAATATCAATGATGGCGATGGAGAGGTCTATGCACGATTTAATGTGCCCTACCAACCAGCATGGGTGTTCATTGCTAAAGACGGAACTGTGACATCAAAAATTGGCGTCCTTTCAGACTTAGAATTAGAACAAGAACTGAGCAGATTGGCGACTAGTTAATGGGACTTCGCGATATCAGAAAAAATCTTTTGACCGACAAAAAAGAAATAGACACCGAGAGACTATGCAGTCGCTTTGAACAATACGATTTTGTAAGTCTTGGCGATATGAAATGCCGACAACGAGTCAAAGTTGCTGGTGAAATAAAGCGCATGAGAATTAAACCGCGTAGCGGAATTCCTGCGGTCGAAATAGTAATCAGTGACGGCACTGGTGAAATCACAGTTATTTTTAGTGGCCGTCGCAATATTCCCGGAATTGATCATGGTGGCTGCATCATGATTGATGGTGTTCCACATCAAGATGGCGACAGAACAGTGGTGCTTAACCCCGCTTACACACTTCTCGCTTAGCGAGAACTAACTAGAGATATCTAGAGGGTGTAATTTAGCCGACGAGAATTTTTTTGATTGCTGGCTCAGCATCTTCGGTAATTAGAACCATAACTTCGTCACCGGCTCGCAAAATTGTGTCGCTCTCAGGAACAAGAACCACCTCTTCACGAACAATTGCCACAACTGTTGCACTACGAGGAAACTTTAAATCTTTGAGCGTCTTGTTGATCGCCGGCGAATTTTCGGCAAGCGTAACTTCTGCTAATTCTGCTTTACCACCAGCGAAATCCATGAGTTTTACGAAGTTGCCAACAGAAACTGCTTCTTGAACAAGACTGGTAATTAGGTGTGGTGTCGAAACAGCGACATCGATTCCCCACATCTCATTGAACATCCAGTGATTTTTTGGATTATTCACCCGAGCAATTACTCGTGGCGCACCGAACTCTTGTTTCGCGAGAAGTGAAATCACCAAATTGTCTTCGTCATCGCCAGTCACTGCCGCAACAACATCTGCATCAGGCACACCTGCTGCCCGAAGCACTTCGACATCACATGCATCGCCAAGGTACCAACGCACACCTTTAGATTCTTCAGCCTTGCCATAGTCGCGAAACACTGCGCGATCATTTTCGATAAGTAAGACATCGTGTCCAGCAGCAACTAATTCTTCTGCTGTAAAGCGACCCACACTTCCACCGCCCGCAACAATTACTTTCATGAAGTGCCCTGCTTTAGCAAACTATTCAACTTGTCAAGAGAACCGATCTCAACTGCAAAGTATCCGACATCGCCTTGCTGCACGATTGTATTTTCATCAGGAATGACCGCAGTACCGAGTCTGCGAAGCGCAGAAATTCGGGCACCAGATAACTCAATCTCGAAGACCTTTTTTCCGGCGAGACTGTTCGGAAACTCACGCTCAATCAACACAACATTCGAACTTGGATCTGTCCACTCGACGCTAGAAATATCTGGCAAGATGCGACGCAAGATGCGCTCTGATGTCCACTTCACCGTCGCGACAGTGGCGATGCCAAGGCGTTCGTAGATTTCGGCACGCTTTGGGTCGTAGATTCGTGCAACTACTCTTTCGATACCAAATTTTTCTCGTGCAACACGCGCTATTAAAATATTTGAATTGTCGCCGTTGGTAACAGCAGCAACTGCTTGCGCTCTTTCGATACCAGCTTCTTGAAGCAGATCGCGATCAAAGCCGATGCCTGCAATTGTGAGACCTGAAAAATTCTCTCCCAGCCGCTTAAATGCGTCGGGTTTGCGATCTATCACAGCAACCGTATGACCGACGGCAACGAGCTCTAGTGCGAGAGTTGAACCAACTCGACCGCAACCGACAATTACTACATGCACACTTTTAAGCATAAGCCATAATCGTGCTAAACGGCGACGACTGTGCGAAGATGTAAGACCGTAATGTCACTTTCAGCATCTGCATTAAAACGCTTCTTCATCGGCAAACCGATTGCCAGTTCCGAAGATCAGCACCATCGGCTTTCGAAGAAAATCGCACTACCAGTTTTTGCCAGCGACGCGATCTCGAGTACGGCATATGCAACAGAAGAAATTCTGATTGTATTTTTATCGCTTGCTGCTGTCGGCTTATCGGCATTCGACAACTTGGTGCCAATATCAGTTCTAGTTATCTTCTTATTGATCATCGTCGTCAGCAGTTACCGGCAGACAATTTATGCATATCCGAATGGTGGCGGCAGTTACATCGTCGCTCGTGAAAATCTCGGGAAGCATCCATCACTTGTGGCTGGAGCATCAATGCTCATTGACTATATTTTGACGGTCGCGGTTTCTATTTCGGCTGGTGTCGCAGCAATTATTTCGGCTTTTAGCAATCTTGCGCCACATCGGGTGACACTGTGCATCGGTTTCATTGCGTTAGTCACTTTGGCCAACTTGCGTGGAATAAAAGAATCTGGTGCACTTTTTGCACCGCCGACCTACTTATATATATTGAGTCTTGCTTCGCTGATTATCGTCGGTCTTTACAAGGTCTATTTCAAGGACCTCGGACCAATAGATCACTCGGGCGAGATTGCCCAAGAACTTCTTTCTGGCCAAAAGTCTTTGACAATATTCTTTTTTCTGAAAGCTTTCTCGTCTGGAGCGGTTGCTCTAACTGGTATTGAAGCAGTCGCAGATGGTGTGCCTGCGTTTGAAAAACCAGAAGCGAAAAATGCATCAAAGACATTGATGTGGATGGCTGTAGTCCTGGGTACTTCGTTTCTTGGTTTGAGTGTTCTGGCTGAAAAACTTCAACCACTAAAGGATCACGAAGGAAACATCAAAGTAACTGTTATTGCTCAAATGGCCGAACAGGTTTACGGTGGTCGCAATATTTTCTTCTTTATAACGCAGTTTGCGACATTCGGTATTTTAATTTTGGCGGCGAATACTGCCTACGCTGACTTTCCAAGACTTTCGTCAATCATTGCCCAAGACAATTTTCTGCCCCGACAATTGGCAAATCGTGGCGATCGACTTGTGTTCTCAAATGGCATTTTATTTCTGGGAGTAGCCGCTTCAGGACTAGTTTTTGCATTCGGTGGAATCGTCAATGCACTGATCCCTCTTTACGCCGTTGGTGTATTTACTGGTTTCACACTTAGCCAATTCGGCATGCTTGTTCGGCACCGAAAGCTAAAAGAACCAGGCTGGCAAGTTAGGGCATTTTTCTCGGGTGTTGGTTCTTTGACAACATTGGCAGTGGCAGGCACAGTCGTAGTTGTTAAGTTCACCGATGGTGCATGGATTCCGGCCGTAATTATCCCATCGATGATGGTGATATTTCTGACTATCAATCGCCACTATGTTCGCGTGCGCTCGTTTCTAAAAATTGAAGAAGGCTATATTGCGCCACGACAGACCCACCTCGTAGTCGTGTTAGTTGGTTCTGTAAATAAAGGTGTTTTACAGGCCGTCAAGTATGCCGAGAGTTTGCGCCCAGATAAATTGCTCGCGCTATCGGTTGTCGGCTCACCCGAGGCGCGCGCAAAACTTGACGCCGACTGGGTTAAGCACAACCTCACTTGTGAACTAGAAATGATTACTGATCAGTTTCGTGATATCACTGAATCGATAATGACAAGGATCAATGAACTTGACGATGAAGCCAGTGATGACATCATCACCGTGATTATTCCTGAATTTGTGACGTCAATTAGGTCACAATGGCTGCATAATCAATCTGCACTTTCGATAAAAGCACGATTGCTATATCGACCAAATACTGTGGTTACGTCGGTGCCAATTGTTATTAAGTAACTAGCATTATCGGTATATGAAAATTATAATTTCTGGCGCAAGTGGACTAATCGGCAAACCATTAGTTAAAAATCTTCGCAAACATGGCCACGAAGTGATTCAGCTAGTTCGTCGTGCACCACTGTCAAATGAAAGCCAATGGAACCCGGCGACCGGACAAATTGATGCATCAATAATTGATGGTGCTGACGCGGTAATTCATTTGTCGGGTGCAGGCATTGGTGATCGTCGTTGGACGACAAAATATAAGCAAGAACTTCTCGAGAGTCGAACCAAGAGCACGTCTCTGCTGGCTTTGACTATTGCCAACTGTGCAAAAAAACCGAGCGTGTTTTTGTCAGGGTCGGCAATTGGTATTTACGGGCCCCGCGGCGACGAAGAACTAGATGAGCGCTCAACTCATGGTTCAAGTTTCTTGGCTGATATTTGCAAACAGTGGGAAGACGTGGCCAAACCAAGCGTTCATGCTGGCGTGCGCACTGTGTTCTTGCGCACTGGCATTGTGCTGACACCGCTTGGTGGCGCACTCAAAAAACAACTGCCGCTATTTAAATTCGGTCTAGGCGGAAAATTCGGTAACGGCAAACAATGGCAGAGTTGGATCTCGCTAGATGACGAAATCTCGGCGATTGAATATCTTTTAACAGCCAATATTTCGGGGGCGGTTAACTTAACTGCACCAAACCCAGTGACGAGTGGGCAATTCACGAAGGCTTTAGCACGAGTATTGAAACGTCCTGCGATTTTGCCGATTCCAAAGTTTGGACCAAAACTTTTATTGGGTGCCGAACTCGCAGAGGCACTTTTGTTCACCGGTCAACGCGTGATGCCTGTCGAACTGCAAAAATCTGGCTTCGCTTTTCAGCATTCAACGATTGACGTTGCACTGCGCGCACTGCTCAACAAATGAGGGTTCTCCCCTCACAAGTTGATGCGATCGTTATTGGGGCTGGGCTCGCGGGCTTAGCCGCAGCGCGACAAATAAGTAGCCATGGCTTGTCAGTGATCGTGCTTGAAGCCCAAGACGGTGTCGGTGGTCGAGTTCGCACTGACGAAGTTGATGGCTTTTTGCTTGACCGCGGATTTCAAGTTTTGTTGACTGCTTATCCTGAATTAAAAACTCAAGTCAATATGGCGGCACTTGATTTGAAGATGTTTAGTTCTGGTGCACTCGTGATGCGAAACGGCAGAGCGTCGGTTGTTACCGACCCATTTCGTGAACCGAGGCGTGCAGTCGCAACAGTTTTTGCACCAATCGGTTCGCTGACCGACAAAATGCGTATCGCTGCGTTGCGTTGGCGCGTGATGCACTCTGATGAGGCGAAGATTTTATCTAAGCAAGATATTTCGACTGTTGTTGCATTACGCGCATTTGGTTTCTCATCAAAAATAATTGATCGTTTTTTCAGATCGTTATTTGGGGGCATTCAACTTGATCCAGACTTGCGCACATCTCGTCGGATGTTTGAAATAATTTTTAAATATTTGAGCGAAGGCCAAAGTGCATTACCAACTAATGGCATGCGTGCTTTGCCTGAGCAGATGGCCAAACATCTTGGTTTAGAAAACATTTACCTGAACACACGGGTCACCGGTGTTGCACCTGGAGTTGTCTCTACTGCTGATTCGCAAATCAAAGCCAGAGCGATAGTCGTTGCAACTGACCAGCCTGCCTCATGCGAACTTCTTAAGACAGGCGAAATTGCATCACGAGTTGCCGGATGCGTTTATTTTGCTGCTGATTCACCACCAACTCACGAGAAATTTGTTGTGCTTGACGGCACGGGCAAGGGGCCGGTTCTAAACGCCGCAGTACTCAGCAATATTGCACCGAGTTACGCGCCGCCCGGGCAACATTTAATTGTTGCTGCATTGCCAGGAATCATTGACGGCGATCTTGAAGCCATGTCACGAGATCAACTGCGCACTTGGTGGGGACCACAAGTTGATGCGTGGCGACACCTTAAGACCTATCGAATTACCCATGCGGGGCCCGAACAACTGCCACCTTTTGATCCAGAGCAACAAGTTGCACTTGGTGACGGATTGTTTGTCTGCGGCGATCACCGCGATACCGGTTCGATTCAAGGTGCACTTTATTCGGGTCGACGATGTGGCGATGCAGTCGTCGCTTCGCTTGCCTAGCATCAAGTCATGGAAAAAGACATTTCAAGTGTGGTTGATAAGAAAAATAAATTAATTTC
>JAEMRY010000134.1 GCA_016463105.1 Ilumatobacteraceae bacterium | reverse complement strand
CGAACCAGACATCTAGTCCGACCTAGGTCTGCATCGCAAATGATCACAGCACTCAACACATTTTTTGAATGGCTCAAAGAGTCTTCGTCGTCTCCGTGGTTTTATGTAATTATTTTTGTGATCGCCGTGTTTGACTCGGTACTGCCGATTGTCCCAAGTGAGACACTCGTAATTATCGGGGGCGTAAGTGCCGGAAGTGGATCACTTTCAATTGCGTTGGTGATTCTTTGCGCCGGTGGTGGTGCTTTTATTGGCGACAACTTAAGTTATTTTCTGGGCCGAGAAGCAAGCGACTGGGTAATCAAGCGGCGCACGCGCACCGAAAAAGGTGCAAAACAAATGGCCAAAATTATTGAACAGATTCATGATCGCGGCGGAATGTTATTAATCACTGCACGATTTATTCCGGGCGGACGAACATTGCTCACTCTCTCGTGTGGGGTTACTCGTCAACCTCATAAATGGTTCGTCGGTTGGGCTGTTGTGGCTGCCAGCGTGTGGTCGTTGTATGCATCTTTACTTGGCTTCGTCGGTGGAAAGTCTTTTGCTGATAATCACACCAAAGCTTTTCTGATTGCATTTGCTGGCGCATTCGGGGTGACTGTATTGATCGAGGCTATTCGCGCTATCTCACACAGGATTAGCAAAGCAAAGTAAATCGGTTAGCAAGCGGCTGTAAAGTTATACGCAGTGACTCTGCGATTGACCGTTGACTCAAAAACCTGGAGTCAACATATTCATAATCATGCCAAAGGTTTTGGCGATGTCATTCCTGTTGTAAAAGGCAATGGATACGGCTTTGGTCGAACAATACTTATGCCACATGCTGCTTCGCTTGCCACAGAAATTGCTGTTGGCACAGTTTTCGAAGCGCAAGATGTCCCGCCAGGTTGTATCGCAATTGTTCTTACCCCTGCTGGCAGCGAAATACCTAAGTCATTGCCAACAAACGCAATCTTGACAGTTGGTTCAGTTCAACATGTCGAAAATTTACGAGCAAATTCGTGGCATGGATCAGTAGTCGTCAAACTTCGTTCAAGTATGAACCGATATGGGGCTAACCAAACCGAACTCGCCGACTTAACTGCAGCGATTGCAGACTCAGAATTAACTCAAGTTGGTTGGTCGATCCACCCACCTCTTGATGGAAACCCAGATGATCATCTGGTCGAAATAAAAAACTGGATGCTGCAATTAACTTCAGACCTGCCATGGTTTATAAGTCATATCAATGCAAAAAGTGCAAACACATTGCGCAAAGAGTTTTCGCAAAACAAAATTCGTGTTCGCAGTGGCACGGCGCTGTGGCTCGGGGATAAATCAATGATTAATCTCACAGCCGATGTGCTGGACATTCGTTCAGTCAAGAGTGGCGAAACCGCTGGCTACCGCAATACGAAGATCACTCAAGATGGAACAATCTTGATGATCGGTGCAGGAACAAGCCACGGCGTGCAACCTGTCGGTGCAGAACTAAGTCCATTTCACTTCAATAAATCCCGCTTAGACCTTCTTGAGCCATCGCACATGCACACTTCAATGGCATTTCTACCTAGTGACGTCAAATCACCTCGAGTTGGCGACAGCGTAGATGTGCAACAACCTCTAACTCGCGTTTATCCAGACATTATTTCTTGGCTGTAAAAATGTCCATACACACGAGTAATCGTGAGTCAGACGGCCGCATTGCAAGTTTGGATGTGATGCGTGCGATTGCACTTTTTGGCATCATCGTGCTTAATTACCACGGGTACCTAAATTTTCAGGGCGTTTCAACTTCAAACGAACCATCAATTTTTGAACGCTGGTGGCATCCATTTGAAGGTGTTTTGGCAAATCCGTTTCCAGTTGGATTCGTAATGGTCGCCGGCATGGGTGTCGCGCTTCTCTTCAATCGCGATCACACAGCACAGCAAAATAGCGACAGCATCTCCGACACTCGGTGGCGACTTGCACGACGTGGCTTGTTTTTGTTCACACTTGGCTACGGCGTTGAATGGGTGTGGGCGGGCACAATCTTGCCGTATTACGGTGCTTACTTTCTGATCGGTAGCATCATCGCAACTTGGTCGCAAGCCAAACTAATTATGCTCAGTGCATTTTCAGTCTTGGCAGCCGCACTTATTGAGTGGTGGCGTCTTGAACAATCATTCAACGGCAACTTGACTCTTTGGCTCTCGCCAGCCGCACCGAATACACCACGCGATTTACTTATCCGTCTGTTCATTGACTACACACATCCAATATTTCCATGGTTGATGTTTTTTATCGTCGGCATTCTGCTGGGTCGGGTGTAT
>JAEMRY010000008.1 GCA_016463105.1 Ilumatobacteraceae bacterium | reverse complement strand
CGTCGGTGGTAAATAAACATCAACAGCGTTGCAACCGCAGCCGAGACAGCCCCGATCAATGCAGGCAGTGCGATTCCGTTACTTGTTTCGTAGGCACGTGTGGCTACAAGACTCATCACGCCACGACCAAGAGTGCCAGCGCCGATTACTAATCCAAGGCCACTTCCAGGTCGTTTTGGCA
Organism: Ilumatobacteraceae bacterium; assembly: GCA_016463105.1. Taxonomy (GTDB): domain Bacteria; phylum Actinomycetota; class Acidimicrobiia; order Acidimicrobiales; family Ilumatobacteraceae; genus BACL27. The sequence goes on along the minus strand of JAEMRY010000008.1, from coordinate 30,870 downwards.
CGAGATGAGTTGCCAGTGGCAACATACTTACAACTGCAAATTCGAAACCCAAGATATAAATCATCAATGCAATTAGTCCGGCAATTAAATTGTCCGACACAACAGCCAGCATTAAGCCGCCAGGCACCATGATCAGCGAGCCAATTGCGATGCTTCTCTCTTTTCCCCATTTGTCAGTTTTGCTGGCGCTAGTTAATGATGCGTAAAGTTCAACCAGACCAAAACTAAAACCAACTGCAGCGATTCCAAGTGCACCGAAATTAAATTCGTCTCCGAGCCATGCACCAAAAGTTATAAAGATGCATTGACTTGCACACATCGTGGCAAACATTGTTGCAACGACTAACCATGCTCGACCACTTAAACGCACCCCATCGTCAACGGCACGCGAAGAAATTTCATGAGGTTCAGTTTTGATTCGAGATGCAATGAAAGAAGTTGAAATCAAAACACCGATAACTCCTGTCATGAATCCAACACGCCACGAAAACAATGCCGTGATGATGCCCATAATTGAGACACCCAGCAACAACCCGAGCGCCCAAGAAATTTCTGTAAGACCGATGATTCGTCCACGTTTTTCGTAAGCGACATGATCAGAGATCCAGCCGGACATACCGAGATCAAAGAAATTTTTAGTGATACTGATCGTCGTCACACCAATTGTGAACCCAATTAGGTTTGGTGAAACTCCAGCGACTAGAGCGCCAGTTGCTATCCCGATCAGGCCTGCGAGCATTGCAGTTCGGCGTGAAAGACGATCCACAAATCGACCGATAAACGGCGAAAGCAAACCCGATAGTTCTGAGACTGTTAGTGCCACGCCAATTTCAGAAAGTGAAACATTGAAACCTTTGGCAATGATTGCGATAAATGGCGGAGTGAATCTGTAGCAAGCGTTTGTCGTGAGGCGCGCCGCCGTCAGAGCGGTGATATTTTTTTTGACGATATTTGAATATGAGTCATCAAGCCAACGACTAAGCACAGGTTGCTACTTTAAAGTGATTCACTTGAGTTAAGTTCACCAATAACTGCAACAATTCGTCCGGCACTTAACCGATTATTTGAGTCAATATCAAACCAGCATCCACCCAGATTTTCAAGACGCGTATCAGTGACATGAAGTGATCGGCGCATTGTGCGGATAACACCGCTGTGGCTAATAATTAGTGCTTGTCCGCCACGACATTTATCGGCAAGATCAATGAACACTTCTGTCATTCGCTTCAACACACTTTCATTTGGTTCAAAACCTTCAGGCATTTTTCGTGCATTCAGGTGGCCGGGCCATCCCGATTCAATTTCGTCGTAGGTCAGACCTTCCCAAGGCCCGATATAAGACTCTTTGAGTCGATCATCAATAATTAAATCGTCGACACCATGTGCGGCGGCGATTATTTCTGCAGTTCGACGCGCGCGCTGCAATGAACTTGTTGCAATCAAATCAAATGTTCCGAGTTTTTCAGCGGCTTCACTGGCTTCAGAAATACCTTGTTGAGTTAGTTCAATGTCGGCCTGACCTTGCCATCGACCCAGGGCATTCCATTCGGATTGACCGTGTCGTAGAACAAGCAGTCGAGTGATCGAACTAGTTTCAACTTGCGTAGTCACTCAACGCAGGGTAGTGGCTTAGATACGCTTAGTGGATGGCACGGTTGTTACTTTTTGCCTCAGCGCGACAGGCTGCTGGCACTCCCAGTCGAGATGTTGCAGGATGCACAATCGATGAAGTGTTGCAGACTGCGGTGCTTGAGTTTGGCGGAGATTTTGCAAAAGTTTTGAGCACTTGTCGAGTCTGGCTGAACGGTGAAGAAGCCAATGGCACCACTGCCGTTAGTGACTCTGACGAAGTGGCAGTATTGCCACCAGTCTCTGGAGGAAGTTTGTGACAGATATTTCGAACGCTGAATCTTTATCAACGGCTGAAATCAGGGTTGCTCGTGCGGCACTTCAAATGCAAGAAGATGTAATTTCATTTGTTCGCCGAATGGCCCAAGGTCGATGTGATTTGGCTCGTGATGAGCAGCGTCGACGCGTAGATGGCACGCCGGCTTCTGGGATAAGTGTCGCTGACATTGCAAATGTGTTTGGTCAAGAGCGAGGTGGTGGATCATCGCGTCCGCCGCGCGAGACAAATATTTCCGCCGAAGATCCACTCGTTGTAGAACTCGAAAAACTTTGTGAAGCGATTGGTTTCGGTGAATTACGCACACTCGATGACCAGTCACTCGAAAGTGTCGTTCAACAACTCTCAAGTTTCGAAATGTCTCGCTCGGTTGAGCGCAAAACACTATTTGGATCAATTGATGCTCTAACTACTGAACTTGTCAAGCGCTACAAAGATGGTGGCGTCAATGTTGATTCTTTGTTAACTGACTAAAAATTAAGGCAACTTCGCGGGCTTTGCTGGTAAGTCTCAGTAGCTCGGTAGAGGCAAAACCCGACTAAAACGATAGGTTTTATAGTTCAATGAAGCGCGTCGCAATTATTTCGATGCACACGTCACCTTTGGCTCAGCCGGGCGTGGGCGACGGTGGCGGGATGAACGTTTATGTCCGTGAACTTGTTTCGGCAATGGCCCAAACTGGTTTGCAGTGCACTACTTATACGCGTGCTTGGTGTGAAGGTTTGCCAGAAGTCGTTGATGTTGAGCCAAACCATAAAGTTGTTCACATTAAGGCCGGAAAGTTTGATCTTTCGAAAGACGAATTACTTGACGTCGTAGACGAATTTACACAGTTGGTTGCGATACACATTGAGCAAAACGGTGGCACAGATGTATTGCATGCCAACTATTGGTTGTCGGGTTTGGTCGGTCATCGTCTCAAGCATCAACTTGGATTGCCGCTTGTTACAACGTTTCACACTTTGGCAAGAGTTAAGTCTCTTGGCGGCGACACTGAATCGGTGGTGCGTGAGCGTGCCGAACTTGAAATTATTGGATGCGCTGATGCGATCTGCGTAAGTTGTCCAGAAGAGCTAAGTCAGTTTCGCGCGCTTTACGGCAAATCACCAGGAGCATTAACTGTTGCATCACCAGGTGTTGACACTGCGTTCTTCTCGCCAGGTGATCGAAAAGGTGCGCGTCACGCGCTCGGATGGGGCAACAAGCCATTGCTTTTATTTGTTGGACGCATTCAACCACTTAAGGGTGTAGATGTTGCAGTACAAACCCTTGCCGCACTCAAGCGCACTGATGCTGAACTGATGGTTGTCGGCGGCGCAAGCGGTGCGTTCGGTACAAGTGAAACCACTCATGTTCAACGATTGATTAGTGAACTTGGATTAACAGGTCGCGTGCATTTTGTTGCACCGCAACCCCACCATTTGTTAAGTACTTATTATCGTGCTGCCGATGTTGTTCTGGTGCCGTCACGAAGTGAAAGTTTTGGTCTCGTTGCTCTTGAAGCAGCAGCATGTGGAATTCCGGTTGTAGCCAGTGCAGTCGGCGGACTTTTAAATCTTGTCGAACATGAGCGAACAGGTTATGTGGTTAAAAATCGTGATATCGAAACGTTTGCTCGCTACACGGCGGGCTTGCTTGACGACTCAATTTTGAGTCTGTCTATGGGTACTCATGCAGCGCATCGTGCACGAAATTATTCTTGGGCATCTACGGCCGCAAGCGTCATCGGTGTCTATGACGCTCTTGAGGCACGTCAACTGGTTGCCTGCTCTTAATCTTGTGAGCGATTTATTCGACGATGCAGCAATTGCACGTGTCGAAAGACAGATTGACGAATGGCTAGGGCGGATTCGCGCTAATTATACGAATATCGAATCAATTGACCGCGCCGAAGGCGATGAAATCAGATGGTTTGTGAGAATGCGTGGAGAAGAAAAAGATTTTACAACGATTTGGTTGACGCTCGGTCAGAGAACATTGCGCTACGAAACTTATGTAATGCCAGCACCTGAACAAAATGCAGAACTTCTATACGAGACACTTTTGCGTCGAAATGAAAAACTTGTTGGTGCGCATTTTTCAATCGGCATCGAGGATGCAATATTCCTTCGAGGCGAACTTGTGCTCACGGCACTTACTGAAAAAGAACTGGATCGTGCGATCGGCACCCTGTACTCGGTGGTCGAGCAACTTTTCTGGAATTTGTTAGAGATTGGCTTTGCCAAGGCAGCGGCCATGCGCACACAACGCGGTAGCACTCGAACTACCGGGCGGTCGGGGAAGCCGTTAGGTGGTTCGAGTGTGTCTAACTAGCCTGATCAATGTGATCTTGTTATGAGTAGTCCATCTTTGGTGATAATCGGTGGCGGCAACATGGGGGCAGCGTTAGCCCGAGGTTTGCTCAGCAAAAAACTTAAACCAGCAGAATTAGTAATCGTTGAAGCAAGTGCTGAGCGGAGAAAAGTTCTTCAAAAAGATTTTCCGGGTGTGCAAATTGTTGAGCAGATGCAAAACTGCGAGTCAGCGATAATTGCCGTCAAGCCAAACGACGTTGTTGCAGTCTGCTCACTACTAAATAATTCTGGTGTTAAGCAAGTGTTGTCAATTGCCGCCGGAGTAACTATCGCTTCTCTTGAAAGCGCTTGTGGTAATTCAATCTCAGTTATACGAGCAATGCCGAATACGCCGGCAATAGTTGGCCAGGGCGCATCGGCGATCAGTGCAGGTCAATCGTGTTCGGTCGAACAAATAAATTGGGCAAAAGAAATTTTGCAAAGTGTCGGAATTGTCGTGGTAGTCGAAGAAAGTTTGCTGGATACCGTTACTGGGCTTTCAGGCAGCGGACCGGCGTATGTCTTTTTGCTTGCCGAGGCTTTGATCTCGGCCGGAGTTCAACAAGGCTTATCTTCAGAAATTTCAAATACTCTTGTAAGGCAATTATTGGTTGGATCGTCGGCGCTTCTTGCTCAAAGTTCAGAAAGTCCTTCGAAATTACGTCAAAACGTAACTTCACCAAATGGCACAACTGCCGCTGGCATTGCCGAATTACAAAGCAAACAATTCGCAGAAATTATCGCATCAGCAGTACGTGCTGCAACTGCTCGAAGTGTAGAGCTAGGTGAATAAATTTGGTGTTTAAAAAATCTTAATAATTTCTATCAGATTTTGCTGTGTAGCGGTTAAATGTGTCTAAAGTGAGAATAGAAATGTCGCAAGATCACCAGAAGGGGTAACCCCCCAATGGGAGTCGCGCCCGCAAGGGTTGCGCCGTTTGAGCCGGTGCCGTCGGGGGGTTGGCACCGGCTCTTACGTTTCTCAGTAGCGTTAGACGCTCATGACAAATAAGTATTCTTCAATTTCGTTCTTGTCTGACTATGGCACGCGTGATGAATTTGTTGGCGTTGTTAAAAGTGTGATTTATGAAATCGCTCCGCATTGTCGTGTTATTGATTTGACTCACGAGATTGAACCATTTGATGTGCGCGCAGGATCGTTGTCGCTTGCTCGCGCAGTTTCTTATGTCGCAAGCGGTGTTGTGCTTGCAGTCGTTGATCCGGGCGTTGGTTCGGCACGTCGCGCAGTTGCTGTTGAAGTCGCCGACGGCAAAGGTGTCTTTGTCGGACCAGACAATGGTCTATTGGCGATGGCGATTGCCTTGGCTGGTGGTGCTGGCCGAGCAGTGTGTTTGACCAATACCGATTATCACCTTGACGCGCCTGGCGAAACATTTGCTGGACGCGATATTTTTGGGCCGGTTGCAGCGCATCTTTGCAACGGCGTAGACCTGAGTGAACTCGGCGAAATGATTGACCCTGCTCTATTGCTTCCTGGTGTTGTGCCACTGCCACGCGAAGAAAAAGGTGCGTTGCATGGAGAAGTTACTTGGGTTGATCGATTTGGTAACTGTCAGCTAAATATCGGCCCAGATGAAGTGGCAGATTTTGGTGATGTTGTGCGTGTCGAAATTGGTTCATTGATGAGTGGGGCAAGTGCAACTCGTGAACCAATTGTGCGTGCGCTGAAAATTGTGCGAAGTTATGATCAAATCGGCAGTGGAATCGGACTGGTTATTGATTCGTACGGAATGCTCTCGCTTTGTGTTGATCGTGGATCGGCCGCAACCGAACTACAAATCGGCCAAGGAGATTTAGTCGTGTTGTCACGGTCTAGCGATTCTGCTGCACAAACAAATGTTTCAGTTACTACTGCGGTAAAAATTAGTCCGACTCGTTAATCTTGAGATCATGCGACCAGCAACAACTTTGACGATCGCGTTGCTACTACTTGTGATTTTTGCAGCGGGAATTCTCTCGCTCGTGATTCGCTAGTAACTTTCGCTAGTACTAGCACCAGAACTCTTGCGCGCAGAGTTGCTCGCAACCAAGAATCCTGCAAATAAAATACACAAGCCGATCAGCAAAGTGACGGCGAATCCGCGATCTTTGCCCAGACGACCTGCCACTAAACCACTTGCTGAAAGAACGAGGGTGCCTGTTGCGATAAGAACATTGCCGAGCGCTAGTCGCCTAGGGTGCAAAACAATTCGCACATCAGAACCAGAAATTGTCGGCGTAGTTTTTCGGATGACTCGAAAGCTTGACCAAAGCGCACCAAAAATTATTATTAGTGCAGGAACACCTGACCCAACTGCGGCTAGAACCCGCGGAAGCACACCGAACAATTCGCGTGCTGAAGGAAACTCGCCGTCGACTATTTCTCTTTTTGCCGGCGCCATTAAAACAACACCAACAGCGAATGCGCTGAAACATGTCAAATATGCACGGATTTGGTCTCCAATTTTTGTACTGGTCAACAAATAAATTGTTCCTAGTGCGAGCCATGCGACGTTGAGCACTGCGCCGGTAACGAAAAATATTTTAAAAACAAATAATGTCCAGCCGGTTGCTTCGGCCCACCATAAGGCGAACGACCCGCCGGCAAACAGGATCATTGCAATTGTCCAGACAAGTTCGTGGGCTTGACCGCGAATATGCCAGCGATCAAAAGTGATTAAGGCAAAGGCAATAGCTATGAGTGCCGCCGCGCCAGCAAAGGTCGCATTTGTTTGGTCAGCCGAGGCCGCAATGACTTTAATTAGCACTACCGAACGATAACTCTCGTGACAAAAGTCTTGACCAGTGGGACCTAAAAATAGCGCTTCTGACTTTGTGAATTAATGCACTAAGCCCTACCCTGAAGTTCATGACACAACTTCAACGACGCAAAATCCCCGACGCAGCAATTGCTCGTCTACCTATTTATCTGCAAATACTCAATAACCTTGCGGCCACAAATGTTCTGCAATTTTCAAGCGACGAACTTGCAGCACTCGCAGGAGTGAATGCAGCCAAGGTTCGAAAAGATCTTTCTTATCTCGGAAGCTATGGCACACGAGGCGTTGGATACGAAGTTACTTATTTGATTTATCAAATTAAACGTGAACTTGGTTTAATGCGTGAATGGAATGTGGTTGTTGTCGGTGCGGGCAACTTGGGTTGTGCACTTGCCAAATTTGACGGCTTTTTATCGCGCGGATTTCCTGTTGTCGGAATCGTAGATAATGACCCAAAGAAAATTGGTCGTACGACAAGTTCATTAACAGTTGGCGACGTCGCCGACCTTAAGAATATTGTGCGAGACGAAAAAGTAAATATCGGTGTGATCACCACTTCTTCTGCGGCAGCACAAAGTGCGGCTGATGCGTTGATCGAAGCCGGGATTACATCAATTCTCAACTTCGCACCAGTCGTGTTATCTACGCCGAGCAGTGTCTCGGTTCGCCATGTCGATCTGGGTGTTGAGTTGCAAATTTTGAGTTACTACGAGCAGATGAGAATTGAAACCGGCATCAAATCAGATACTTCACCAGAACTTAGTAAAGTCGGTGTTCAATAATCATTTAACTAATTGCGCCTAATCTTAGATAGTGCGACAGTTACTTAATTGGAGGCTTTGGGCCTCATTTTGCTTACTTGCTGTTGCTGGGTTTTTGGTGATGCTTGTTTCTTGCAACGACTGCTTTGGGCGAGGTTCTGCTGTTTCGGTAATTCCGGATGCTGTCGAAAAGAACATCGAACTTGTAGCGGTGATTTCTGAGTTTTCGCAAGGCGAAGGTTGGCGAATTGAAAACGGTCGCACCGTTAGTGATGCGACTGCAACGCTTGATGACGGTCGAATAATTTTAATTGCATCCGATACGCCCGGAGAAGTTGATTGCGTTGATGTTTCTGTGCGGTCATCTTGTGTGATGCTTGCAAACATATTTGGTGATTCGGTTATGTGGTTTGCAATAACTAATACAAACACTGACAAACCAACTCGTGTTCTTGAATTGCCAAGTCTTGTCGACATGCTTGATAACGGTGACCGAGGTGTTCTGGCAAACGGTTGGATCGTCAAACTTTCTGCGCCTACAACAAAAACTTGTAGTTCAGACAGTGGCGCGAGCCGAATAAGTCTGCGCGAATTTATCAATATTTACTCGCCAGACAAAAGCCTTTCGAAAATGAATCTGATCACAGACGAAGTTAACGAAGTTGTCTGTACCGGCTGACGTAAAACCGATAACTCAGCCCAGTGGGTTACCGACCTAGGCGTTGGGCATTGCGCGAACGATGATCGCAGCGGCTTTATATGCAGCTTCTGCTGGACCAATCTCATCTGGGCGCAACAAGTTGGCCATGATTCGCAACACCCATTCCATTAATGATCGGCTGTTGATACCGACCCGCGATAATTCTCGCATCAACACCGGGCGTCCAATTATTCGTGCAAATAGTCTTGCAACTTTGAAATATTGACCGTATTCATCTTCGATCATTTGTTCATATCGTTTTAGAACTGTCGCATCTCGAGAAACAAGTGCATCATGCAACACTTCAGCAGCCATATGTGCTGTTTCGTAGGCGTAGTCGATTCCTTCTCCGTTAAATGGATTAACACTTCCCGCGGCATCGCCGATCACAATGTGAGTAGCACCAACTTTTGGTCCGACCGATCCGCCCATTGGAATCTTGCCGCTCGTGGCTTTGCATTCTGGTTGGGTTGGATCAATTTCCCATCTATCGGCAACCATATGTGCATACGAATCAAGTAGATGTGAAGTGTTGACGTCTTTAAAGTTTTTAAAAGTAGAAAGAAGTCCGACACCGATGTTGATTGTTCCATCGCCAACAGGAAATATCCATCCATAGCCAGGCATTGATTTTCCGCTGCGATCTTTTACGTCAAGAGCAGATTCAATCCACGGTTCAGCGTGCCTCGGACTCTTCCAATAAGTACGAATTGCGGTTCCGTATGGCCAAGATTTCTCGCGCGATGTTCCTGTTGCGCGCCCGAATCGCGAATTCGCACCGTCGGCGATAATCACATAATCGGCATGTATCGCCACGGTGCTTTCATTTTGTTTGTTAGTAACGATTGCCCCACGAACACAACCCTTTTCAATAATTGGGGCAATTGCTTCGTGTTCTTCCAGAAGTTTCGCGCCGGCATTCTGCGCATTTCTCGCAACCATCATGTCAAGTTCGCGGCGGCGAACTACGTAACCGTATTGCGGATAAATCGGATGAGTAGGCCACTTCAATTCAAGAGCCTTGCCGTGTGCTGTGGCACGAAGTCCTTCGTATCGATGAAATTGCAATAGTTGATCGCTCAATCCCATGTCGTCAAGTTGTTTTACTGCTCGTGGGGTTAGACCATCTCCACAAGTTTTTTCACGCGGAAACTTTTTGCGTTCGATGACTGTCACATCGTGACCCAGGCGTGCCAGCCAAAATCCGGCGGCTGCTCCGGCAGGGCCACCCCCAACGACGAGCACTTCGGTGCGTAGCACTTGACTTACTTCGCCAGTTACATCGATCGGCTGAATTTCATTTTCCATGCAAGTACAAGGCTAAGCAGATGAAGTTGATCTCGGCTGTTTGTGCGATGTGACGTTGCTCGCTAACTGCGAGCCGGAGATTAATTATTTGCCAGATGGGCGAGGATCGGTACCGACACGTGCTGGGGCGTTCTCCATTGCAGAATAGGTTTCAGCAAGATTGTCGAAATTTGCTGCTCCTGCTTCTAATGCGGCAAAGATTTCCGACTCTGGCGAACACCATTTTTCGTATTCAGATTTCCATTCTTCGCTTTGTGGATCTGCACCGCTAAGCGCATAGCGTTCGTGACAGACAACTCCAAGAATTTCTGCTTCGGTCAAACCGCCACCGTATTTTTCACCCTGTTGTGGCATCGGGTTTCCGTTATATGAAAGCAGAGCGTGCGCGCCACCTTCACGATCCGGGTTGCCGTAAATTTTTAGTCCAGCCGAAACATACTGCTGCGAACCTGTGTAAACGAAATTCAGCATGTCTTCAATTTTTGGAAAAGTTTTCAGAACTTCACCTTGATGCAAAACTCGTCCTGCGCCGCCTGCGCCGCCTGCGCCGTGACAACCTGCGCATGAGCCGTAGACACCAGCTCCAACAGCGAGTGGTCCTTCAACAACTCTTTCTTGTGGCTTTACTGCAAGTACGTAAAGGAAGGCCCAGAGCGGCAACAAACTTAAAGTAGCCATCGCCCAGAATGGGATTTTTTTTCGAGACTTTGCTGCAACAACATACGCAGGATCTGGCGGCGGCGGAGGAGGTGGCGCACTAACAACAGCGGCACTTGCGGCGGGTTTATTTTCTGCAGTTTTTGCAGGGAGGTTTGTAGCCAAAGCGCCGGCATCACCCGACTCAGCAGTCTTACCCGCAAGTGCATCGCGCCGTTCTTGCGCGCGCTTAAGTAGATGTTCGGGTATTCCTGCCACTTCGCTCCTCAAACTCTTGTAACTGGTTTTTTGATGTGATTGCAGTTAATAGGTTAGACGCAACTCAGCCCGATATGAGAAGTTCACGATCGCACAACCATGAAAACTCGATTCGGGTGATTGAGACTTTATTGACATCAGAAATCACTCTACAAATACTGCTTAGTTTCTCTATCCGACTAGGCTTTTAACAGATTTAGGAAGAAAGGCACGCCCTCCAACTAATGCTCGCAATTGACATTCTCAGATGGCCAGGAGTCAACCAGGCGTTTGTCTTCTCCGCTGTACTCACGACGTTGCTCAGCGTTGTCATTATTCCGATTGGTAAACGGCGAAGCTTCGATCGCAAAGCAACTTGGGGTGAAGCGATGCTCGGGTCAGCGTATATTTTCTTCGTTTTGTTTCTTGCATTTGGTGTTGTTCCTCACCAATGGATCGACCATGCTGACAAAAATTTAGGTTGGCGTAAAGACAAACTTGTTTTTGGTCCGTTCGATATTTTGAAGTCAGATACGGTTGGCGGAAGTTTCCCGATTACTTTGAGCTATGAAGCGATTCGCGACATCGTGGTGGTTGTTATTCACGTGTACTACATCGGTTTGATGATCTATTTGTTTAGCTGGTGGCAAAAGCGTGGAGAAGTAGTTTCTAAAGAAGTTGTGACATCGAGTTATGGCCGTCCGCTTGTGAAGAAGAGTTGAGCAATGGCAAAAACTGACGCAAACCCACCGATGATGCCGTACACGGATGATTATCAACTTGTTGAAGTAGACGCCGAATATCTAAGCAAGGCTGTTAAGCCAAAGCAGTTCATTCACATCGATCAATCAGAGTGCATCATGTGCGAAGGTTGCGTCGATATTTGTCCATGGAAGTGCATCTTCATGGTTTCACCAGAAGCGATCACTCAAGCTGATGGAACAGAACTTCCTGGGGATGATCCGTCGGACAAAGTTGTGTTTATTATCGACGACGATGTGTGCACACGTTGTGCGTTGTGTGTAGATCGTTGTCCAACCGGAGTGATCATTCTTGGCAAGGTTGGGGTAGCGCCAGCCACTGGTGAAACTCATATGCGCACAAATAACCACGGCTATTCATATGGCATGCGATTTTAGAAACGGAGATTAACCCAAATGGTACAAATGCTTGAACAAAAATCCCGGCCAACAGTTAAACAACGCGTGACAAAACTCAATGAGTCGATGCAAGGCAGCCAAGCATGGAACTCGATCTTTAGACCAGGCTCAATTTTTAGAAAAGGTTATTCAGACTCACCACGAAATCGTTCGTATGTAGTTATGAACTCGGTGCTTTATCACTTGCACCCAGTAAAAGTTAAGCGACATGCAGTAAAAGTTAGTTACACGCTTTGTCTTGGTGGATTGAGTTTCTTCTTATTCATTCTGTTGACGATTACCGGTATTTTCTTGATGTTTTTCTATCGCCCAACATCCGCCAATGCGTGGCAAGACATTCAGTCGTTGCATACTTCAGTGACATTCGGGTTGATGGTGCGAAATATGCATCGTTGGGGTGCTCACTTAATGGTGTTGACAGTGTTCTTGCACATGGCTCGTGTTTTTTATCACGGCGCATACAAAGCACCTCGCGAATTTAACTGGGTAATTGGCGTAATTTTGTTGACCTTGACACTTTTGCTTTCGTTCACGGGTTATTTGTTGCCATGGGATCAACTCGCGCTGTGGGCGGTGACCGTAGGTACCAACATGATGGGATACTCGCCAGTTATTGGTTCGCAAGTTCGCTTCGTTTTGCTCGGTGGCGTTGAGATCGGACCAGAAACACTTCTGCGTTGGTATGTGTTGCATGTTTTACTTTTCCCATTCGTAACTGTCATCTTCCTCGCGATCCATTTCTGGCGCGTGCGTAAAGACGGCGGAATCTCAGGACCACTCTGATGGCCGGAATCCCAGAACATCTTCTTAAGCGTGCTCAAGAGGCACGCGAAAAAGCAGCAGCCGAAGCCGCGGGTGCATCAGCACCAACCGCCGCCAGCAGCGATGCTGGTTCACGAATCCCCGCTGATCTTTTAGAACGCAGCAAGGCAGCAAGTGGCGGAGTTGCAGTAGCCGAAAAATCTGCGGCGCCAGTTGTTGGTGTTCCATCTAATGGTGGCATTCCGTATGGTGCCGGACCTGGCGGACATACTCAGCGATTGCTGACTGTTGTTAAGTCAGGATCGATTCAAGATGTCAAAGCAGTTCCAGTTGACAAGGTGCACACTTGGCCGCATTTGTTGGGCGTTGAGTTTGTTGCGTCGTTGGCTTGTACCGCATTCGTATTTATGTTTTCGTGGTTTGTTAATGCGCCATTGTTGCAGGCCGCAAACTTCAACCGAACTCCTAACCCTTCCAAGGCTCCTTGGTACTTTCTTGGATTGCAAGAACTTTTGACGATGTTCCATCCGATGATCGCAGGCGTGACGATTCCTGGCATGGGAATAATCGCAATGATGTTCGCGCCGTTCTTAGATCGCAACGAGTCGAATCGACCCGAAGATCGCAAGTTTCTCACTGGTCTGTGGACAGTGCACTTAATGTTTTGGGCAGTACTCGTAATTATTGGATCGTTCTTTCGTGGTCCGGGATTCAACTTCACATTTCCGTGGCGTGACGGCATTTTCTTTGAACTGTGATCGGACTCTTATTTAAATGAGCTCAACAACAATCATCACCTTGGCAGTCGCTGTACTTGCAGTGCTCGGACTTGCCGTCGTGTTGACAGCATCTCGCCGATCAGACGTTGGCGGTATCGGCTCATTGTCACGTGAAACCCGTAAGCGTGACCGCAGTATTGCGAAAAAAGCAAAGTCATCATCTCAAGAAGTTGAATCTCAAGCATTTGCGAGCCGAGGTTCTTCTCTGGCAGTAATGCCACCACCAGAAATTGAGAAATGGGTTGCCCCAGATACAGAAGCACTCGGCGAAACGCGTCGTGCATTTTTGAATCGAGCAACTGTGACTTTGATGAGCGCCAGCCTTGGTGGATTCGCCGCTGCATTGATCGCATTTTTGTGGAAGGGCGCTGAAGGCGGATTCGGTTCTAAGATTTCAGTCGGAAAAATTGACGACATAATCGGACAGATTCGTTCGGCTCGTGGTTTCTTATATTTACCAGAGGCTCGTTCGTGGGTCACAGAATATCCGAGAGAAGCAATTTCGAAAGCAGAAGTTGCCTACGGTGGTCAGGGTGCTGTTTTTTCTGGAATGAATGCAGGAATAGTTGCGCTCTACCAAAAGTGCCCACACCTTGGTTGTCGAGTTCCTGAGTGCTCAACTTCGCAATGGTTTGAGTGTCCTTGCCATGGCTCGCAATACAACCGAGTTGGTGAGAAGAAAGGTGGTCCTGCACCACGCGGAATGGATCGCTTCGGAGTTTCGGTTAACAACGGTGTGATGGTGATCGACACAGGCACAGTTTTTGGTGGTCCACCGATTGGCACAAACACAACTGGTCAAGAAGCAGAAGGCCCGAATTGCATCGGCGAACCAGGGAGTCACTAAATGTCTGCTGCAATAATTCTCGCCGACACTACAACAACTATTGCTTGGGTAGTTCTTCTCGTTTCAGTTCTGGGTTGGGTTGTTTATGGTCTTGCAAATATTCGATCTGCAAAACGCGAAGTTGGTTCAGAAATAAAACTTGCCGCGAATCGCAAACAGTATTACGACGATGAGCGTCTTGAAGGTGAAAAAATTGAGCGAACACAGTTGATCGGTCTTGCATTTCTCGCCGTTGTAACGGTTGCACTTCCGCTGTATTGGATTCTTGAGCCAGGTCGAATGGTCGGAGCAGAAAAAGAGTTTCAACATCAGTTCGAAGAATGGGGTAGTGGACTTTTCGCTACAACAGCAGACGGCGGATTCAATTGCGCTGGTTGTCATGGTGGAATGAAAGGCGGCGGCGGTGTTGCGTCGTACGCGATTACTGATCCAAAAACTGGCGAAGTACAACAAGTCAATTGGAAAGCGCCAGCCATCAATACGGTTTTTTATCGATATAGCGATGAAGAATTTCGGTTTATTCTAAATTACGGGCGCCCTTTTTCGCCGATGTCGGCATGGGGTCTTGTTGGTGGCGGCCCGTTGAATGATCAGCAAATTCAAACTGTCCTTGAATATGTAAAAAGCATTCAGATTCCGCGAGACGAAAATGGCAAGTTGCCAGATGCCAAACAACAAGAGATTCAAGCCGAAGCAGAACGACTTGTTAAAGCCGGAACCCATGCGACTATTGGCGAAGCATTGTTTAATTTAGATCTTGGTAGCGGAAACTTTTCTTGCGCGCGATGCCATACAAAAGGTTGGTCTTATGGTGAGCCGCAGATTACTGGCGGCGGAGCACTCGGGCCGAACCTCACTGGCGGGTCAGCAGTACGCCAATTTCCGCAGCGTGACGAGATGATTTCTTTCATCAAGGGTGGCAGTGAACTCGGCAAAAAGTATGGACAGCAAGGTCAAGGTTCGGGTCGAATGCCAGCGTTCGGGTTGATGCTTACCGATGATCAAATTGCTGCAGTCATCGATTACGTGAGAGGTTTGTAAAAGTGTTGACGTTACTTGCAATAAATTGGGAGCCAGAACTTCGCGGAATCGTCATCGTGGCAATTTCTGTTGGCGTATTAATCGGCGGCACATATTTGGTTGTCGGCACAAATTTAGGTGCGCGTTTAGGTTTGCTAGTCGTGCTCGCAGGATTATTTGGCTGGATGACAATCATGGGCACAATTTGGTGGACATATGGAATCGGCCTCACGGGCCGTGCGCCGGCATGGCTAGCCGCCGAGCCAGCAACCATCGTGCGCGAAGCGTCTTTGCTACAGAGTGCTGAAATTTTAGAATTACCGCTGACACTTAGTGGAGATATAGCAAGCGATTCAGTAGCAGTATCTTCAGCGTTACAAAGCGAAGGGTGGGAATTGCTAGAAGAGTCAGACCCGCGTCGAGGTCAAGCAGTCGCCGCGTCAGATGAAATAATTCAAAATGAAGCCGAAGAACTTGTTGCGGGCGAATATCTTTCAGTTGCCGTTTACGACAAGGGTGGCGATCGTTGGCCAAAAATTAATGATTCACTTGATTTTGTGGCGTTCTTTCACAAGCCGCACTATTCATTAGTTGAAGTAGTTCCAGTTGTTCCACAAAGAACAGAACCTGGTCGAGCACCGGCACGACCAGAGATTGACTCATCTCAACCACATCGCTACATTTACATGATCCGCGACCTTGGTACTAAGCGTCAGCCTGCAATTTTTATTACGATTGGCTCTTCAATAATCTTCTTGTTGTTGTGTCGAATTCTGCATCGACGAGATCTTAAAGTGCAAGAAAACGTCAAAGAGCAGTCGCCTGCAAAGGCATAAATCGTGGGTCAGTATCTTCCAATTGTTGTACTGACAGTTCTTGCAGTTTTATTTGGTGCAGGGTCAGTAGTCGCATCAAAACTTTTAGCACCGCGTCGACCAAACACGGCCAAAGAAGCACCCTATGAATGTGGCATCGTGCCGAGCCGTGAAGCCCCTGAACGATTTCCTGTGAGTTTTTTCGTGGTTGCAATGCTGTTCATCATGTTCGATATCGAAATTATTTTTGCCTATCCGTTTGCAGTTGCAAGTCAGTCTCTGGGTGCTTACGGATTCTGGGAGTTCGTCGCGTTCAGCGCTGTATTTTTTGTGGCGTTTGTTTATGTAATTGCCCGTGGGGCTTTGGATTGGGGTCCGATAAACAAACCACGACAGTTGCTGACAATTGATGATGATATTTTCTCGGCATCCCGCACTTCTTCGACGACTATTCGTCGAGTTGGGTTAGAGGGACGACCAGTAGAGAAAGTTTCAGTCTGATGGGACTAACGCGAGATGTTTTAGATGATGGCCTTGGTGGTCTTGAACACAATTTTCTAACTGGTCGTGTTGAAGATCTTGTTAAGTGGTCACGCTCTCGTTCGAGTTGGGCAGCGACATTCGGTTTGGCATGTTGTGCTATCGAAATGATGGCATCCGGAACCGCGCATTACGACTTAGCGCGTTTCGGTATGGAAGTTTTCCGGGCTTCACCTCGCCAGGCTGACATCATGATCGTCGCTGGGCGTGTGAGTCAAAAAATGGCACCTGTTTTACGTCAGGTCTACGACCAAATGATGGAACCGAAATGGGTTATCTCGATGGGCGTATGTGCCAGCAGTGGAGGAATGTTTAATAACTATGCAATTGTGCAGGGCGTAGATCAAATTGTTCCGGTAGATGTTTACGCACCTGGTTGCCCGCCAACTCCTGAGACATTGATTCACGCAATTGAAACTTTGCATCAATTAATTGAAGATGGTCAGATTATGAAGCGTCGCGCGTCAACTGGTGCGGGAGCACAAGTTCATGTTCAAGAAATTCCTGCTGGCACGATTACGCCAGTGATTCTTGGAAAGCGTTGAACCATGTCGCAAGTTGCTGGCCATGTTACCGATGATGTTCGTTTCGTCTCAAAGACTGATTATCTAAAGACCCTCACCGCATTACGAAGTGAAGGCTTCGAGATGTGTGCCGATTTAACTGCAGTTGACTATCTGACTCATCCTGGTCGCACGCTTGCCCCAGAAGTTGCTAGTCAAATCACACTTGAGCGATTTGAACTTGTTGTAAATCTTCTTTCACTTTCACAGCGCCGCCGAGTCAGATTGCGTGTGCAACTTTCAGAATCTGATCCGTCAATTGATTCGGCTTTCGATTTGTATCCAGGCACAGAAGCGATGGAACGTGAAGTTTTTGACATGTTCGGAATCACATTCAATGGCCACCCAGACCTCACCCGAATTCTGATGCCCGAAGATTGGATTGGATTTCCGTTACGCAAAGATTATTCGCAAGGGAGTATTCCTGTGCAGTTCAAAGGTGCAGCATCGTGACCGCAACTGAGAATATGGCTTCAGAAATTGTTTCTGCTGGTACATCCGAAGGCGGTCAAGAATTACAACTGCGGTCGGATGTTTCGGCTAAAGCAGTGCTTCGTGAGTCAGGTGCAGTTCTTCGAATGAGTGAATCGCAAGTTGCATCACTTGCAGATACTCAGAGCGATGATCAAACAATGATCATCAACATGGGTCCACAACACCCGAGTACGCACGGAGTATTGCGTTTGATGCTCGAACTAAAAGGCGAAACAGTTTTGCGTTGCAAGCCAGTGATTGGTTATTTGCATACCGGCATGGAAAAGACAGGCGAGTCGTTGACCTATATGCAAGGTGGCACCAATGTCACGCGAATGGATTATGCATCACCATTAAACAATGAACTCGTGTTCTCAATGGCGACCGAGAAACTTCTTGGCATTGATGGCGATATTCCTGAGCGAGCAGTGTGGATTCGCATGATGCTCTCAGAATTAAATCGAATCAGCAGTCACTTATTGTTTATGGCGACAAACGGCATGGATATTGGTGCTGTCTCGATGATGCTCTACGGCTTTCGTGAGCGCGAAGAGGTTTTGCGGTTTTTCCAAAAAGTGACCGGCTTGCGAATGAACCATAACTTCATTCGACCAGGTGGAGTTGCCGCAGATTTGCCAGCAGGTTGGCGAGATGATGTGCTCGGCTTGCTAGATGCGTTGCCTGAACGCTTAGCCGAATACGAAATTTTGATGACAGGCCAACCGATTTGGCGAGAGCGACTTCAGGGTGTTGGCGTGATCACTCGTGACGAGGCGATTGCACTCAGCGCTACTGGCCCAATTTTGCGAAGCACCGGCCTTGCGTGGGATTTGCGACGTGACTTGCCGTATTTGCATTATGACGAAGTCGAGTTCGACGTGATTGTTGGAAGTTACGGTGACGCATTTGACCGTTATTCAATTCGTCTCAACGAAATTCGCGAGTCAATGCGGATCGTGCGACAGATTTTAGATCGAATGCCACAAGGCGACTATCGAATTCAAGATAAAAAAGTTACTCCACCACCACGTGGGCGAATTGATGAGTCAATGGAAGCACTTATTCATCACTTCAAAATATTCACCGAAGGTTTCAAGGTTCCTGAAGGCGAAGCATATGTGGCAATTGAAAGTCCACGTGGCGAAATTGGTTGTTACATTGCGAGCGATGGTTCGGCAACGCCATACCGAATGCATGTGCGGGCACCAAGTTTCGTCAACATTCAGTCGATGCCATTGATGATGCACGGCGGACTTATTGCTGACGCAGTTGCTGTTATCTCATCGGTAGATCCTGTTCTTGGTGAGGTGGATCGATGAGTCGTTTAAGTGATTCAAATGTTGCAGTCGCAAAAGAGATAATTGCCCGTTATCCACGGCAAAAATCGGCGTTGATTCCGTTGTTGCATTTAGCCCAAGAACAAACTGGCTACATCAGTCGCGAAGCAATGGTTCATCTTGGCGAACTTGTAGGTGTTACTTCTGCCGAAGTTTATGGAACTGCAACTTTTTATGAGATGTTTCGTTTTGAGCCAATTGGAAAATATCTAGTAAATATTTGCGGAACAATGTCTTGCGCGTTGATGGGTTCAGAGAAATTGATGCATCATGCCGAGAAGCGACTTGGTGTCAAAGCCGGAGGCACAACTGCTGACGGTATGTTCACGCTTGCCCATGCTGAATGTCAAGCAGCATGCACAGAAGCGCCGTGCTTGCAAGTTAATTATCGTTTTCGTTTGCGAGTTACGACAGCAGATCTTGACAATCTGATTGACGATTTAAAAACCGGAAAATTATCAGACGAGATTCCCGTGCATGGTGTGTTGTCAAAAGTTCGTCAACACATTGCGCCTGATCGCGAAGTTGGCGCCGTCGCTCCAGAACTTGTCAATGAATCTCCAGTATGGCTAAACGGCAAGGCCGCGCTATGAGCGTGACTTATGCTCACGCGCCTGGTTTTGTTGCTGGTGATCGTCCAAAAATTGTCACTTCTCGATTTGAATTCGCAGACTCTTACACACTCGAGCGCTATCTGGCCACAGATGGCTACAAAGGTTTACGCGCGGCGCTATCTCGTCCCGCAAATGAAATTCATGATGATGTAAAAAATGCAACAGTGCTTGGGCGCGGTGGCGCCGGGTTTCCTGCTGGAACAAAATGGGGCCTAACCCCACAACAAGTTTGGCCGCGTTATCTCGTTGTCAACGGAGACGAAAGCGAACCTGGAACTTACAAAGATCGTTTGTTAATGGAGCGCGACCCGCACCAACTTATTGAAGGCTGTTTGATTGCCAGTTATGCGGCCGGGCTGTCGCAATGCTTCCTATATATAAGGGGTGAAATGGCGCTGGCTCAAGAGCGCGTGGCGACGGCATTAAATGAGGCTTACGCGGCTGGCTACATCGGAAAAAATATTCTCGGCTCAAATTTTTCTATTGACATTATTTTGCATTGGGGTGCAGGTGCCTATGTCGTCGGAGAAGAAACCGCGCTGATCGAAAGTCTCGAAGGTAACCGTGGCATGCCTCGCCTAAAGCCGCCGTTCTTTCCGGCTGCAAACGGACTTTATGGTCAGCCAACGATCGTTAATAATGTTGAAACCCTCGCCAACTTGCCGTGGCTGATGTGCAATGGAGTAGCGGCGTACACAGCAGTTGGTACAA
The DNA here is from genome assembly GCA_016463105.1 of Ilumatobacteraceae bacterium. GTDB lineage: Bacteria > Actinomycetota > Acidimicrobiia > Acidimicrobiales > Ilumatobacteraceae > BACL27. Next base: position 10,566 of record JAEMRY010000008.1, on the reverse strand, counting down.
AGACATCACCAGGCACGCGCATGGTTGCAGTTTCGGGTCACGTAAAGCGACCAGGTGTTTTTGAAATCATTAACGGCACAACAACTTTTCGCGATCTGATTTTCGGCGAAGAGTTTTGTGGCGGAATCAAAGACGACAACAAACTAAAAGCCTTTGTACCTGGTGGAGGTTCTGCGCCATGGTTTACTCCTGACCAATTAGATTTGCCGTTTGAAGCCAGCCAAGTAGGGCCAGCGGGTTCAATGCTTGGTTCAGGTGCAGTGATGGTGATGGATGAAACAACAGACATTCCAGCGGCCGCACTGACGCTGACACATTTTTATGCTCATGAATCGTGTGGCAAGTGCACGCCATGTCGTGAAGGCGGAACATGGTTAGAGCGAATTCTTCGTCGCATCGTCGATGGAAGTGGGACCGATGCAGATCTGCAACAACTTCTTGAAGTTGGCGCAATGATTTGTCCAGGTGACTTTCCGCATGCAGCGAACGAAAAACTTGGTCTAAAAGCAGTGCCGTTTCCATACAAGATGACGACGATCTGCTTTGTGGGACCATCCGCATTTGCACCAGTGCATTCTGCGCTGACACTTTTTAGAAGTGAATTTGAAGCGCGAGTTACAAAGCGCGTGACAATTCCGGTTACTGCAGTTGGGGTGAGTTCATGACGATTGTTGATCCAGTGGGCGAAAAAATTGTGGTTGATCCGAATGTTGTGAATATCACGATTAATGACAAGCCAGTTCTGGCGCGCAAAGGTGAATTCATCATCGCTGCTGCTGATCGCACAGATGACTTCATCCCAAGATTTTGTTATCACCCTCGTATGAGCTCGGTCGGCATGTGCCGCCAGTGTCTTGTCGAGGTCGAAACTCCGCGCGGGCCAATGATGGTTGTGTCATGCATGACACCAGTGGCCGAAGGTCAAATTGTTCGCACGGCCACAGACACAGTTAAAAAGGCTCAAGAAGGTGTGCTCGAATTATTGCTTGCAAATCATCCACTTGATTGCCCGGTTTGTGACAAAGGTGGTGAGTGCCCTCTGCAAGATCAGGCGTTTAGTCACGGTCCAGGCGAAAGTCGATTCATTGAAGAAAAACGTCACTACGAAAAACCAATCGCGATTAGCGAGATTGTTTATTTAGACCGTGAGCGTTGCATTTTGTGCGACCGTTGCACACGATTCGCCGACGAAGTTGCGGGCGATCCACTAATTTCGTTTACGAGTCGTGGCAACGACACACAGGTTTTAACTTTTCCAGATGAGCCGTTCAGCAGCTATTTTTCAGGCAATACAGTGCAAATTTGTCCAGTTGGTGCGCTGACTGCAAAGCCTTATCGATTTAAAGCACGTCCTTGGGATTTAGACCAAACCGAAAGTACTTGCACTTCGTGTTCGGTGGGTTGTCGCATTGTCGTGCAAAGCAGTCGCGATGAATTAGTTCGCTATCAAGGTGTGGATATTGACCCTGTCAACTGGGGCTGGTTGTGTGATCGTGGTCGTTACAACTTTGAGTCGGTTAATTCAACAGAAAGACTCACGACTCCATTAATCAAAGATGGTTCAGAACTTGCAACGACATCTTGGTCAGTTGCACTTGAATCGGCTGCGAGATTAATTCGTCTTGCACTCGTTAACGGTTCTGACTCGGTGGCGATTTTAGGTGGCGCTCGTGGAACGAACGAAGATGCTTTTGCTTGGGCGTTGCTCGCAGACCAACTTGGGATTTCTCAACGCGATGCCCAACTTGGGGATGGTTTAACTCCTGAAATATTTAATCTTCCACAGGCCACAATCGACGAGACATGTGCTGCCAGCACAATCATTTTGTTGTCACCAGACCTAAAAGAAGAACTTCCAGTTTTGTATTTGCGAATTCGTGATGCAGCGCAAAAACGAAAGTCTCGAATCGTCGAGTTTTCTTCACGCGACTCTGGTTTAACCCCTTACGCTTGGCGAAGCATCGGGTTTGAGCCAGGTCAGCAAGCACAAGTTGTTCGTCAGACACTTGACACACCAGAAATGTCAGAACAACTTCGTCGAGGAGATGTTGTGGTTGTGGTTGGTCGGGCGAACTTGGCAGAAAACGAGTCGCTTACTTTGCATGCACTTGCAGAACTTCTGCACACAGTACCGAATGCAAAAATTCTTCCAGTCTTGCGTCGCGGCAACGTACGGGGTGCAGTTGCAGCAGGATTGACTCCACAAAAAAACTCTGGTGATGCAATTGATATTTTAACAAAAGCAGCAACAGGAAAAGTCGAGTGCTTAATTTTGCTGGGTGCAGATCCGTTTTCTGATGTTGCCGATTCAACGCTTGTTGAACGTGCATTCGCGCAGATCAAAAATGTAATCAGCATCGATACTTTCGTGAATCGATCTAATCGCAATGCCGATGTTGTTCTGCCTGCCGCTGCATTTGGCGAAAAAAATGGCACAACCACAAACCTTGAAGGTCGAGTCAGCAATGTGACGCAGCAAATTACTCCACGCGGCACGTCCCGTCCTGATTGGATTATCGCAACCGAACTGGGCTTAAGCCTTGGCGCAGATATTGGTGTTTCAAGTCTTGATGAGTTGCATCAAAAAATGATTTCTTGCGTTGCAGAGTTTTCAAGTTGTGCTGATGTTTCGGCAATTCAAAGCGACGGTGTGTTGATGGTGCATGAGACGCCTGTGACAATTTCGCGAAGCCCAATAGTTTCGATAGATCGCAATTCATACAACTATCGACTTGTTGTTTCACGCACGATGTATGACAAGGCGCAATCAACTGTTGCTAGCCAGTCTCTTTCTGGAATTATCACCGAGGCAGCAATTTATGTGCATCCATTAGATCTTGCTCGAATTGGAGTTGTAGAAGGCACAAGCGTGCGAGTCGGTATCGACGGAACAAATATTGTTATCCCAGTAAACGCAAATAATGGTGTTCACCGAGGCACAGCTTGGTTGCCGTACAACCATACGGGTGTCGACATTCGGCCATTACTTAATATCGCTTCAGATATTGTCGATGTTCGCATTGAGGTAATCAAGTGATCGCTCTTGACACACTTCTTATAGACAAGATTCTGTGGACACCATTGTTGATTGTGTTGTTAAAAGTTGTCGTTGTTTTTGTGATCGGTCTGTTGGCAACGATGCTGATGGTTTGGTTTGAGCGCAAAGCAATTGCTGGCATGCAAAATCGAATCGGCCCCAATAAGACTGGGCCATTTGGTATTTTGCAAACGCTCGCTGATGGCATCAAGTTATTTTTCAAAGAAGATTTAATTCCAAATCGTGCAGATCGATTTGTGTTTGTGCTTGCCCCGTTTTTGTCTTTCGTGCCGGCATTTTTGGCATTTGCAATTATTCCACTCGGTGGAGACTTCCGTAATGGCAATGCCGGTGAAGTCACATGGTTTGGGCAGGTTACAAAAGTCCAACTTGCTGACCCACCGATCGGCGTATTATTTGCGCTGGCAATTTCGTCGATCGCAGTTTATGGAATCATGCTCGCTGGTTGGTCGAGTGGATCTAAATATCCACTCTTAGGTTCAGTTCGTGCTTCTGCACAAATGGTTAGTTATGAAGCCGCACTCGGGTTGTCTTTGGCCTCAGTGCTATTAATTTCTGGCACACTTTCAACAAGTGGCATTGTCTCGGCCCAGTCAAAAATCACCAATTGGCACTTCTTTTCAACTGGAATCTTGCCATTTATAATTTTTCTAATTGCTGCTACAGCCGAACTAAATCGACCACCATTTGATCTTGTTGAAGCAGAACAAGAACTTGTTGGCGGTTTCAACACCGAATATTCGTCAATTCGTTTCGCCTTGTTTTATCTTGCAGAATTTATGAACACTGTCACTATGTCTGCGCTTATCGTGACACTATTTTTCGGTGGTCCACAGCCGATTGCATTCGGTGATTTTGTATTCGATATTCCGTTGATCCCAAATGCACTTGAGGGAACAATTTGGCTGTTGGCCAAAGTTCTCGTATTCCTATATATATACATTTGGTTCCGCGCGACTCTTCCGCGATTGCGTTATGACCAACTAATGGATCTTGGTTGGAAGGTTCTGATTCCAGCGGCACTTGGTTGGTTCATGCTGTTGGCATCACAGCGATTAGCTCGACAAAACGATTGGAACATTATTTTGGTTACAACATCTGCAGTGGTAGTGATGGTTGGTTGTTATTTACTTCTGCAAGCGGCATTTTCTCAAAGCGCGCGCCAACGCGAGACACAAGGACCAATGTTCTAATGGGCTACCTCGGGGGATTTTTAGTAACACTTCGTCAACACGGAGAAAGAAACCGTGTTACAACGCAATATTCGGGCGGGCGAGTGTTTCGTCGCAATAAGCGACGCGCGGTCAAGATGGACGAAAAGCTCGAAAAACCAGAACGATTGCATGGTCGCCATGTTCTTAATCGTTACGAAGACGGTATGGAAAAGTGCATCGGTTGTGAGTTATGCGCCGCAGTTTGCCCAGCGAAGTGCATTCACGTTCGTGGAGCTGACAATGATCCAACAAATCCAACATCACCAGGAGAGCGTTTTGGTTGGATTTACGAAATCAACTATTTGAGGTGCATTCACTGTGACTTGTGCGTTGAGGCTTGCCCAACCGAAGCAATCACCGAAACAAAACTCTTTGAGTTTTCATTCATAAATCGACAAGATGCGATCTACACAAAGAATGAACTTCTTGTTGACAACTCTGGCAAGCCTCAGCAACTGGCTTGGGAAGATTGGCGCGAAGGAGAAGATCAAAACACTTCGGGTTGGATGCGAGCGACTGCTGCTTCTGGTGATGCGAACTTCACAGGTGTCGTGTCATGGAGTGGTGAATTAGGTTATGGCGTGCGTCCAGCAGAAGAAAAGAGCGAATAAATGGAGTTTTTCGTTTTCGTTTGTGCTGCGCTAATGATTCTTGTTGGGGCAGTTGGCGTAATTACCCGAAGTCACCCAGTGCACGCAGCATTGAGTCTTGTTCTGACACTCTTTGGTGTTGCGGTTTTATTTGTTGCCCAAGATGCACATTTTCTTGCAGCAGTACAAGTAATTGTTTATGCCGGGGCAATCGTCGTGCTGTTCTTGTTCGTGATCATGTTGCTGGGTGTTGATCGAGTAGAAAATCTACGAACTGAGCCACTCACATCTCAGCGCCCACTTGCAATAATTGTCAGCCTTGGTTTAATCGGAGTGCTCGTTGCTGCGTTTGTAAGAGGCAGTGACGCTTTGCATGAGCGTGGCGAGGGTATAAATATTCCAGATTTAACGACAGGCACAGATGCAAACACGACACAACTTGCAGAATCTATTTTCTCTCAATATGTCGTGGCATTCGAAGTAACTTCAGTGCTTTTGGTTATCGCAGTTGTCGGAACAGTACTTCTGGCTCGACGAACCAAGACAGTTGTGGCGGAGAACCCTAAATGATCGCTCTGTCACTAGTTCCTACCGCATCCTGGTATCTAATATTGTCTGCTGTTCTGTTTGGTATCGGCACTTTTGGTGTGTTGGTTCGACGCAACCCATTGGTGATGTTCATGTGCATCGAGCTGATGCTCAATGCTGTCAATCTGAGCTTTGTCACATTGGCGCGACAACTTAATGACATCAATGGTCAGACAATCGTGTTTTTCGTAATGGTTGTTGCCGCCGCCGAAGTTGTAGTTGGTCTTGGCATCATCGTGGCGATTATGCGTAACCGAAGTTCTGTAACTGCCGACGATCTCGCCGTGTTAAAGGGCTAATTGTGCTTGATTTGATTTGGCTGATACCGATATTGCCACTCGCCGGCTCAATGATAAATCTTGTTTTCGGCCGTAAATTAGGTGACCCGCGCGCGGGTTGGGTGGCAACAGTTGCAACTGCTTCGTCATTTCTGATCACAGTGCTTGCATATTTCGAGATGTTGGGTCTTGCCTCAGAAGAACGCAGTCACGTTGTCAGCATGTTTTCGTGGATACAAGTTGGTTCGCTACAAGTTGACCTTGCTATTCTTGCTGACCCATTAAGTATTGTCATGGCTCTATTTGTTACTGGCATTTCGACTTTGATTCATCTATATGCGATCGGCTACATGCACGGCGATGCAAAGTTCTCCAAATTCTTTTTGTACTTGAATCTTTTTGTGTTCAGCATGTTGATGCTTGTACTTGGCGAAAACTTGCTTGTCACCTTCTTGGGCTGGGAAGGCGTTGGTGCTTGCAGTTATTTCTTAATTTCGTTTTGGCACACTCGCAACAGTGCTGCGGTTGCCGGCAAAAAAGCTTTCGTAACCAATCGCATCGGCGACTTTGGGGTAATGACCGCGATGTTTCTTGCCTTCAACAGTGTTGGCACACTTTCATACGGAGCGATAAACGAATCTGCGCATAGTGGGGCTCTTGCACCGGTTACGGCAACTGCAATTGGTTTGTTGCTTTTTGTCGGTGCGTGTGGCAAGAGTGCTCAACTTCCGTTATACCTCTGGTTGCCAGATGCGATGGAGGGCCCAACTCCAGTTTCGGCGCTAATCCACGCAGCAACCATGGTCACATCTGGTGTGTTTTTGATGACACGAATGAGTCCAATCTTGCATGCGTCTTACGAGTGGGCACCAACAGTGATTGCAGTGGTTGGTGCAGCCACTGCGTTGTATGCGGCGACAGTTGCCGTTGCGCAAAATGACATTAAAAAAGTTCTCGCATACAGCACAGTTTCTCAGTTGGGATATATGTTCTTGGCAGTCGGCTCAGGCGCGTATGTGGCGGCAATTTTTCACATGGTTACTCACGCGTTTTTCAAAGCGCTTTTATTTCTCGGTTCAGGTTCTGTAATTCATGGAATGCATCACGAGCAAGACATGCGGCGCATGGGTGCGTTGCGCAAAGTAATGCCAGTTACAGCGTTCACTTTCATTATTGGTTGGTTGGCAATTGCCGGAGTACCGCCGTTTGCAGGCTTCTGGTCAAAAGATGAAATCTTGCTCTATGTTTATGCCAACAACCGCGGTCTGTATGTCGTTGGATTAATTACTGCTTTGCTAACTGCTTTTTATATGACGCGCCAAGTAATTATGGTGTTCTACGGTCAAGCAAAATGGAATGATCACAGCGCTGAACACGGAGCGCATGGTGACCTAACCCCACATGAGAGCCCCAAGGTTATGTTGGCGCCACTTGTCGTGTTGTCGGTGTTGTCAGTTGTTGGCGGTGCAATGCAGTTGCCGTTTGGTAAAAACTTCAATTTTCTCGAACGCTGGCTTGCGCCAGTAGTCGAAGAATCTGAAGCACACATTCAAGACACTTGGGCATACCAAAATAAATATTTGCTATTAGTCGTGGCGATTGTGATTGCTGCTGCTGGTATTGCTGCATCAATTGCTGTTTATTCGAAATCGTTGTTTAAAGTCGTTGAACCGAAAGTTCTTGAGCAGGCTTGGTATTACGACAACGCAGCAAGCCGAGTTGTCGCTGGTCCTGGGGCGGCAACTTTCAATTTCATCGCTTGGGTAGACGCAAACATTGTGGACGGCATTGTCAATGGAGTTGGCGAATTAATTCGCAGCATTGCTGGGTCGTTGCGTCGGGTGCAAAGTGGTTTCGTACGCGCATACGCGTTATTGATTAGCCTCGGCGCACTCGTTGTATTGGCTTGGTTCTTGTTGCGAGGGATAATGCTGTGATTGCATCAACTCAAGAAGTCTTGAATTTTCCAATTCTCACGATGCTTGTGATATTGCCACTGGTCGGATCAATAGTTGTGGCATTGCTCGGTAGTTCTCGTCCAGAATGGATGAAACTTAGTGCGCTCATTTCGAGTGTCACGACTGGCGCATTGTCCCTGTGGTTACTTACTGCTTTTAAATCTGGCGAGGCTGGTTTTCAATTTGTTTCACAACACGCATGGATCAGCCAATGGGGAATCTCATGGCATCTCGGAGTAGATGGCATCTCGCTGTTCTTGATCGTGCTCACTGGGATCTTGTTTCCATTAGTAATTGTTGGTATTGACCCGCATCACAATGAGACTTCTTATTTTGCTTGGATGTTGTTATTGCAAGCCGGGGTAATGGGCTCATTTCTGTCACTTGACTTGTTTCTGTTTTTTGTGATGTTTGAAATTGTTTTAGTACCGATGTATTTTTTGATTGGCGGTTGGGGTTACGACCAACGTGTCTACGCGGCAACGAAGTTCTTTTTGTACACGATGGCTGGTTCGGCGTTTATGCTCGTCGGAATAATTGCGACGGTCACTCTTGCCCGTCGTGACCTTGGAATGGTGACATTCGATCTTGTCAAGATCGCTGAAGGCGCAAAGTTCTCAACAAATGCAGCCCGATGGCTGTTTGTCTCGTTTGCGATTGCTTTTGCAGTCAAAGTTCCACTGTTTCCGTTTCACACTTGGTTGCCTGATGCACATACGCAAGCGCCGACCGGTGGTTCAGTGATTCTTGCTGGTGTGCTTCTTAAAATGGGAACTTACGGATTCTTGCGTTTTGGTGTTTATTTGTTTCCACAGGCCGCAATGTGGGCGAGACCAGCAATATTCACTCTTGCAGTGATCGGAATAATCTATGGCGCGATCGCAGCAACAATGCAACGCGATCTAAAACGACTCGTTGCTTATTCTTCTGTGGCCCACCTCGGGTTTATTGTGCTCGGAACATTTGCGTTGACTTCACAGGCTGCTACTGGTGCCGTAATTCAAATGGTCAATCATGGAGTTTCAACTGGCGCATTGTTCTTGCTTGTCGGCATGATCTACGAGCGTCGCCACACCCGCGAGATAGCCGAATTGCGTGGCATTCAACATGTCGCACCAATATTCGCTGGTGTATTCACAATCGTGATGCTTTCTTCGGTCGGTCTGCCTGGTCTGAATGGTTTTGTTGGTGAGTTTTTGATCTTGATCGGGTCATTTGGTCCTGCACGATGGTGGACAGTGGTCGCCACAGTCGGGGTTGTTCTTGCAGCGTTGTATTTGTTGTGGGCTTATCAGCGTGTATTTCACGGCGAGCCAGATGAAGCCAATTCGACTTTTAAAGAAATTACATTTCGTGAGGGCTTGCTGATGTCGGTTTTCGTCGCGATCATCGTCGTATCTGGCATTTATCCAAAGCCGATGCTTGATCGAATCGAACCGAGTGTGGCTGCATTGATTAAACATGTAGAGGGACAAACAAAGTGAACGATCAAATCGCAGAATTCGCCGGCCCGGCTATTGACTGGTTCTCGGTCTCGCCGTTAGTCGTGTTGCTTGCTGGCGCACTCTTGCTACTGCTAGTTGGCTCGTTAACTCCTGCGTGGCGACGTGGTTGGTATGGATTTTCCAGTGCCGTAACTGCTGGGGTAGCAATTGTGTTGTCGGTTATGTTGTGGCGCGATATTGCAACCTCGGGGCCAAAACTTCTTGTGGGTGGCACCCTCGCGCTCGACAAGTTTGCGTTGCTTGCGACGATTGCGATTTGTTCAGCAGTTTTGCTGGTCAGTCTCGTTACTAGTGATTATCTTGCCGGTGAAAACTCTGACATGCCCGAGATTTACGCGCTTTATCTAACCGCAGCAATCGGTGGCATCGTGATGGTTGCCGCAAATGATCTAGTTGTTTTATTTCTTGGTTTAGAAACTCTTAGTCTGTCGCTTTATTTATTGGCAGCAAGCAATCGCAAACGCGCAGAAAGTCAAGAAGCCGGATTGAAATATTTTATTCTCGGTGGTTTTGCATCGGCTTTCTTTTTGTATGGCGTTGCACTTACTTATGGAACAACCGGTTCGACTCGTTTAATTGATATAAATGGGGCTCTGAATTCATATATTACGGTTCCGCGCAACGACACATTGCTGCTTGTCGGCGTTGGCTTAATGCTCGTAGGTTTTGGTTTCAAAGTTTCACTTGTGCCATTTCAAGCATGGACCCCTGACGTGTATCAAGGTTCTCCAACACCAGTCACAGCGTTTATGGCATCAGCCGGAAAGGTCGCCGCACTCGTTGCACTTGTACGAGTTTTCGTTACTGCGTTTCCATCACGCGCCGACGATTGGGGACCTGCTGTTTTTGTGTTGTCTGCCTTAACTCTTGTGGTTGGTTCAGTCGTGGCTGTCGTGCAAACAGATGTCAAGAGAATGCTTGCGTATTCTTCAATTAGTCATGCTGGTTTTATTCTTGTCGGATTAGAGGCATCGTCACATCGCTCGTCAGTAGATGTTGGTGATGGATTAGTCGCAATCGGCGTTTATGTTGTGTTGTACGCAGCTTTAGTGGTTGGCACATTTAGCATCGTCACAGTTGTCGCTCGAAACACAAGTGATGGTGTTACATCGCTGGATACTTTCAAAGGATTAGGAAAGAACAATCCAGTTCTTGCTCTGGCGATGACGGTTCTATTGTTGGCTCAAGCAGGTGTGCCACTGACGAGTGGGTTCATCGCCAAGTTTGGTGTGATTCAGGCAGCAGTCAGTGTCGGCAGTTACAAACTTGCAGTGATTGCAATGATTTGCGCTGTGATTGCTGCATTTGTCTATTTGCGAATCATGGTCAGCATGTGGTTGAGCGACTCAACAATCTCCGAGCCAGTCAAAGTGCC
>JAEMRY010000056.1 GCA_016463105.1 Ilumatobacteraceae bacterium | reverse complement strand
TGCGGACGTGGCTCAGTGGTAGAGCATCACCTTGCCAAGGTGAGGGTCGCGGGTTCAAATCCCGTCGTCCGCTCCATTTTTAGGTTGCACCGCTTTCGTCTTTATCTGACTGCAGTCTTGGCGGTTTGTCTCGTCAGTTGTGGGGGTGCGGACGACAAGAGTCAAATGATTACTGTTGCTGCTGCCAGCGATCTGCGCCCAGCCTTCAACGAAATTGCGATTCAGTTCACAAAACAGACGAGTATTAAAGTCGAGTTCTCGTTCGGCTCATCTGGGCAATTGCGTGAACAAATCATTAACGGTGCGCCGTTTGACGTTTTTGCATCGGCCAACTCTGCTTATGTCGACGATGTAATTAAATCTGGCCCTGGCGACATAACGACTCGTAGCGTTTATGCGATTGGTCGGCTAGCGGTGGTTACATCCAACAATTTGACATTGCCATCGACTCTTTTCGATTTGCAAGAAGCAAGGTTTCGCAGAATCGTAATTGCGAACCCTCAACACGCGCCATATGGGTTAGCAGCACAGCAGACATTACGTTCTCTCGAGATAGCCGATGTTTTAGAAAACCGTTTAATTTTTGGCGAGAATATCTCAGATACTTTGCGGATAGTGCAGTCGGGTAATGCCGACGCTGCGCTCGTGGCGTTATCTCTCGTGATCGGTGGAGAGTCTAAATATCTGCTTGTGCCAGCGAACTTGCACTTGCCGATAAATCAGACGCTTGTTGTGACTGCGCCCGCAAAAACTAAAGATGCGGCGATTCAGTTTGCAGATTTTATTAAAAGCCCGACTGGCTTGGCAATTATGTCGCGTTACGGATTTGAACAACCCGAAATCGCGTCTACCGTTGCACCATGACTAGTTGGTTTCCGCTGTGGCTATCTTTGCGTGTTTCGGCAATGGCGACGATTTTTGCATCAGTCGCAGGTATCGCAGTTGCCTATGTTCTCGCCAAAGGTCGTTTTCGGTTTCGCTCTCTGATTGAAGCGGTCGTAACTCTGCCGATTGTGCTGCCACCAACTGTGTTGGGCTATTACTTGTTGACATTACTTGGCGTAAATAGTCCGATCGGCAAATCTTGGGAGCGCATATTTGGCGCACCACTCGTATTTACTCAAACAGCTGCTGTGATTGCAGCATCAATTTCGGCTCTGCCATATGTTGTGCGTACGGCACGAGCAGCAATCGAATCAGTCGACGCGCGCCTCGAAGCCGCTGCACGCATCGCAGGTTTATCTGAATGGCAAGTTGCTCGTGTCGTAACGTTTCCGGTTGCAGCACGGGGTATCGGTGCGGGTGTTGCGCTTGGTTTCGCTCGTGCACTCGGTGACTTCGGTGCAACTGTGATGGTTGCAGGAAATATTCCGAATCGAACACAAACTTTGCCGATCGCCGTGTATGACGCTGTGCAATCTGGAGATCTAGATGCCGCCCGTGTCGGATCGTTCGTGCTCGGTGCAATTGCAGTAATCGTGTTGTTGATTGTTACGCAAATTTCTGGGCGCAAATTATGACGCTAAAAATTGCGGCGAAAATCAGTTCGGGTTTGTTCGTGGTCGATGTGCATTACGAAGCTCGCCCCGGCATCACCGCATTATTTGGTCCATCTGGTTCGGGCAAGAGTGTCAGCCTGGCTGCTGTCGCGGGGTTATTGCGACCGCAATCAGGGACTATCAGTTTTAATGAACAGCAATTTGCAAACGCAGAAAAGTCTTTGCATGTCAGAACGCAGGATAGAAAAATCGGCATGGTTTCACAGAATGCGGCTTTATTATCCCATCTCAGTCCACTAGAAAATGTTGCGATCGCACTTCTCAATTCGCACGATCGCGCTCAGCGTCAAGAGCGAGCATCGCATTGGTTGGGGCGAGTCCAAGCAGAGCATCTTGCAAAACTGCCAACGGCATCGCTTTCGGGTGGCGAGCAACAACGAGTGGCGCTTGCCAGAGCTTTGGCTGGTGCACCGCAATTGCTGCTTCTAGATGAACCGTTTAGTGCGTTGGATCAAACCAGTCGCATCGCTGTGCGATCGCTGATCATTGAACTTGTTGCCGAATTAAAATTGACTGCGATTATTGTGACGCATGATTTAATAGATGTCGCTGCGCTTGCAAACCAACTCGTTTTATTTGAACCTGGGCGCACGGTTGCATCCCATGAACTGATTAGAGGTCAAACTGCAGAACTTGCACGCCTCGTTGGCTTAACTATTTAGAAGTTCGCTTAAAACTAGTTAATTTTTTTGGGGCGACGCGGTATGAATCCACTCGTAGTCGCAACATAGTCGGCATATTGGGGCTTTCGCTTCAACATAATTTTATCAAGCAGTGCGGCGCCAGAAACTCGCACTAACAGCACTGTCATTAACACTGGGCCAATCAATGCAATTTTCCCAAGAGATGTTTCTGCAGCGATTAATCCGAGACCCCACCAAACACAAGAGTCGCCAAAATAGTTTGGATGTCGTGTGTATCGCCAGAGCCCCGTATCCATTACTTGGCCTTTGTTCTCGGGATTGCGTTTGAATCGCGCGAGTTGTGCATCACCAACTGTCTCAAAGAACATTCCGACACACCAAACGAGAACACCCAACACGCCGAGTAGACCGAAACCCGGGTCTAGACGAACTTGACCTAGTTGCACAGGCAAAGAGACAATCCACATCAGCAGACCTTGCACAGCAAAAACCGTGTACAAACTAACGATCGGAAATCGGTCGCCGTGTTTGCGACGCATTGATTGATATCTGAAATCTTCGCCATGTCCGAGATTTCTTTTTGCCAAATAAAACGCAAGGCGAGCACCCCAAATAGTTGTGAGTATGAGCAGCAGAAGACTTCGTGTTGAGTTTCCGTCACTGAGCCAGTAGCTCACCCAAGCCACAAGCACAAAACCTGAACCCCACGCGATATCAACTATTGATGCATCGCGCATCACGAGACTTATTGCCCATACGCAAAGCATCATGCAAATGATCGCCACGGCACTGCCGACAAGAACCAATGTTGCACCAGTCACTTCGTGTCAGGTTAGGCGATGGCGTCGCAGGTTGTGGCGAGGCTAAAGCGGTGCGAGCCTTGACGGGTGCTTCAGGTCAAAGATCTCTGTGTAGAAATTGGTGGCAAACTCGTAGTTAACGGCGCGTCGTTCGCGGTAATGCCACGTGACAAAGTTGGGCTCGTCGGGCGCAATGGTGCCGGAAAAACAAGTTTGTTCAAAGTGCTTGGCGGCGCAACAGAACCAAAATCAGGAGTAATTAATCGCAAAGGGGGATTCGGATATCTTCCGCAAGATCCTCGTATTGCTGGCGCCTTCGACGCAAGAACTGCCGTCGCTCATATTTTGTCTGGTCGCGGAATCGATGAAGACATTGTGCGAATCGAGAAACTTCGCATTGCAATGGAAGAAACTGCGAGCGACAGTAACGTCGCAAAGTTTGCAAAAGCCGAAGAGAGTTTCGCGCTCAAAGGTGGATACGCATCCGACAGTGAAGCGCGTGCAATCGCCGCAGGACTCGGGATCAAACCCGACCGTCTCAATCTTGCACTTGGTGTTCTCTCAGGTGGCGAGCGTCGTCGTGTCGAACTTGCAAGAATTTTATTCAGTGGCAGCGATACGTTGTTGTTAGACGAACCGACAAACCACTTAGACATCGACGCAAAAACATGGATGCTTGATTTTCTTCGCTCATATAAAGGTGCACTACTCGTAATTAGCCACGACTTAGAACTGCTTGATGAAGCAATCACACGTGTTCTTCATCTTGACCGCCCCGACGAAGATTCTGAAGGAACAATTGTTGAATATCGGGGCACTTACACGCAATACGGTGTGTCTCGTGAAGCCGACGAGGCGCGTCAGGCAAAAAAAGCGACACAGCAAAGCAAAGAGATAGATCGCCTACAACGAGTCGTTGATCGATTCGGTGCAAAAGCAAGCAAAGCAGCAATGGCTCACAGCATTGAAAAGCGAATCGGCCGTATCGAAGACACTCGTGTGCACGCTGCACGTGGCGCGCGCGTGATGAAAGTTAAGTTTCCTGAGCCGCCACATTGCGGAGAGACTGTGCTGACAGTCGATGGCCTGCGCAAAACTTTCGGCGGACCAGACATTTTTCATGACGTAAGTTTTGATCTTGGCCGTGGCGAGCGATTGTTAGTGCTTGGTCTTAATGGCGCCGGCAAAACATCTTTATTGCGAATTTTGGCAGGTGAAGTCAAACCCGATAACGGTGAATTTAAATATGGCTACAACGTGCAGGTTGGTTACTACGCGCAAGAACATGACAACTTAATTCCACAACGATCGTTGGTTGAGCACATGCGTGATCAAGCACCATCGGCGTTAGGGCTAACTGAGACTCAGTTGCGGGGGATGCTCGGTATGTTTGGTTTGTCTGGCGAAAAGGTATATCAAGAGTCGGCGACGCTGTCTGGCGGAGAAAAAACAAAACTTGCGTTGGCGATGATGATGGTCGGAAAAAATAATTTGTTGCTACTTGACGAACCGACGAACAATCTCGACCCATCAAGCCGTCAGTCTGTGGCTGACTCGCTTTCGAACTGGGAAGGCGCAATCGTTCTGGTTAGTCACGACGCTGAGTTCGTCGAGCAACTTGCACCAACGAAAATTTTACTTATGCCCGATGGTCAAGAAGATTATTTCAACGAGTCGTGGCTTGAACTCGTAACGCTTGCTTAATTTATTTAATTAGCCTTTTAGCGCGCGAATGTAAACAATAATGCTGGCGATTTCTTCGTCTGTGAGATTGTTGCTCGGCATTTGCGACACAACACCTTTGCGATGCATCGCACCAGGATCTTTGATTGAGGTATAGATGTATGCGTCATCAGCAGTGACCGTCGTGCCGTCTGAAAGTGTTACTTGCGAGTCAGCCAAACCGACCCACTTTGGGCCAGTACGTCCCTCGCCGTTTGAGCCATGACAACTTGCGCACCCGGACGCATTAGCAAGGTCTTGCCCTGCTTTGGCTTCGGGCGAAAGATCAACCGATGCAGAACTGCTGTTCGAACTGCAAGCACCAAAAGACAACACTGCAAGCACTATGCCTACAGCTGGCAAGAATTTACGACTAATTTTTTTCATGTTTAAAGAATACCTTTGCATGCAAGTAGAGTTCGGCATCGTGAGTAAAAAATCATGGTGACAAATCTCCCAGTCCATCCGTCCTCAGGCAATGAGTCTGATGGATACTGGATGCACTATCACGATCAAGATAGCGAAAAACTTGCAGACGCAGTTATTGAATATGCACTAGACCGAATACGGTTAGATCCGCCGCCTCTTGATGGCCCGAAGACCTTAAGTCAGTTGCAAGCAATCGTTGGTAACACGATTACTCCTGAAGGTCTTGGCGGTTTGCGTGCCCTTGAAATTTTCACGACCCAACTATCGCGAGCGTGTATCAGTGTTGACCACCCGTCATTTTTGTCTTTCGTGCCTGGTGCCCCAACCGAAAGTGCAGTTCTATTTGATCTCGTGTTGAGTGCTTCAAATATTTACGCTGGCTCGTGGCTTGAAAGTTCTGGTGCTGTCTATGCCGAAAATCAAGCACTGCAGTGGGTTGCAAGCCTGGCGAACTTTCCTGCATCAAGCGCTGGTGTGTTCGTCAGCGGTGGCACAGCCGGAAATCTCTCGGCGTTGATTGCTGCTCGTTGGCGTTGGCGCCAAAATGCCAAAGGCGCCCTCGACCGTGTGCGTCCGTTGATTGTGACGTCATCAGGTTCGCATTCATCTGTCGGACTTGCAGTTAATGCAATGGACGCCGATGTAATCAAAGTTGAGGCTGATGCACAGGGCCGAATGTCGGGAGTTAATTTACGCGCGGCAATATCGAATCTCACAGACCAAGATCGCAGCCGTATTTGTGCGATCGTTGCAACTTCGGGCACAACAAATCTCGGCGTTATCGATGATCTTGTTGCAGCAGGTGAGCAAGCACGCGAACTTGGTACTTGGTTTCATGTTGATGGCGCATATGGTGCAGCGGCACTATGCGCACCAAGCGTGCGACATTTATTTGTTGGCATTGAACTTGCCGACAGTTTTATCGTTGACCCACACAAATGGTTGTTTGGTCCGTTTGATTGTTGTGCATTGATCTATCGCGATCCAGACACTGCTCGGCGTGCACATACTCAACGCGCTGAATATTTAGAAGTGTTACAACAACAAGATCTCGGTGATTCACTTGCTAACCCTTCAGACATGGCGCATCACTTATCGCGCCGAGCACGTGGTTTGCCATTTTGGTTTAGTGTCGCCACGCACGGCACAGAGGCATACGAAGAAGCAATGGAAATAACATTGCAAGTTACCCGTGAGTCAACGCAGTTAATCAAAAACGCGTCGTATCTCGAATTATTGCTTGAGCCAGAACTATCGATAATCGTGTTTAAACGAAATGGCTGGTCGCCAGAGCAATACCAAACATGGAGCAACAAGATGCTGAACGAAGGCCGAGCCTTCGTCGTGCCAACAACTTGGAACGGCGAAACGGTGTTGCGCTTTTGCATCATCAACCCGCGTACGACAGTCGAAGAAGTTGCAGACATTATCAATTCGTTAGGCTAAAGCTGTGCTCAAATCGGTCCGCTCAGTTGTACAACTTCGCAGGTTTGAGTTCAATGGCGACAAGCGTCGTTTGGCTGCTTGCGGTGACCTCAAAGATTTGCGCCTACTAGCAAAACGCAATCTGCCTGGCGGTGTGTTTGATTATTTTGACGGCGCTGCCGAAGACGAATGGTCACTCGCCAACAACAGTTCGGCTTATTCGAAGTTTGGATTAATCCCAAAAGTTTTGCGCGATGTCTCGCAGATCGACACATCAACAACGATCATGGGCCAACCAGTGCCGTTTCCGATCGCACTCTCGCCAACTGGTTTCACACGCATTGCTCACCCGCAAGGTGAACTCGCCGTTGCTCGGGTTGCAGGGCGAAACTCTCTGCCGTTTACATTGTCAACACTTGGCACACGCAGCATTGAAGAAGTCGCCAGTGTCGCAACTGGTCCGTTGTGGTATCAACTTTATGTTTGGCGTGATCGTGGGCTATCGCGCGAACTTGTGCAACGCGCCAAAGCCGCTGGCTATAAATCGATCATGGTCACAGTTGATACGGCCGTGTTTGGTCGTCGTGAGCGGGATGTGCGTCGTGGTTTTACTCTTCCACCAAAAATCGGTCTCGAAACTTTCATCGACGGCATTCGCCATCCGCGATGGACATATAAGTTTGTGACCAACGAGCCGATTACTTTTTCGGCAGTTGCTGGTCGTTCAGATGTTGACGGCTCGAAGGCAATTAACTTGGCTGATTATGTCAACTCGCAATTCGACCCAACTTTAAGCTGGAAAGACCTCGAGTGGATTCGTGAAGAATCTGGTTTGCCAATCATGCTCAAAGGCATCCAGTGTGTTGAAGATGCAAAGATTGCAGCATCACTCGGAGTTAATGCAATCGCGTTGTCAAATCACGGCGGTCGTCAACTTGACGGTTCTCCAGCGCCAATCGAACTCTTGCCAAGTGTCATCGACGCGGTCGGCAACTCAATTGAAGTGCTTGTAGACGGCGGCATTCGTCGTGGATCAGATGTAGTTAAAGCTTGTGCGCTCGGCGCACGAGCAGTGATGTTTGGTCGTCCATATCTATATGGCCTGGGTGCGGCGGGCGAGCCTGGAGTGCAGTGGGCACTTGATCACATTACGAGTGGCATTTCGCGCACGATGGCATTGATCGGCGAAACTTCTATCAAGAACCTGTCACGCGAGACAATCGTCAAACGATAATTCGCGAGATTTAATTACTTCTTTGAAGTAGGTTCTTTCTTGACAACAGTCTTTTTGCGGGCGCCGTAACGCTTGTTAAAGCGCTCAACTCGACCTGCAGAGTCAATGATCTTCATTTGGCCAGTGTAAAAAGGGTGGCTCGCATTAGAAATATCCAACTGCACAAGGGGATAAGTGTTGCCATCTTCCCAGACAACCGTCTTGGTTGCATCGGTCTTCAAAGTCGAGCGGGTCAAGAATCGATAGTTCGCTGAAGCGTCTTCGAAAACAACAGGTTGATAGGCAGGGTGGATATCAGGTTTCATGACGTCAAAGTGTAGCGGGGTAAAAGTGCCCTCTATACTGTTCAAATGCCAAATCGCTGCGATGTTCTCGGAAAGACCCCAAGTAAGGGTCATACAATCTCTCACTCCCATATTCGCACGAAGCGTTGGTGGAGAGTCAACTCACACAAGCGCAGGTTTTGGTTGCCATCAGAGCGTCGTTGGGTGACACTCACAGTTAGCACCAAGGGTGTTCGCACAATTGACAAACGCGGAATCGAATCAGTCGTCGCCGAAATGCGCCGCGCCGGAAAGAAAGTCTGAGCAACCGTCATGGCAGCTAAAAGCAAAGACAAGCGTCCAATCATCAAACTTCGTAGCACTGCAGACACAGGTTTTACTTATGTCACCCGCAAGAACAAAGTTAACTCGCGCGAGCGTTTAGAGCTCAAGAAGTACGACCCAGTTGTGCGCAAGCACGTGATCTTCAAAGAAGAGCGCTAAAACTAGTTAGTTAGTTAGTTAGT
>JAEMRY010000055.1:6986-8781 GCA_016463105.1 Ilumatobacteraceae bacterium | reverse complement strand
AATTTTTGTAATGTATGCAAACTTCGCCGCACTGTGGCTCTCGTTAGACCAGTCAGACGCGAAGCCTCAGCCAAAGTCAGAGCAGGGTGTTCGGCTGAAAAAGCCCGAAGCACAAGTAGTCCCCGCGCCAAAGACTGTACGTAGTCGTTGCTACTTGTTTCTTCACTTGACAAATTAATCAACTCCCTGTAAGAATGTTCATTAAGCGTACATGTGTACGCAATGCGTACACAAATCAGGTTAAAAATTATGGGGGGATATGGCTTATAAAACAGTTTTCGGTTCGTTGGATAACTTCACCAAAGGTCGAATCGACATCATTAACGATGATCCAAAACATTATGTCTTTTCAAATCTCTTTGAAGTTGCGAAAAAATCAAAACCATGGGAGAAAGTAGCGGTCGGAATCAACCAAGAATATGTTCTTGAAGCAATCCGAGCCGAAGGTCAAAGTGGATGGTATTCGTGTGATCACGATGAAACTGTCATCTGCATGGATGGTGATATCGAAATAAATTTCGTCAAACTTGACAATCCAGTCGCCGCTCCGGGAAAGTCCGGCTCAGTTTCTATTAATGGTGAACCTGTTGGCAAAAAGATGGGGCGAGTAGTTCTACAACAGGGGCATCAAGCGTTGTTGCCAAAAGGCAGTGCGTATTGTTTCACCGCTAAGAAAACTGGTGTATTGCTTCAACAAACAATTCTTGGTGATCTGACCAAACAACGTTGGTCTCAGATCTGTCTAAGTTAAAAAGGAGAAAATAAATATGTCAACCGCACAAGACTCGGGTGTTCAAACAAGTGGCCCAAATAATTTTGGGTATAACGACTATGTCCTCGGAAGTTTTAAATTCAATCGAGACGAGTTTTTCGCCCATGTTTCGTGGCCGACTGGTTCGCACTCAATTAGTATCGACAATTTTCTTCGGGCGTTGCAACGTGACTGCGCGTGGGATTTCTTCTATGGAACGGTCAATTTTGACCACGTTGTTGGAACCATCAACCACTACGGCACGGTCGACTTATTCGCTGGTCGATTTAACGAGGCATATCGCAAGGCAGAGTTGGATCATTCAGAAAATTTTCAGACACCGAAAATTCGCGCAACGTTTCACTCAATGCTAGATAATTGGACGAACTCAACTTTTGATCCATTTGCAAGTCCTGCTGAGACTCAAGCCCCATGGGGTGTCAAGTCAGGAAGTAACACAGATGCTGTCACTCGAAGGCGAGTTGCTGCAGCGCGAATGGTCGGCGTCAAAGGAGATGAACAAATTCGAACTGATGCAACAGGGCACCCAATTAATCGCATGTTCGCTGATGTGCCCCAAGGTGAACCGCAAGTTTTTGCAGAGCCAGGTTTCGAAGGCGAAATTGCTGCCTTCAATTTGTTTGCATACCTCTCGCGATCAAACGTTACGTGGAACCCATCGGTCGTAAGTGTTTGTAAAGAAAGTCTTTACTGTCCAACTACCGAAGAATATATTTTGCCAATCGTGCACGGCAACGATCGTGTTGAATGGTTTATTCAATTGTCTGACGAAATCGTTTGGGACGTAGCCGATCGCGAAACAGGTGCGCCCCGTGCAAAAGTAACAATGAGAGCGGGTGACTGTGCTGCAATGCCAGCCGATATTCGACATCAAGGTTTCAGTTCAAAGCGTTCGATGCTTCTCGTCTGGGAAAACAACTCAGCAGACTTACCAGGGCTAATTGCCAGTGGTAAAGCGCCACAGTATCCGGTCAGTTTCTAAAACTAAATCGTGCAAAACCAGCTGTTCATTAACGGCGAGTT
>JAEMRY010000055.1:2905-6886 GCA_016463105.1 Ilumatobacteraceae bacterium | reverse complement strand
GTCCCATGGAATTTTCCGTTGATGTTTTGCAGTTGGAAGATGGGGCCAGCACTTGCTGCCGGAAACACGATTGTTCTAAAGCCGAGTGAATTAACGCCACTGACGAGTTTGCGCTTAGCCGAGTTAATGCGCGAAGTTGGTTTTCTGGATGGAGTTGTGAATATTGTCCCCGGATTTGGACACACCGCTGGTGAACGACTCGCAACACATTCAGATGTTGCGAAAATTGCATTCACAGGTTCAACAACAGTTGGGCGACGCATTGTTGAATATTCGTCCAGCAATTTGAAACGAGTCCAACTCGAATTGGGTGGCAAAGGAGCAAACATCGTTTTTAACGATGCCAATATTGCGGCAGCGATAAACGGTAGCGCATTCGCAATTTTCCATAATCAAGGTCAGGCATGTATTGCCGGAAGCCGTTTAATTCTGCAAGAAGAAATCGCCGAAGAATTTATAAGCAAATTTGTTGCTCTGGCAAAGTCAATCAAAATTGGAAACCCACTTGATCCAGCAACCGAAATGGGTCCACTCACTTCGGCAATGCACCGTGATCGTGTTCTTGACTTTGTAAAAATCGCGGTTGATGAAGGCGGAGAAGTTCTAACGGGCGGAAAATCTCCAGATGACCCTGCGTTGCGCAATGGTTGTTATATTTTGCCGACGATTGTTCGCGTTCGTAACAACGAAAGTCGAGTATGTCACGAAGAAGTATTTGGGCCATTCGTGACGGTGACTACATTTAAAACAGAGCAAGAAGCGCTTGAAATTGCCAATTCAACTGAGTACGGCCTCGGCGGTGGATTGTGGACGAACGATCTATCGCGCGCACACCGTGTCGCTTCTCAAATTCGAAGTGGCATGGTTTGGATAAATTCGTACAAACGTGTGAGCCCGAATTCGCCGTTCGGCGGAACAGGCAAGTCTGGATATGGTCGCGAAATGGGATTCGAAGCGATACGCGAATACACCGAAGCAAAAAGTATTTGGGTGAATGTTGATGCAAAACTTCCACCTTGGTATCCGCGAGACGCGACAAAAAACTAATGGCTGAGATTCTTGAACTTAAAGAAGCAGTTGCTCGCTACGTAAAAGATGGTTCAACAATTGCAATGGAAGGATTCACCCATTTAATTCCGCACGCAGCTGGTCACGAAATCATTCGACAAGGTCGGCGCAATTTGCATGCAATTCGCATGACCCCCGACATGGTCTATGACCAACTAATCGGCGCTGGTTGTGTTAGCAAACTTACTTTTTCTTGGGGTGGTAATCCTGGTGTGGGATCGTTGCATCGCTTTCGAGATGCTGTCGAGAACAACTGGCCACATCAAATTGAAATCGAAGAACATAGTCACGCCGGAATGGCTGCTCGGTATGTGGCAGGAGCGTCGGGGCTTCCGTTCGGAGTTTTGCGTGGTTACGTTGGCACCGATTTAGTAGATCAGACTTCATCAATCAAAACAATTAGTTGTCCATTTACCGATGAAGAACTGACTGCTGTGCCGGCACTTAATCCAGATGTGACGATAATTCATGCACAACGTGCCGACCGCGAAGGCAATGTTCAACTGTGGGGTCTGCTTGGCGTACAACGTGAAGCAGTACTCGCTGCCAAGTCTTCAATAGTCACTGTTGAAGAAATTGTTGACAAATTGACGCCAGTAAGCGGAGGAGTTGTGATTCCTTCTTGGGTGGTAAGCGCGGTTTGTCTCGTTAGCAATGGTGCGCATCCAAGTTATGCATCTGGATATAGCCAAAGAGATAATTCGTTTTACAAATCTTGGGACGACATCGCAAAAGATCGCGAAAGTTTCACGGAATGGGTGAAGAATCACATTTCTGGTACGACAGATTTTGATTCTTTTAGTCGGTCAGTTGGCATTTCGGCCTTGGTATCAGCCAATGGTTAACGTAACGCCTAGCGCGAACACGATCTCAACTGATGACCTGATGATCGTAAATGCTGCGCGAGTGTTAGGCACTTTGGCTGCCGCTGGCAAGGCTGCTTGTTTTGTTGGTATTGGTTTGCCGAGCACTGCTGCAAACCTTGCGCGTCGTTTATATTCACCTGAGCCTGTCCTTATATATGAGTCAGGATGCATTGGCTCAAAGCCGACACGATTGCCGCTATCAATTGGAGACGGCGAACTTGCTGACACTTCAGACTCGGTCGTGAGCGTTCCAGAAATATTTTCGTATTGGTTGCAGGCTGGTCGAATTGATGTCGGTTTTCTTGGCGGTGCTCAACTTGACAAATTCGGAAACATTAATTCAACGGTTATTGGCTCATATGGTAAACCAAAGACACGACTGCCAGGTGCCGGCGGAGCACCGGAGATCGCGGCTACCGCTGGCCAAGTAATTGTCATCATGCGTCAAACAAAAAGGGCTTTTGTCGATCGGTGTGATTTTAGAACTTCTTTTGGTTTTGGTGATGGCCCAGGTCACCGTGAACGATTGGGTCTACGCGGTGGAGGGCCAAAACTTGTCATAACTGATCTTGGGGTTCTTGAGCCAGATCCAGAGACGTGCGAACTTGTGCAAACTCAAATGCACCGTGGGGTAACTGCCGAACAGTGCGTCGAAAATACAGGATGGAAACTTCGTATTGCCAAAAACGTCTTTACAACGGATGCTGTATCTGACCGTGAAATTAATGCTCTCAGAGAATTGCAGAGCGCAACATGAGCGCTACATCGTTTACCTATGTGCAAAGAAATCGCAAAATGGTTTTCGGTATTGGTGTTCGCAATACTTTAGGCGCAGAAGTTTCAGAGCTAAATGCGCAGAAAGTTTTTTTAATTCTTGATGGTGGCGCATTAGCGCTTCAAAAATCAATCGAAGATCTGATTGGCAGTAAATTGGTTTCAACCTGGACCGATGTCAAGCAACACGTGCCTGTAGAACTTGCAGCGGCGGCGCGTAATGCGGTAACTGATTCGAGCGCCGATTTGGTTGTATGTGTTGGCGGCGGGTCGTCAACTGGATTAGCCAAAGCAATTGCGCTTTCACACCGAATTCCAATTATTGCAATACCAACGACATACGCAGGCAGTGAACAAACAACTATTTATGGATTAACCGGAGATCGACATAAACAGACCGGTAGTGATGCAATTGTCTTGCCTCGTGTTTCGTTGTATGACGCCGAATTAACTGTTGACTTACCGTTAAGCGTCACCGGTGCATCTGCATTTAATGCCCTTGCACACAGCGTTGAATCACTTTATGCAACAGGTTGTAACCCGATTACGACGGCAATCGCGCTTGAGGGTGTTCGAGCAATAAATTTGTCGTTACCACTCGTCATGTCGAGCCCTAAAAATATTGAGGCGCGCGCTCAACTTCTTTATGGTGCTGCAATGTCTGGCATCTCGCTAGGCGATACGTCGGCGGGTTTTCATCACAAGATCTGTCACGTTTTGGGTGGGGCATTCGGGTTAGTTCATGCCGATGCACACTCAGTTGTTTTGCCACATGCAATTGCGTTTAACGCGCCTGTCTTGCCATTTGAGATGACGCAATTAGCGCACGCTTTAGATTGTCGCCAAGACGACGTCGCGGGAAGTCTTTGGGATCTTGCAAAACGCAGCGGTGTCCCATCATCTCTTGCTCAACTTGGCTTACATCGTGAGAATCTTGCAGAAGTGGCAACTCGAGCAGTAGCTGAGATTCGCACAAATCCTCGAAACTTCGATGCAGCATCAATTGAGTTGCTGTTGCAGGGAGCTTTCGATGGAGTCAGACCGGTAGCGACAAATTAGATAATTATTTTTAGATACGAATTAACAATAAATATAAACAAATAAACCAAAAACCAAAAAGGAGAAATCAAGTGAGTGAAAACATAGAACAAGAAAGTGGCTTTCGAGCCCCGTTAGGGAGACGTAAGTTTCTCGCCTTGAGCGGTGGCGGAATCGCAGCAGCGATTCTTGCTGCATGTTCAAAGTCAGACAGCGCATCTACTGATACAGCTGC
>JAEMRY010000055.1:0-2805 GCA_016463105.1 Ilumatobacteraceae bacterium | reverse complement strand
TTCGAGGGAATCAAAACATTCCTCGCCGATGGACTTCGTGTTGGTGGCAAGTCATACAAAGTAGAAATCCTCTCTGAGGACTCTGAGTCTGATCCAACAAAAGCGGCTGCAAAGGCCGGCAAGTTGATCACCGAAGATGGAATTGATTTGATGCTTGTAGGAAATACTCCAGACACAACCAATCCGGTAGCAGATCAGTGTGAAGCAAACGGTGTGCCTTGTATTTCAAGTATCGCACCATGGCAAGCATGGTTCATCGGTCGAGGTGGAAAGCCAGGAGAGACAACTTTCAACTGGACGTACCACTTCTTTTGGGGTCTTGAAGACATTATTCCACAATTCATTTCAATGTGGAGTTCACTTGACACCAACAAGTCAATAGGTGGATTGTTTCCGAATGATGGTGACGGAAACGTATGGGGAGATACCACAGTTGGTTTCCCTCCAGCGGTAACTGCTGCAGGTTTCACATTGACCGATCCAGGTCGATACGAAAACCTCAACCAAGACTTCACAGCACAAATTGCTGCATTCAAGAAAGCGAAAGCTGAAATTATCACTGGCGTAGTGATTCCTCCAGATTTCCCAACTTTCTGGAAGCAAGCAAAACAACAAGGCTTCGTGCCAAAGGCTGCATCGATCGGAAAAGCATTGCTCTTCCCAGAATCGATTCAAGCACTTGGCAAAGATGGCATTGGTTTGTCCTCTGAAGTTTGGTGGAGTCCAAATCATCCTTATTCAAGCTCGCTTACTGGTGCTTCTGCAAAAGAAGTCGCAGACGCGTACACGGCTTCAAGTGGTGCACAGTGGACACAACCAATCGGTTTTGCTCACGCATTGTTCGAAGTTGCAATTGCGGCACTCGTTGCAGCGGGTAGCACCGATAAGACTGCTGTTCGCGATGCAATCAAGACAATGAAACTTGACACCATCGTCGGAACAGTCGACTTCACAAGTGGACCAATTCCAAACGTTGCTAAGACAGCATTGTGTGGCGGTCAATGGCGCGAAGCAAATACACCAACTGGTTATGACCTAGTGATTGTTGATAACAGCCTCAATCCTGGTGTGCCAACTGGTGGAACTATTGAGCCAATCACGGCATAGATAGCGGAGAATAAAAGAAGTGACAGAGTTACTTGAACTTGTGGGGGTTTCGAAGCAATTCGGAACCCTCACAGTTCTTGAAAATTTGAATGTAGCCATAAAATCGGGTTCAGCGTTGGGTGTCGTTGGGCCAAACGGTGCTGGCAAAACCACGATGCTAAATATTCTTGCTGGTGATCTAGCACCATCAAGCGGCACAATTTTATTTGAGGGTGTCGATGTCACAAGTGTGCCTAGTCATCAGCGCAGCCGCAAAGGAATCGGTCGAACTTCTCAGATTCCGCGACCATTCGAAGGTCTAACTGTTTATGAAAATATTCTTGTCGGCGCAACCTTTGGACGCGGAAAATTGCGAAAATCAAAGACCATAAACCAAGCATGTGGTTTCGCTCTTGAAACAACTGGGATGACTGCAAGAGCAAACGTGGTTGCTGGTCAACTCACTTTGCTTGAACGAAAAAGACTTGAGTTGGCTCGAGCACTCGCAATTGAGCCTTCGGTTTTATTATTGGACGAAATTGCAGGCGGACTTACAGAAATGGAAGTTCACGATTTAGTTGCGACAATTAAATTAATTCGCGCAGCTGGCATCACCTTAATTTGGATTGAACATATTGTGCATGCACTTCTTGAAGTTGTTGATCAACTGTTGGCAATTGACTATGGGCGAATGTTGATGTGTGGCGACCCGAAAACAGTTATGGCCTCACCTGAAGTGCAGAGCATTTACCTGGGCAACGAGTAGGTCGTAAATGACACTTCTTGAAGTACGAAATTTATCTGCAGGTTATGGGCAGTTTCAGGCATTATTTGATGTTTCGCTGAATGTCAACGAAGGTGCAGCAATCGCAGTTATCGGCGCCAATGGTGCGGGAAAGTCAACGCTACTGAAATCTATAGCCGGGGTTGTTGATGTGATCTTCGGTGAAATAATTTTCGATGGTGAATCGATTGTAAATTTGCAGCCGCACGAGCGATTGAATAGGGGAATTGCATTAGTCCCTGAGGGTCGTCGTATTTTTCGAAGCCTTACAGTTGACGAAAATCTTTCAATCGGCGCATATTCTCGACGGCAAGGAGTATGGAATCGTGAGCTTGTTTACGAGGTGTTTCCGATGTTGGCAAAACTTACTGATCGACGTGCCGACAAACTTTCTGGGGGCGAGCAGCAAGCTTTGGCAATTGGTCGTGCGCTAATGAGTAATCCACGGCTGCTTTTGCTTGACGAAGTTTCTCTTGGGCTTGCCCCGATAATTGTAAAAAAACTCTACGAAATTCTTCCAAGAATTCGTGCAACTGGATGCTCTCTAATTTATGTTGAGCAAGACACTAATCAAGCTCTGTCAGCGAGCGAGTATGCATACTGTTTGCTAGAGGGTCAAGTTTCGCTTGAAGGCAAACCTGCTGATCTTTCACGAGAGCAAATAGCGTCCGCATATTTCGGGATTGGTGTCAACAAGTGAATTGGATAAATGCGATAATTCAAGGAGTTTTAGTCGGCGGACTTTATGCAATGTATGCGACCGGGCTTTCGGTTTCATTTGGTGTAATGCGACTAGTCAACTTGGCACATGGAGATCTTGCCGTCGGGTCAGCATTTATTGCATCTACTTTTTGTTTAGCAACTGGGCTCAGTCCATTTTTGGCGATTTTTGTGGTTCTGCCGTTGTCCGCACTTGTCGGTATTGGATTACAAGT
>JAEMRY010000007.1:1655-31903 GCA_016463105.1 Ilumatobacteraceae bacterium | reverse complement strand
TCGGCTGCTTTGTGCACGCCACCAGTAACTGGCGACTCAAGAGTATTGACGCCCACCTTTGCGGCAATTTCGCCAAGGCGCAATGTTTCACTGCGATCATTGGTGCTCATATCGATCCACGTCGCACCCTTTGCAAGACCCGACAACACTCCATTTTCGCCGTTGACTACGGCGTCAATCGCACGCGGAGATGGCAAGCAAGTAAACACGACTTCAGATGCTTGCGCGACTTCGCGTGCCGAGTTAGCCCACTTCGCACCCTTGGCGATTAGCCCATCGCCTAGCGATTTGTTGAGGTCGTGAATCGTGACGTTGTGTCCGGCGCGAATCAAACTCGCAGCCAGATAAACACCTAGATGTCCAAGGCCAATAAAACCACAATTTCGTTTTGTATTGCTCATAGTTGAATCCATGTCGTCTTGAGGTTTGTGTATCCCTCGATTGAATACATCGAACGATCACGACCAGTGCCAGATTGTTTGAATCCGCCGAATGGTGTTGTAATCGAACCCTTATCAAAAGTATTAACCCAAACAGTGCCGGTTCGCAACTTGCGTGCGATTCGATGCGCTTTTGTTATGTCCCGAGTCCAAATTGCTGATGCCAAGCCGTATTGCGTGTCGTTAGCAACATGCACAGCCTCGTCGGCATTTCCGACAGCAATTGAAACTAGTACTGGGCCAAATATCTCTTCGCGCTCGATGCGCATGCCTGGCTTTACATCGCGAAACACAGTTGGCGGAATAAAAACTCCACCTTTGACAGGCTCAGTTTTATCGCCGCCTGAGAAAACTTTTGCGCCTTCTTTCTTTCCAATATCGATGTAATCAAGCACCCGCTCAAACTGAGTTTTATCAACGATCGTACCCATCGCAGTTTTTGGATCGTATGGATCTCCTGGCTGAATCGACTGACCAACTTTTGTAATTTTTTCGAGAAGTTCATCTTCGACAGATTTTTCTACAACCAACCGAGTGCCAGCATGACAAGTTTGTCCAGAATTATAAAACACTCCCCAAGCAATTGCCGATGCTGCAGCATCAAGATCTGAGCAATCGCTCAAAACAATTTGTGGTGTCTTGCCGCCGAGTTCGAGTGAAACTGATTTGCCGTTGCTTTCGGCTGCGTATTTCAAGAAATATCTGCCGACTTCTGTTGAACCCGTGAACGCAAGTTTGTCGACATCCATATGAAGACCCAGAGCAGCACCAGCAGTCGGTCCGTATCCAGGCACAACATTGAATACGCCCTCAGGCAAACCGGCTTGCACTCCAAGTTCTGCAAAAAATAGTGCTGACAACGGCGATTGTTCAGCCGGCTTCAAGACAACTGAGTTTCCACCAGCGAGTGCAGCACCAACCTTCCATGAAGAAATAATTAATGGATAATTCCATGGCACAACAGCACCAACAACACCGAGTGGCTCTCTTTCGATTAGCGCTAACGCATCACGAGGTACTGGTGCAATCTGACCATACATCTTGTCGATTGTTTCGGCGAACCACTGTAGGTTGCTCGCAGCTGACGCCATGTCAACATTTACTGAATCACCGATTGGCTTGCCAACATCCATTGTCTCGAGTAACGCAAGTTCATTTACGTTGTCGCGAAGCAACTGAGCCCAACGCAACATAATATTTTTGCGATCAACTGGCGCCATTTCGCTCCAAACACCAGAGCTAAACGACTTTCGTGCTGCTGCGACTGCGCGGTCTATATCTGCTGAATCACCCTCGGCGACATTTGCAACAACAGTGTTGTCTCTTGGATTTATGGATTCAAAAGTTTTGCCGCTTAATGCATCCACAAATTTGCCGTCAATAAATAACTGCGTGCGACCCACTTTTTGAGTTGAGCGCTTTGTCCACTCGTCGCGGCTAAGCAGATCGGTCATAATTTGGTCTCCTCGTTCTATTTGCTTTTAGATACTGGCTTTTGAAATACAGCAACGAACGACGCTACCAGTGAGCGATTGAGCTATCAATGCTCAGGGCAATCTCGCCGTGAAATTAACTGACTATAAGCAAACACCTTGTGATGTCGTGCAAACTGTCAGAATATAAAAGTGCCTGCACCACAAGAAAACCTCACGCCCACAACATGCCTGTTGGCAATTGCTTCGGTACACCGCACCGGCTCGACACTGTTGTGCTCAATTTTGCGAGCCACCGGCATGGCTGGCATGCCAATGGAATATCTGAATATCCACACCAAAAACTTCACAAACTTTCGTAACGAGAATAACTTGCCAAAACTCAATGCACGCGGCAGTGCCGTCGGCGCTTTGCGAAAACTAACTGGCCGAAATGCGTGGCGCAATATTGATTATTTCTCAGACTCTTCTTGGCGTTCTTATCTAGATCGAGCGGCCGAATTAAATACAACCCCAAACGGAGTCTTCGGAATAAAAATGCACTTCAATCAATATGACGAACACATGTTGCAACGAGGTCTAACGGCTGATTATTGGAATGCCCCTATTAAATGGTTGCGAATCTCTCGCGACAACGAAGTGCGCCAAGCAATTTCGCTTGTTCGTGCCGAACAGTCAAATCAATGGAACAGCAACATGTCGTCAACCACAGAGCCGATCTATAACGAGCAACAAATTGTCGACGCGTTACAAACAATTTCAAGTGCAAACAGAGGTTGGGATGCATATTTTTCTCAACATGCCATTAACCCAATGCACGTAACTTACGAACAATTAACTCGAGACATGGATGCAACCATTCGCCGAATTATGGGTCACATCAATACACCCATTGAAAGTGTTCCGGCACCTCAAACTAAGCGCCAGTCCGACGGGGCTAGCGCGCAATGGGAACGCCAATTTTTAGATGCGAGACCCGAATTCGAGTCTCGCGCTGCCACAATAGAACGGTGAGCGTTTCTACAATTTTTGACCCAAGTCAATGGACCCAAGTTGAAGGGTTTTCATTTCGCGATATTACTTATCATCGTGCAAAGGCTCATGGCACTGTGCGAGTCGCATTTAATCGACCAGAAGTTCGCAACGCATTTCGGCCGAGCACTGTTGACGAGTTGTACAGAGCCCTTGATCACGCACGTCAAACGACAGACGTTGGTTGCGTATTACTAACCGGCAATGGTCCGTCGCCGAAAGATGGTGGCTGGGCATTTTGTAGCGGAGGCGATCAACGAATTCGCGGAACCGACGGTTACAAATATCAAGATAACGATGGTGACGAAAACAAAAACAGCGCCAGCACTGGTCGTTTACATATTCTCGAAGTTCAACGGCTAATCCGATTTATGCCAAAAATTGTTATCTGTGTGGTGCCGGGTTGGGCTGCCGGCGGCGGACACAGTTTGCATGTTGTCTGTGATTTGACTTTGGCCAGCAAAGAACATGCTCGGTTTAAACAAACTGATGCTGATGTCGCAAGTTTCGACGGCGGATTTGGTTCGGCATATCTTGCTCGCCAAGTTGGTCAAAAGTTCGCCCGCGAAATTTTCTTTTTGGGACGCGAATACTCTGCAGACGACGCGCACCGAATGGGCATGGTCAACGAAGTTGTACCTCACGCTGAATTAGAAAGAGTCGCGCTCGAATGGGCCGGCGAAATTAATTCTAAAAGTCCGATGGCTCAGCGAATGCTCAAGTTTGCATTCAATGCAATCGATGATGGTCTGATCGGTCAGCAAATATTTGCAGGAGAAGCGACACGACTTGCATACATGACCAGCGAAGCAACTGAGGGTCGCGATTCGTTTCTCGAAAAACGTGACCCTGATTGGTCAGAATTTCCCTGGCATTTTTAGATCAGCGTCAAACCGATAATGATCGAAATAGTTCTATCTAGTCAAGACCCGCGTTTAGATCCGTTTCGATTAGGTGAGAGACAACTCACAACAATTGCAGATCGTCGATCTACTTTGGCTGCAGGAAAATTTATCGCCGAAGGAGATCTTGTGGTTTCACGTGCTCTGCAGGCGGGTTACAAGCCTCAAGTTGTTTTATGCGATGAATCTCATGCAGCTCGATTTGTTGGTGAGATTGAAACCGCTGGTGGAAGCTGCTTAACAGCCGACATTGAAATTCGTCGTGAAGCAACCGGGCTCGGCGTTCCGCTCAGTGCCATCGGGGTCTTTTATCGCTCTACTCCACTTTCAGAAAATGATGTGCTGGCAAATGCA
The DNA here is from genome assembly GCA_016463105.1 of Ilumatobacteraceae bacterium. Lineage (GTDB taxonomy): Bacteria > Actinomycetota > Acidimicrobiia > Acidimicrobiales > Ilumatobacteraceae > BACL27. The sequence continues at coordinate 27,742 of JAEMRY010000007.1, read as the reverse complement.
TCTCGAGTGATCGTTGTCGAAGCAGTCGATAATCCAAGCAACATCGGAGCAATCGTGCGTTGCGCGGCAGGACTGGGCTGGGATGGTTTGATCTGCGATACAACGAGTGCCGACCCGTTGTCGCGACGTGGTTTGCGTGTCTCAATGGGGACGGCTTTCAATTTACGATTTGCGAGAAGCAATAACATCACAGAAACTTTGCAAACATTGCGCAATCGTGGATTTGCGATACTCGCGCTAACGCCTGGCAAACAAGCGGTTGATCTTTCACAAATCAAACTAGAGCAAACAAAACCAAGGGCACTCGTGTTTGGCTCAGAACGAGCAGGGCTCAGTGACGAAGCCCTCAAGAATGCCGATTTTCAAGTACGGATCGAGATTGATAAATCTATTGACTCGCTTAATGTTGCTGCAGCCGCAGCAATAGCCTGTTACGCGTTGCGCTAACGCGGATAATCGGCCGACGAAATAGGCAAACCTGTGTCGTTGCGCAGGTGCTCTGCTGCCTTGACAAAATAATCAGTCAATTCGGTGCGAATTAAATCGTCTTGCGATAATTCGTTGACTGCTTTCAACATATGCAACAACCAATGGTCACGTTCTACTGGCCCGATTCGAAACGGCATGTGACGCATCCGCAACTTCGGGTCACCACGATTTTCGTTATACATCGCCGGCCCACCCCAATATTGCGCAAGAAACCACTTTAAGTGCAGTCGAGACTTCTCTAAATTATTCGGCTCGGTATACAGAACAATCAATACTTGATCATCGACGACACCTTCATAAAAACGATCAACTAGTTGTTCGAAGAACGGCATCCCTCCGACACGCTCAAACAGCGAACTATTTAAACTCAGGGTCTTGCCATTCTGGAAAAATATCTGGCATATCAGTCGACACATTCATCGTGAAATTTGCTGAACGTTTTTCAAGAAAACTAGTCACGCCTTCACGCGCATCAGCAGAGTTGCCGCGCTGCATAATGCCGCGCGATTCGGCACGGTGTGCTTCCATCGGATGCGCTGCACCCAGCATCCGCCACAACATCTGGCGAGACATTGCAACTGAGACAGGCGCTGTGTTAACTGCAATTTCAGTAGCAATGGCGCGAGCACTACTCAGCAGATCTTCGGGCGCATGAACACTGCGCACAAGACCAGACTCTTTTGCTTCATCTGGACCAACCATTCGTCCAGTAAAAACCCATTCAGTTGCCCTAGATATGCCGACGACTCGCGGCAAAAACCAAGACGAGCATGCCTCGGTAACGATGCCCCGACGAGTAAACACAAAACCAAATTTTGAAGTGTTGCTCGCCAACCGAATATCCATCGGCAAAGTCATCGTTACGCCAACGCCAACTGCTGGGCCATTGATCGCGCCGATCACAGGCTTCTTGCTATTAAAGATTCGCAAAGATACGAGTCCTCCGCCATCACGCGGAACACCACGAACACCTTGAACGTCGCTTCCACCTCGACTGAATGTTGCGCCGCCCCCAGAAAGATCTGCTCCAGCACAAAAAGCACGCCCCGCACCAGTGACAATGACTGCACGAACATCGTCATTGGCATCAGTTAAATCGAATGCACTAATAATTTCATGCAACATTGTGTTCGTGAACGCGTTTAACTTCTCCGGACGATTCAATGTGATCGTCGCGATGTGATCGCTCACGCTGTACCCGATTTGAGTGAACTCTTGGTCTGCTGTCATATATCTAATTAAACGTCAAGAAAACGCGTCGCAGCAATCGCCGAACCAACTGCCCCAACTAAAGCGCCGATTGCCAACAAAATCAACATCACTGAAGTTAAATAACTATTTGGCACAATCAACGAACTGATGCCGGTTCCTGGCTTAAACCCTGCAACTCCGTTTGTCCACGCAGAATTTAAGACCCACAGACCGCCGCAAGAGACGACTCCACCAAGCAAACCTTGCAGCAAGCCCTCCAACATAAACGGAATGCGAATGAACCAGTTTGTTGCACCCACAAGTTTCATCACTTCAATTTCGCGACGACGAGCAAACATCGCTGTGCGAATCGTGTTCCAAATTAAACCAATCGCAACAACCAACAGCACTAGCGACATAACAAGAGTTACAACCCGAATAAAATTCGACAATGTCGAGATCACCTGAAACTCGTCTTCGGCAAGCGCCACTGCTTCGACACCAGGCAGCGTGCGATATTGATCACTCAACGAGCGAACAAGAAGCGGATCATCAGAAAGTGGCACAACTTTAAATTGTGTAGGAATATTTTCAGGCGTCAGCAGACTCAGGGTTACCGGGTCACCTGCGAAAATTCTTTTGGCTTCTTCATAACTTTCGGCTTTGTTGAGATAACGCAAATTGTCGACGTCAATAATCGTTGGTGAAGCCCGCAAAACAGAATCAACCAACGCCACCTGTTCGGCTGAAGCGTCACTGCGGACGAACACGATCATCTCAACGTCGCCACGCCACTGCACAAGTAAATTCTCGAACGCTCGCTGAATTAAAAATGTAGTACCGACAAGCAATAACGAAACCGCCGAAGTAAGAACTGCCGCAGCAGTGAGTGTGAGATTGCGACGGAAACTTGCCCAAGTTTCTCTCAGTGCATAGCCGATGCGAGAAAACATTTACTCGTACACTCCGCGCTCTTGATCGCGCACGATTACTCCGCGATCTAATTGAATTACCCGACGGCGCATTGCGTTAACAACTCGATGGTCATGCGTAGCCATAACGACCGTTGTCCCCGTTTGATTGATCTCATCCAACAAACTCATGATGCCTTCGCTAGTTGTTGGGTCAAGGTTGCCGGTCGGCTCGTCGGCAAGCATGATCAACGGACGATTAACAAATGCCCGGGCAATTGATACTCGCTGTTGTTCGCCACCAGAAAGTTGTTCGGGAAATCGTTCTTGCTTGTCGGCTAAACCAACGAGATCAAGCACCATCGGCACCTGACGTTCAATCACGTGTCGTGGCTTACCGATCACTTCGAGAGCAAATGCCACATTTTCGAAAACTGTTTTGTTCAGCAAGAGCTTGTAGTCCTGAAAAACGTTGCCCATATTTCGTCGCAAATACGGCACACGAGATGCAGGTAATTCGTTGATATTTCGACCTGCAACCCAAACGTCTCCACGTTCTGGTTGCTCTTGGCGATTTATCAGTCGCAACAAAGTTGACTTGCCTGAACCCGACGGCCCAACCAAAAACACGAACTGACTTTTAGGTATGTCAAAAGAGGCATCTCGTACGGCAACCGTTTCGGTGCCATAGATTTTCGTCACATTTTCAAGACGAATCATTGCGACAAACTTACCAGCGCTCGACTGGTAACAGCGTTGACTGGCTATTGCTCATTACTTGTTGCCTCTTGATCAGAACGACGCCATCGTAAGTAGCCCTCCATGAATTGATCAAGTTCCCCATCCAAAACTGCAGTGACATTGCCGGTTTCAATATTTGTTCGAAGATCTTTGACCATTTGATAAGGCTGTAAAACATACGAACGAATTTGACTGCCCCATCCGACTTGCGCTTGCTTGCCAGCAATTTGATCAAGTGCATTAGCACGCTCTTCTTCGTCTTGAGCGATGATCATCGCTTTAAGTCGCTTCAATGCACTCTCGCGATTTTGTAATTGACTTCGCTCTTGCTGCGATGACGCAACAAGTCCGGTTGGCTCATGAACTAATCGCACTGCAGATGAAGTCTTGTTGACGTGCTGACCGCCAGCACCAGAAGCACGAAATACTTCCATCCGGATATCGCTCTCATTTATTTCGAGTTCGGCTTGGTCTAAAATCGGCCAGATTTGTACGAGTGCAAAACTCGTTTGCCGGCGCCCTTGATTGTCGAAGGGACTAATTCGCACAAGACGATGAGTGCCGCGCTCACTAGTCAGTAGTCCGTAAACGTACCTTCCGCGAATTGTTACGTCTGCAGAAAGAATTCCAGCCTCAGTGCCAATCGAAATGTCACCGATTTCAAATCCAAAACTTTTAAGTTCGGCCCAGCGACGATACATCCGCAAAAGCATTTCGCTCCAGTCTTGAGCATCCACACCGCCATCTTTGGCATTAATTTGCAAAATCGCATCACAGTCGTCGTGCTCGCCAGTGAACATACTGCGCATTTCAAGTGAATCAAGTTGCGAACGGCAAGCAGCGACCCCGCGATCGAGTTCGGGTTCTTGCGAGGCGTCGTCGGCTTCGCGTGCAAGCTCATGCAACACGAACAAGTCGTCAATTGTATTTGACAACTGATTGAACTCGTCTAGATCAGACTTAACTGCTGCGTATTGTGAGTTAATTTTTTTCGCGTGCTCTTGGTCGTTCCATAAGTCAGGTTTTGCGACCTCAACTTCTAGTTCGACTAATAAACCGCGAGATGTTTCGACGTTTAAGTATGCTGCTGCTTCGCCAACGCGCTTGCGCAGCACATTTAGCTCTGTTGAAAAATCTTTCATAAGTTGATAGTTGGTTGTCGGCTTATTTCTAAACTATTTAATTAACGCGGCCGTGACACATCTTGTATTTTTTGCCTGAACCACATGGGCATTGAGCATTTCTTGGGGTTTTTGACCAATCTGGGGCGCCGAAAACACTCGAACTGTTTTTCGTAACCGATGCAGGTTTGTCATCAATATTTTCGTCGGATGTCTGCTGGATATTGCTCAAAGTGCTTGACGCGGTGCTGTCATTAACTACTTGTACATGCATCACGTATTTCACGAAGTCTTGTGCAATACCTTTCATTAAGGTACCGAACATTTCAAAACCTTCACGTTGCCACTCGATCAATGGATCTTTTTGACCAACAGCTCGAAGATTGATGCCCTCTTGCAGATAATCCATCTCTTCTAGATGCTCGCGCCAACGCTGGTCAATAATTCGCAACATTACTTGACGCTCAACTTCACGCATCACAGACTCGCCCATTTCGAGTTCGCGTTGCGCATAATACGAACTTGCGTCGGCCATCACGAGGTCATACATCTCGTTTGTTGAGTCACAACCAGAAAGATTTGACGCTGAAATTTTGGTTGGCCAAAAAGTAACAAGCTCTAAAGCCAAACCAGTGACATCCCATTCGTCATCAACTTCGGCTACGCAATGCGCTTCGATCAATGCATCAACGGCCTCTGCCAAATAATCCATCGCTGCCAATTTCAGATCTAGGCCCTGCAAAATTTGATCTCGACGCTGATAAATAACTTTGCGCTGTTCATTCATTACTTCGTCGTATTTAAGAACATTCTTACGAACCTCACCATTGCGTTGCTCAACTGTGCTTTGCGCACGTTCAATTGCTTTTGTGACCATTGGTGCTTCGATTGCCTCATCATCTGGTAACGCACGACCCATTACCCACGACAATGCACCGGTTGCAAATAGCCGCATAAGTTCGTCATCCAAACTTAGATAAAAGCGGCTTTCACCAAGATCGCCTTGACGCCCAGAACGACCGCGCAACTGGTTGTCGATTCGACGACTTTCGTGACGCTCGGTGCCAAGAACATAAAGCCCACCTAACTCGCGTACTTTGTCACCTTCAATTTTGCATTTTTCAATATATTTTTCGAGAAGTTCGTGATAACGCTGTTGCGCCTTATCACGGGCAGTCAAGAAATCTGGTGGCATCAAATCAAGAGAAGTCGGCAAAGCAAACTCGTCCATCAAAGTTTCTGGAGTATGCCCTTCTTTGAGTACGTCATGACGCGCAAGACCTTCAGGGTTTCCACCAAGCAAAATGTCAACACCGCGACCAGCCATGTTTGTAGCCACGGTAATTGCACCGAGGCGACCCGCCTGAGTGACGACCAAAGCTTCGCGTGTATGTTGCTTTGCGTTTAGAACTTCGTGAGGAATGCCACGCTGTTGCAATTTATGGGATAACTGCTCACTTTTTTCAACGCTAATCGTGCCAACAAGTACTGGTTGACCTTTGGCATGCCGCTCTTCGAGATCTTTGACTACTGCTTCAAACTTTGCTGATTCAGTCTTGAAAATTAAATCGGCTTGATCTTCACGCACCATGTCGCGGTTAGTTGGAATCGGGACAACTTGCAAATTGTAAGTATTCATTAATTCGGCCGCTTCAGTTTGCGCGGTTCCTGTCATGCCCGAAAGTTTTTCGTACATTCTGAAGTAATTCTGCAAAGTAATAGTTGCCAATGTCTGATTTTCTTCTTTGATTTTTACGCCTTCTTTGGCTTCAACAGCCTGGTGAATGCCTTCACTCCAGCGTCGACCCTCAAGAATTCGACCAGTGAACTCATCGACGATCTTGATTTCGCCATCTTGAACGATGTAGTCCTTATCTCGGTGATAAAGCACTGATGCTTTGAGCGCAACTTGCAATTGGTGAACAAAATTTTGCTGTACTTCGTCGTAGAGGTTTTCGATTCCGAGTTGGTGTTCGACTTTTTCAATACCAGTTTCGGTTGGTACAACAATTCTCTTATCTTCTTCAACGTCAAAGTCAACGTCGCGCTCCATCGTCCGCACAATTGACGCAAATCGGTAGTACAACTTGGCGGCGTCAGCAACACGACCTGAGATAATTAAAGGTGTGCGTGCTTCGTCAATAAGAATTGAGTCAACTTCGTCGACAATTGCAAAATTGAAACCTCGTTGAACTTTTTCATCAAGCGTGCCGGCCATGTTGTCGCGCAAATAATCAAAACCGAATTCGTTATTTGTTCCGTAAGTAATGTCAGATGCATAGTCAACTCGTTTCTCAGCCGGACTCGAGCGACGACCAGAAATAACTAGACCTACCGACAAACCAAGCCAACGATGAATCTGTCCCATCCATTCGGCGTCACGTTGTGCCAAATAATCATTGGTCGTAATTTGATGAACACCTCTGCCAGAAAGACCATTGAGATACGCAGGCAAAGTGGACACAAGAGTCTTGCCCTCTCCGGTTTTCATTTCGGCAACCCAACCAGCGTGCAACGCAGCGCCACCCATTAGCTGTACGTCATAATGTCGCTGGCCGATTACTCGTGTTGCCGCTTCACGCACGACCGCAAACGACTCAATTAATAGATCTTCAAGAGTTTCGCCACGTTCGATTCGAGATTTGAATTCGGCTGTTTTGCCCCGCAGTTCGGCCTCGCTCATCGCCGACATTTGAGCGGCCAAGGCATTGATATCAGGCAAAATTGCCGCTAGGGCTTTGACCTTCTTGCCTTCTCCGGCGCGCAGGACTCGATCGAGGATTGCCATAAGACAGTAGATGCTACCGCAGCACAGATAACCCGACCCGCCCCCGCTTTGTAAAGTGCTTGAGAAGCGCCTGCGAGAGTTGCCCCTGTCGTGACAACATCGTCGATTACTACAACACATTGATTTTTTAATTCTCGTGACAAAAACTGCGGCCCAACTAGGCGTTCTTGTTTTGAGCGACCAGTTTGCGGTTGGTTTGTTAACCGATGCAAAACACTTCGGCATGGAACTTGCAATTCTCTTGCGACAAAGCGGGCTATTAATTCGGCATGGTCATGACCGCGTTCTAATTTGCGCTGGGATGTAGTTGGCGCCCATGTAATAAAATCAATTTCTTGCTTTGCATTTAAAGTTTCATGCGCAATGCGTTCTGCTAGTGCCCCAGCAAACAAACTGAGCGAAGACCGCATGTTGCGATATTTCAAACCAAGAATCATTTTTCGTATAACTGTGCTATAGCCAAATGCAACAATAATATTTGCACTGTTAATATTGCTGCCAAAATTATCAAGGTATTGATTATGAAACTTTGGCGTACTTTGTGAATTGGTGATTAGGGATATTTTTGAATTACAAGACTTACAAGACGCTGATGTAACTTGCATGCAACCCGGGCACGGTGTGCCGAAAATTGCGCTGACTATTTTTGTGAAACTGAAATTTGTGAAAGTCAGATTTGCAAGAGCTGGTTTTGTCATAAGTTTGAATTGTGAATAATCGTGACTAATCGTGACTAATTATGTCTGCGGGGTGTCACGCGATAAGTAACGAGTAGTATCGCAGGATGCACGGTTTAGAAGATCTCGATTTTCGGGATCGCCTTGGTAGTCGCCTAGTCCGATGTGTATTCGGTCTGTGTCTGTTTGGCATTGGCATATCACTGCAGATGAACGCCAACATCGGTGCTCCACCTTGGGATGTATTTCACCAAGGAGTCGCCAAGCAAACCGACATCTCAATCGGAAAAATCATCGTGATCACCGGTTTTGCGCTACTTCTGCTTTGGATTCCACTTAAACAGAAGCCCGGTCTTGGCACGATTCTTAATGCGCTCGAGATCGGCACAGTTGCAGATATCGCATTAGCAATAATTCCTGAACCATCAAACATGTTTATTCGCGTCGCAATGGTTGCTGTCGGAATCACCACCGTGGCAATCGGCACCGGTTTCTATCTCGGTAGCGCACTTGGGCCTGGCCCGCGCGATGGTTTAATGACGGGTCTTGCCAGACTTGGGATTCCGATTCGCGTCGGGCGCACGTCTCTCGAAGTCGTCGTGCTCGTAACGGGTTGGTTACTTGGCGGTCAAGTTGGATTTGCTACTTTTGCATTCGCTTTTGGCGTTGGACCACTTGTGCAATTTTTCTTACCACGACTAGCGGTAAAAAAACTAGAAAACTAGTAGCGGTATCGCTCTGCTTTGAACGGTCCACTTGGTTCGATGCCCAAGTATTCGGATTGCTCATCAGACAGTTTTGTAATAATCGCACCGAGTGCGTCTAAATGCAATGATGCGACTTTTTCGTCTAGATGTTTTGGTAACACATAAACGCCGAGCGGGTAATTCTTTGTGTTATTAAACAACTCAATTTGCGCAATAACTTGATTCGTAAATGAACAACTCATCACGAAGCTTGGGTGTCCAGTTGCACAACCAAGGTTCACAAGACGTCCTTCTGCAAGCACAATAACTGCATGACCATCAGCAAATGTCCAGAGATCAGTGCCGGCCTTAAGTTCGTCACGAGTTGCACCACTTCGGGCTAAGCCCGCCATATCAATTTCGTTGTCAAAGTGGCCGATGTTGCACACGATCGCATTGTGTTTCATTTTTGCCATGTGCTCTGCAGTAATAATTGCTTCGTTGCCAGTAGCAGTCACAAAAATATCAGCGACATTGACAACGTTGTCTAGCGTGTTAACGATGTAGCCCTCCATCGCTGCTTGCAATGCGTTAATCGGATCAATTTCAGTGACGACAACTCGTGCACCTTGACCACGAAGACTTTGTGCACAACCTTTGCCAACATCTCCGTATCCGCAGACAACTGCCATCTTGCCAGCGATCATTACGTCGGTCGCACGATTCAACGCATCAATCAATGAGTGACGACATCCGTAAAGATTGTCGAACTTACTTTTTGTGACACTGTCATTGACGTTGATCGCAGGAAACAAAAGTTCTTTGTCTTGCGCCATTTTGTAAAGACGTTTAACGCCAGTGGTCGTTTCTTCGGTGACACCTTTGACGCCTTTCGACATTTTTGTCCATCGTGATGGATTAGTTTTCAAACCGCGTTGCAACAACCCAAGCACAATTGCTAATTCTGGATTCGACGCCGTTGTTGGATCAGGAACCGCTCCTGCTTTTTCGAACTCAACACCTTTATGTAACAACATCGTCGCATCGCCACCGTCGTCGAGAATCATGTTTGGGCCATCACCATCTGGCCAAGTCATCATCTGATCTGTAGCCCACCAATATTCTTCAAGCGTCTCGCCCTTCCACGCATAAACAGGCACGCCTTGAGGATTTTCTGCCGTTCCATTCGGACCAATGACAACGGCTGCGGCTGCGTGATCTTGTGTCGAGAAAATATTACAACTAGCCCAACGAACCTCGGCACCAAGATGCACAAGAGTTTCGATAAGTACCGCAGTTTGAATCGTCATGTGAAGAGAACCAGAGATGCGCGCACCCTTGAGTGGTTGCGATGCACCAAACTCTTTGCGCAACGCGCGCAAGCCTGGCATTTCGTGCTCAGCGAGATGAATTTCTTTGCGGCCGAACGGTGCCATTGAAAGGTCGGCAACTCGGTAATCCTTGCGTGCGGCAAAACTTGACGATGACATTTTTTCTCCTGATTGTTTATTTTTAATAACTGGCTTTAATTAAAAAGTTGGTTTGAGACCAAGTTGTGACGCCTTGCCCATAAGTCGCTCATGCTCGATTTGGTTAAGGTTTTTGGCTTCGGCGATCAGCATCACAGGGATGCCTTGACGAATTTCGTAACACATCTGCAAACGTGGGTTGTAGAGAATTTGTTCATCTTCGAAGTAGATCAAACTGCCTTTATCTTTTGGGCAAGCCAAGATCTCAAGCAACAACGGATTCAAAGACGAATGTTCAACAACCATGGCTTCAACGATAACACTTGCACAGAATAGTCGCAGAATAGTCGCAGAATAATCACGGTTGAAGCACTGCTTAGGCAGTGATCAGCATCAATAACTCTGCAACATGTTCGTCACACTCTTCGCGAGTTGCTGCCTCAAGATTGAGTCGCAAAAGTGGTTCAGTATTCGATGCTCGAACATTAAACCACCAAGAACCACAATCAACTGTCAGTCCGTCTAAGTGATCTTGTGGGTAAGCCGAAAATTTCTTGGCGACACGATCAATCACAACCGAGATATCTTCAACCTGCGTATTGATCTCTCCGCTACTGGAGTATTTTTCGAACGGTGCTCGTAATTCAGACAATGTCTTGCCGGTTCGACACATCTCTCCAAGCACAACCATTGTCGCAATTAGCCCGCTATCGGCACGATAGTTATCGGCAAAGTAATAATGACCAGAATGCTCGCCAGCAAACACGGCGCCAGTCTGTGCCATTACTTGCTTCATATAACTATGACCATTTTTGGTGCGAATTGGCGTGCCACCGAGGCTAGTAATTGTTTCGGGCACGACTCGCGAACAAATTAAGTTGTAAAGAATTGTTGATTTGGGATTCGTACGCAAAAATACCGAAGCCAGCAATGCGGTTGTTGTGCTGCCAGAGACGCTCTTTCCGTTTTCGTCAACCAAAAAAACGCGGTCGGCATCACCGTCAAAAGCCAAACCAACATCAAACTTGCCCGAGATCACACGCGCTTGAAGATCGCGCTGATTTGCCGGCTGAATTGGATCAGCAGGATGATTAGGAAAAGTGCCGTCAAGTTCGCCGTACATAACTTCAAGGTCAAATTCTCCTAGACGATCAAAAACTGCTGGAGCAACCAGCCCGCCCATACCATTTGCCGTGTCAGCCACAATGCGCAACTTTCGCAATGACTTCGTGTCAATGAATCCAACGACATGATCAACAAACTCTGCAAGCATATTTTTGCGTGTTACCTCGCCGGTTGACGCGGCGACAGCAAGACCTTTGCCATCTAATACATCTTGAGCAATCGCCTTCATTTCACGCAGACCATTATCGATGCCAATTGAACGCGCACCAGATAAACAACATTTGATGCCGTTGTACTGAGCAGGATTATGCGATGCCGTAAACATTGCCCCTGGTGCATCGAGTTTTCCTGATGCAAAATAAAGCATGTCGGTGCTTGCTAGACCCAAATTAATTACATTGACACCTTGCTCGGTTAATCCTCGCTGAAACGCGTCGGCTAAATCTGGTCCACTTGGACGCATGTCATGTGCGACAACAATTAGTTTTGCATTTGAAAACTTTGCAAAGGCCACACCTAGTGCATGCGCCGCAATTTCGTCTAACTGATCTGGGACTGTTCCCCGAATGTCGTAAGCCTTGACAATTGCTTCTAAGTTTGGCACGACTGGAAATACTAGTTGATTAAGGCTTCACTCATTCGCAAAGCACTGCGGCGACGCCAACGCAAAATCGCTATTGCGATCCCAAGTGCAGTCAGTAGATATGCAAAAAAATCTATTTTTGTATATCCGTAATGCAGACGAATATCTTTCTGTGTTGGCACAACGACCATCATGTTCGGCGCAACACGATATGGACCTTTCGCACCAGAGACCTTCCAGTTCGGAAAATAACTCATGCGAACTAGAATCGGTTGACCAATTTTGTCGACACTAAATGAAATTGCAGAATCTTCGAGCACGATATTTGTCACCTGTACTGGCTCTGAAACAACAACAGTTATATCTTGCGTCGGTAAAACAATGTCGACACGACGACTTGACGCACCTGGTTCGCCCTCGCGGCGAGTTAAGTCAACTTCTACATCGACGTGTTGCCACGAATCTGGGCCATCAGCAGCAGGCACAGCAGCCCAGTCTTCTGGATGCTGAAACCAACTCGTGCCAATTTCAAGCCAGCGCTCTTTTGCGTCGCCGACATTGCTGTTTGCAATAACTGGTTGCACTGCGAGCGGCACGACTAACTCGCTGTTGCTGACTTGATAGATCACCCATGGTCCACTGCGAGCAACTTCAACGAGTGCGGCTTGCAAATTAGCCTGATCAATCGCCTCTTGTGTGAATGCCATAAAATATCGCACGCCAAGTTCTTGCAGATATCGCACGCCGAGGCCAGCATTGTTATCGTCGTAACGCAACTCGCGCACCGGGTTACTGCTCTGCTTTGACATCGCCGCCGAAGTGATGAAGTGATACGGAGTTGTGCCAGCAGCCTCAAAATTTAACCCTTCCATCGAGCCAATGCAGCCATTTGTCCAGTGCGGCAACAACATCAGCGACATTGTCGTTCCATATTTGTTTAATTCACCACTGCTCTCCCAAAGTGCGCGACCGCAACCATGCTTATCGTCGCTGCCAAGCGACTTCATAGTTTCGACAACAGCGCGATATTCGAAATAAGCGCTCTTGCCTTCGTATCCAGTGAAGTTCCATCGCGCCCAACCATCTACAAAACCGTCATTGGATAATTTTGTTTTTATTGGCCCCCAGTTATAGTGCGCCACGCCATCCGCATTTGTCGTAACTTTGCCAAATGGTAATTCTTGAAAGCGAAAACCAATCACAGCAGCGACGAGAACAGTCATCGCAATTATCCATGACATATTAAATTTTGCACCTTCACGTATTGAGATAATCGGCACTAATGGTTCTTGAGATTCTTGATTAAGCGCTTGTCGTGCAAGTCTTTCTAACTGGCTAACACGCACCAAACCGACTACAAACTCATACACACCGATCATCATCAGCATGTAGCGGAGTAAATAAAGAAATGGAAGCAAACGCGGGTTCCAGAGCAGGCCAATCACCGGCAGACTCTCACGACCGACAATAACTCCAACAACAAGCAATGCACAATAAACACCCATCCATATTCCGGTGCGATTACGACGCAATACGCACGCGACAAATCCGATAATTGCAAACAACGTGATAAAAATATTCCAATAAATCGACAGCGGAAAGAACATCTTCCAAAACGAATCAGACGCCCCACTCGGACGAGGCTCGTATTTCATGTCAGTCATAAACGCATGGCCTGTCAAAAATGGCAAAACCCAAAACGCTGACAGCAACACTGCATTACCGATGATCACGAATGCAGTATTTAGGCTTCGTCGACTTTGCCAGATCAAAGTTATAAGCACGACACCACCAAAAACAAAGAGCAGCACGATGCCGTGACTTAGTGCGCTGAGCGCAAGCATAAGTGCGGTAACCATTCGTCCACGATGTTCATTCAACGCCCGAATAAACAAACCAAAAGTAAGGACTGATAAAGAAAGCGCGATCGAAAATGAAAACTCACCCGCCATTGTTGAGGCGATATTGCCGCCGTAAATTGTGAAACTCTCGTCGTATAAAAAAACAACTGCCGCAAGTGTCAATAGCTCTGGAATCGGAAACAGAAACCGGGCAAACTTGCCGAACAACCAAGTACAAATCGGCATAGCCAAAATGCCAATCACGGCAATAATTTTTAAAGCGATGCCATACGGAGCAATTAGGTCAACCATCAAAACAGCAAGCGCCGGAATCAACATATAAAACCGATACATCGGAAAACCCGCGTACCAGTCGTTGCTCCATCCAGTCAAACGAAAATGTGGCAACAGAAAATCTCGCAAAAATGCTGGCCCGTAGACATGGGCTCCCATATCGCCACCAGTTGGCGTGTTGTTGCTAAAAATTAAATCTGGATGCAACGTCAGCAACAACGCGAATGTAGACGCAGTAACTACGACTAGTGAAATAATCTGCTGTGAGTTTAGTTTGCGAAGATTTTTTACGATCACTGTCTCAAAACTCTAGTCTCAAAACGAAGTTAAACGTCTACAGATATGCAACAAGCGCAAGCCCAGTTGCGTTAAAAGCCACATGGGCAACAACTGACATGCCGAGCCGCTTGGTTAAATGAAAACAAGTTCCAAGCACAAGTGCAAACACGAATAATCCTGGAAACTCGACAATCCGCAAATGAACTCCAGCAAACCAAACTGCAACGATGACAAGTGCACCGAGTTCATTTATATTTTTACGCAAATGTCCGTGAATAAACCCGCGGTAAACAAGTTCTTCAATAATCGGTGCACCAAACACGACCACGACGACTAGAACCACCAGCCAAAATCCATGCGCGTTATCAAATAGATCTCGAGCACGCTTTTCTACATTTTCAGGATCGAATTTTTCAGGAAACAAAACTCGAAATGGCCAAGTAGCCAAACCTACGAGCAGCAACTGACTTACGACACCAATCGGAATACCTGCCAGATCAATTAAGCGAAAACTCAGAAAAAAATCTTTTGCAAAGTTGCCACTACCAAATCGGTTCGAAACAATTAATAAACCGACAAGAAACGGTCCCCACAATGAAATCGCCGAAACACCCAGAAACCACTTTGGCTCTGCGCCGGCAGCCATATCAATGTTGCCCGTTGCTCCCAAAATTATTGTCGTGATAACAAGTGCAACTACATAGCTAGATAGCCAAGTGCCGACAATTACTCGAACAGAAAAATCACTCGTCGTTATTTGATCACTTGCTTGCTCTGCCCCGGTGTAAGGATCTTCGCCAAATGGCGGCGCCCACGGCGACTGACTCATCCCGCTAGGCGGTTAGGAATAATTATTCTGAAGCGATTGCGTCGATCTTCAAGTCGCCAGCCGGACGGCGCCGTAATCCGCTCGCCGTGACGATCGCAAAGATCGTATGCATGCGGATCTCTCTCACTGGTTAAATCATCAATCCAAACCAGAGCCCGACTGTATTGATAGGTCAAAGTAATGGATGCGAGTTCATTGCAGGTACAACGAGAGCAACGACGAACCATGGATACACAATAATTCATGGACTGGTTAACTCGGTGGATTGCTTAATTAATAAGTATAAGCGAGTGTCAAAATGCACCTGCTAATTAACCCCACCTGTGCTTGGTTTGACAAGGTGGTCGTATCATTAAATCTGTGACGAAACTTCCCCCTCCACCACCAAAACCAGCAGCATCAAAGCGACCGACTACTTCGCGTAAAAAATCTAAAAACAAGTTCGGTGCTCTCACATCAAAAAAATCTGGCAAAAAGACAACCAAGCGAACAAATAAGAACTTGGGGCCTCAGAGCGACGGCGACAAACCAGGCTTACCGCGTTGGGCAACTTGGGCGATCATTGCAGTCGTCATTTTGTTGATTGCCGGTCCAAGAGTTTGGCCAGCTTCAAAAGCAACAGAACTTAGTTACACCGAATTTTTGGATCGAGTCGGACAAGGACAAGTTTTAAATATCAAAATCAATAATCTCTCAAACGTGATCAGCGGAAAACTGAAAGACGGTGGCGAATTTGTCACGACTGGCGCAGTTTCTCTGTCGGCAAGTGATGAAACATTGCTGAAAGAAAAAGGCGTTGATTATGACTATGCGACTCCACAAGGAAACTTTTTCACAAACTTGATTCCATTGTTGTTGCCATTCGTGATGATTATGGGATTCTTTTTTTGGATGCAACGTCGCGCCATGGGGCAAGCAGGCAGCATCATGTCGATTGGTCGCAGCCGTGCAAAAAATTACAATGAAGACAAACCAGCAACCACGTTTGCTGATGTCGCTGGATACGCAGGTGTAAAACAAGAAATTAAAGAAGTAGTTGACTTCTTGAAGATGCCAGAAAGTTTTAAAGAGATTGGTGCACGTGTGCCAAAGGGTGTGTTGCTAGTCGGACCTCCAGGTACAGGAAAGACATTGTTCGCGCGGGCCGTTGCCGGCGAAGCCGGTGTCGGTTTCTTGTCGGTTACAGGTTCTGACTTTATGGAGATGTTCGTGGGCGTAGGTGCAAGTCGCGTTCGTGACTTATTTCAACAAGCACGAAAAATGGGAAGAGCGATTATCTTCGTAGACGAAATTGATTCAATCGGTCGTAAGCGTGGCGCAGGTCTTGGTGGTGGACACGACGAGCGCGAGCAAACTCTCAATCAATTGCTCGCCGAGATGGATGGTTTTGAAACTACCGAGGGTGTAATCGTTATGGCGGCAACAAACCGCCCAGATATTTTAGATGCAGCGTTATTGCGCCCCGGTCGATTTGATCGTCAAGTAATAATGCCGTTGCCAGAATGCGAAGAACGCTTAGCGATTCTCGTGGTGCATTCAAAAGGCAAGCGAATGGGCGAAGACGTTGGTTTAGAAATAATGGCTAAGGCAACCCCTGGCATGAGTGGTGCAGATCTAGCAAACCTCGTAAACGAAGCAGCGTTGCTTGCCGTGCGACGTGGATCAAAAATTATTGAACACATCGATTTCGAAAACGCTCGTGATCGCGTGATCATGGGCGCTCGTCGAGAGAGCTTGATTCTTAACGCTGAAGAAAAGCGCGCAACTGCATATCACGAAGGTGGACACGCTGTTTTAGCAACTGTTCTTCCAAACAGTGATCCATTGCATAAAGTCACGATCTTGCCACGCGGAATGGCGCTCGGAATCACTTGGACTCTTCCTGAAGAACGTCACACTTACTCGCGCGAGTATTTTCAAGACATGATCTGCAAGGCCATGGGCGGCCGAGTCGCAGAGATGATCGTGTTTGGTCACCTCAATAGTGGTGCGGCCAATGACCTTGAACAAGCCACATCTATTGCACGTCGGATGGTTCGAGAATGGGGCATGAGCGATGCAGTGGGGCCAATGGCTTGGAGTGGTCAACAGCAAGTATTTCTTGGTGAAGACCTGATGACAAATGGTCGTGAATACTCAGATGAGACAGCACGAATGATCGACTCTGAAATTGGTTTGATTCTGCGTGAGCAAGAAGTGCGTGCAGGCGTGCTTCTTGAAAAAAATCGTGCCGGATTAGACCTTGTTGCAAAATTATTGCTTGAGCAAGAAACTATTGACGGTGCAACCGTTGCTCAACTTGTGCAAGAAGGTTTAGGTCGGCCAAAGATTGTTGAGCCATCACCAGACATAACACGCAAGACAAACGAATCAACCGAACAGAACTAGTTCTGAAAATTGACTGTTTAGTTTCAAACTAATCAGTCAAAACTTTTGGATCACGACATCGGGCCATCGCTGCCCATAGGTCTGTTGCGGTTATCGGTCCAAGAACTCCATATTGCACAACACCAAGATTGTCGGCGATAACAGTAGTCGGCACTGAATCAATCGCGTACTGCTTGTGGAGATTGCGCATCTCTAGATAATCGATGATCTGGACTGCGACATCTTGACTCGTAAGAACTTTTGCTTTAGTTGCGACATCTTGACAGGCATCACAAGTCGAAGAAGTAAACACGACAAGCAGCCAAGGTTTTTCAGGAGAAACAAAATCTTTTCGATTAAGTTGTTGCGGGATCAAATTTAAAGTTTGCGATGGAGCATCAGGTTTTCGTTTACGAACTACAACCCCTAAGGTCGCCGCCATCACAAGGATCAGTGCTGCAAAAAGATTTTGCACTATTTATTTTCTGATTTATTTTCTGTAAACATTGACGAGCGATACGGCAAAGCCAGCACTCCACTCAATCCGAAAAGTTTGTTACCGCGAGAAACTTCTCGTTGCACGACCACTTCGATTTCTGATTCGACAAGAATTTGCAACTCTGCCGCCGATTGCGGTATCGCTATCGAAATAACTGCAGCAGAACCTAGCGAAACTTGTTCGAGCCCGTCAATAGGCACTGCACCCGCTGGACCAATCGTTGAAATACGAAGTTTCGTATCTAGCGAAGTGGCATTAGCAACGACGATCGATCCGACCTCGCCAGTTGCGACTCCGGTTGGTAACGTCCACACTCGCGACGCCGAACCAGCCGGAGCACCCAAGACCACTGAAGTACCAGTTTTCTTTTCGCTAGTTCGACTAACTACTTGCTCAACGACAACGAATTCACCAGAAACATCATCGTTTTTTGTGACAAAATCGCTGGTGATGCTAGAAACAAGAATCCCATAGCGGCCATTTGTAATCGCTGGCAAGTTTGTTGTCGAAAGTGTCGTCACTCGCCCAGCTGGAATAGTCAAAACAAGTGGCTCGCGCAATAACAATTCTGCACTTCCAGTAAGAAATGCGATACTTACTGATTGATCCGTATCTGTCGGATTAAAGACAACAAGTTGCTCATCGACTCCTGCAGCTTTTTCGCCCGATGCAAACCACCATTGACGACTCGTCGCAGGCGAACCCAAAGCAGATGTGAAACCAAGTCGACCTCGACCCAGAAAATGCTGAAGTTTGCCAGCAATAAATCGTCCAGAAGTCGCACGAATACTCACTGCGAGCACTGCTTCATTGCGTGCACCTTGCTCGTCCATCGAAATACCAGTGACACTTTGGGCAGGCAAAACAATGCCCTTTAGCGATGCTGGTTCGCGCTTGCCGTCAACGGTTACGAAACTTAAATCAACGACAGTCGGATCTTGAAACGGATTCGTTAGCAATACGTCGAACAAACTTTCGGCCCCAGTAAACCCATCGGCGAAAAACCAACGATCTGATGCTTCGTTTGCGCACAACGCAAGTGAGTTTCCGGCAGGGTGAATGATTCGTTGCTCAACACTTGCTTGGCCGCTATCAAGTTCAACTGTCGCACTAAAAAATTTACTCTTGCGACCACTGGTTGCATCGAAAACTCGACGCGACAATGGATCGACGATCAGTGTCGTTGACAACGCCGGATTGTCGCTTGATAACCAAGTGATCGTGCCAGTAATCGGAGTTTGTGTTGGGTTGGCAACGATAATTTCACTCTTCACATTCTCGTCTTGTCCTGGCACACCTGGACAGAACCATGACGAAGTAGCCGTACTGCCAGCAACGCTCGGCATCGCAATTTTAAACCCTGAGCGATCAGCACCTAAAACATCTTGATCTGCAGATGAAACTTGGTTGACAATAATTATTGCAGCAACTCCAGCAAGCAAAATTAAGAAAACTGCAATTTTACGAAATCGTTGTGTTTTGAGTGCAAAGATCATTTGTCTTGACGATCTGATTTTAAGACTTGATCAGCATTCTCACTTAGCAATTTAATACTTTGACTAGACACATCTCGAAATCGAACTCGAAAACGCGAAACATTTGCAGCAATTATTAATAACGCGAGCCAAACAAACGCCTGAATCAACAACAGCAAATAACGCAGTACCGAAGTTCGATAATGCAACTCTGCACTACCTGCTATTGGCGCATCGAAAGCAGTTGTTGCACCAAACGCCACACGAGGTGCAATTTGGGCACCATCAATAGTTAGTTGCCAATGCTCGTTAAATAGCGCTGAAACGTGAACAGTTCCACCGTTAAACGAACTACGAGAAGATTTGCTGGCGACATTGTGATCATCAACAAAAAGCGGATTGACCGATTGAAGTTCTTGAACAATCAAGGCTGAGCCACCAACTTTTTGACTTGCTACAGCCGATTGTTCATCAAGCACACCGATTATCGGTATCCAAGCAACATTTTCGAAGATCACAAGATCTCGTGCAAAATATAAACGTCGAAGGTCTAACTGATTAGACAGAGCATCAACTAAATCTAAAGCCGACGCCGATGGTGCAGAGCTCAGCGGCACCACGATATAACGAATCGCCAGTGGCGACATTAACCGACCAACACGAACCGTGTCGTTACTGATTAGTGCCATAAGCGCTTGATCGGCCAATAAATTCATCGCCGTATGTTGCGGAGCCCAGTGCGAAACTATATTGACCGGCCCATCATCAGATACGCCGTATGAGACGAAACTTGTTAGTGCATTTGTCGATACCGGAAGTAACTCGTTATCCCCGACGAACAACGTGCGATAATTTCCATCTTCAGGATTATCTGGCAACTGTGCCAACAATTGTGAAACAGTCGAGTCTGGCTGCTGCCATCTGCCATCAGCAACATTCAAGAATGTCGGCAAAAATGTAAGCAAAATTGCGACAGGCACCAACAACCCAATCGACCTTCGCCAGTCAGAACTTTTACTTAAAGCGGTTTCTGAAAAAATACTTACACAAGTTGCGCAAGCTAAGCCCAGACCAACCGCGACAAGCGCCAACAAAATCGATGGCTCGGGCATTTGAAATGGCAATAATCCACGATCATCTAAAACAGCAAGAAGCAATGCACCGACGACAAGAAATGCCGATCTCAATGCCCAAACAAGACGCCAACTATTGGCAACTAATAAAGAGCAAACAACACAAAAATAAGCACCAAGAACAAAAAACCCACCACGCAAATTGCCGAAATCCAGACTCGCTAGCGCAGATAAACCAATACCACGTTCGCTAACCGACTGATCACTGGTAAGTAACTGCCACCATTGTCTAGAAATGAAATTCATCGACCACGGCAAGTTGATCAATAGTGAACCGACAACTCCAGCAAGCCCAACAAATGACATCGCACCGATACTGCGCATTGGCGTGCCACCAAAGACTGAAGCAACAAACCATAAAAGTAAACCGATCAATGTGACTACCAAAATTGCTGGAGCAAAAGCACTGACTAATCCAAGAATCAAAACTAAACCTGCAATAAGTTGAGTTCTTCGTGAGATACCAACTCCAATAGATTTCTCCGAATTAGAAATCAGCAAATTAGTGGTCGGATCTATGCGACCCTCTGCATGTAATCCCCCAGCACGTCGCAAAATATCAAACACCCAAGGCAACGCAGCAATCGTTAATAACGCCGAAAACCGACCGCGCGCAATCGCGTCATAACCAAGAGGTAGCGCAACATAGATCGATGCTCCGACAAGGCGGGCCCGACTGTTGGCAAATGCGCCACAGAGACGCCACATTCCAAAAAATCCGAAAAATATTGAACCGACAATCATCAAGGTCTGCAATAGGGCGAGATTGCCAAAAACTAAATATCCACCGAGAGCCAATAATCCAATCCCGGTCGGATTTGCTGTCGCCTGACCAAAGCCACTTGACCACCAGCCGGAACGAAACAATTCAAATAACAAACCAGGAGTAATCGAACCCGAATCAAACGGCAAAAATTCGCCGACTATTCGACTTCCGTTTGTAATTATTTCTCGACTGCCGATAAGAATCAGTGCAAAAATAACAGTCATAGCAATACCGCTTGACCGAGTCGAGGTTTGACGCCAAAATTTTTTTACTTCAGTGGATGAAGCAATCGCCGATGATTCAATGGCTCGGCGGTGGCGGATGAATCGAGTGAGCCGCGCAGAGCCTTTGACCTGCAATTTGCCAATATCACTTGCCAAAACTCTTCGAAACGGTCGAACTTCTTGGCGACGGCGCCAAATATAAGTCGTGTCAATAATGATCGCCACTGTCGCCCGCAAGCCTGCGAGCGATTCTCTGAATGTTCCACTAAAAACTCCAACGACGGTTTCGATAACCGAAGTTACGAGCATCTGCAGCCAAACAAGTGGAAACCTAAACCGACTAGTCAAAGTCGTAACAGTTCTTGCTCGGTGACGTGCAATCAATGAACTGCTCACAATGTTTGCCGAACGGCTTGAAAATAATTCACGATGTCTCGCCACTGCAGATGGTGCGACGACCACTCTTGCGCCACTTAAATGTGCACGCCAGCAAAACTCAAGATCTTCACCAAAGAATGGAATTTCTCTGCAGAATCCGTTTAACTCACGAAACAAATCGGCACGAACGAGCATGCAAGCAGAACTGACGAAGAAAATATCTCGAACTGAATCATGTTGTTCTTGATCACGTTCGTTGGGTTCAATTAGTGGGTCGATTTCGCCACAACGATCAATGCCGAAACCAACCGACTTTAAGAGAGTTGGATTATCCCACTGCACAAGTTTTGGGCCAACAACTGAAGCATTTGATACAAAAAGTTCTTCAACCAAAAGTCGCACTGTTGACGGTTGCAACGCAACGTCGTCATGCATCACACAAAACAATCCGCTGTCGCCTTCAACAATACGTTGCATCTCATTTATTAACGGACCAAAGCCGGGGTTGCCCTCAACGATTCGCATAATTGCATCCGGCAATACAGCCTGAATTTTATTTGA
Organism: Ilumatobacteraceae bacterium; assembly: GCA_016463105.1. GTDB lineage: Bacteria > Actinomycetota > Acidimicrobiia > Acidimicrobiales > Ilumatobacteraceae > BACL27. The sequence continues at coordinate 5,315 of JAEMRY010000007.1, read as the reverse complement.
TAATAGTTGCGCGGCCGAAGTATCTGGCTGCGAGTCAACAACCGGAGTGGTTAGAAAAAACACATGTCGAAGTGTCGGATAGTCCTGACTTGCAAGTGATGCGAGCACATCATCAAACCACGGGCCAGGCTCATGCACCACCATCGCCGTCACCACAGGTGGGGCCGAAGTCACTTCAAGAACTAAGCCATCTAATTTAGCGTTGCTCACGATGCATTAAGACTACTAATTCAAGCGTTGCTACTAACCTTGCTGTAAATGTCACAGCAACAGCAAGATTCATCGGGCACCCCGCAAACCGAGAATCAAAAACGCATCGACCTTCCCGAAGGCACAATCGCCATATCTATTGGATTAATAATTGCCGGATTAACGATCTATGCATTTTTTAAAATTGGACAAGAGGCGCTCGGTCAAGATGGGTTCAAGCCTCTCGTCTCGTTGTGGTTCGTAATGTTTGCAATCACGCCTGGTTTCTTTTTGCCAGTCGAACAAGAAATCAGTCGCGCGATTTCGCACCGTCGCGAACTAGGCCAAGGTGCTGGCCCCGTATTAAAGAAAGTTGTAATACTTTGCGCAGGAATCGTCGTTGGCCTAATCGCACTAATTGTTGTTCTGTCCCCGACTTTCAATGACAGTTTATTTGAAGGCCAACCAATCGTCACCGCCAGTTTGGCAATCGCGATTGCTGTTTATGGGGTCTTCTATCTGGTCAAAGGCGTGTGTTCAGGACTCGGAAAATTTACTTCGTACGGTTTTATAGTCGGCGCCGATGGTGGGATTCGTGTTGTTGTTTGCTTGATTCTGTTCGTCGCAGGCGTGACTCAACTTGGCGCTTATGCGCTAGCCGCTGTCGTCGCACCGATCATTGGTGTGCTGATCGTATTTTTTTTAGGTGAGTTAAAAATGCAAGACGGCCCGCCAGCATCATGGTCAGAGATCACTCCGAATCTTGGTTGGCTTTTAGGTGGATCAATTTTTGCGGCTGCATTAGTCAACGCTGGCCCAATCACAGTTGCCCTGCTCGGAGATTCGGCACCAGCCAAACAAGTCACACTTTTTGGTAATGCAGTATTGCTATCTCGCGTGCCACTATTTTTATTTCAAGCGGTGCAAGCAGCACTTTTGCCAAGACTCACACGGCTCGCTGCACGCCGAGCCATCAATGAGTTTCGTTCTGGTTTGAAGCAATTGGTAGTTCTCGTAATTGGCGTTGGTGTGCTTGGCACAATCGGTGCGTTTGCAATCGGACCGAATGTTTTAGATCTTGTTTACGGTGGAGGAATTGATCGACGAACAATCACGCTTCTCGCACTCGCAAGCGCAATTTATATGTTGGCACTAGCACTTGCTCAAGCCGTGATTGCCCTCAACGGGCACAAGCATGTTGCGCTCGGCTGGTCTTTAGCTTTTGTCGCCTATGTTCTGACAGTTTGGCAGGCTAGCGATGACTTGTTCTTGAGAGTTGAGATTGCACTCGTTGTGAGTTCTGTAGTTGGATTAATTTCTTTAGCCGCAAGCCTGCGTATGCAACTACGTTCGCTATCGACGGCGCTTTGATTCGTAATCTAGATCGTTAGTAACCATCATCTGAATCAAAGTTGTGAAATCAACTTTTGGTTGCCAACCAAGTTTTGTTTTTGCTTTTGTTGCATCACCAATCAATAGATCAACTTCTGCAGGTCGAAAGAATCTTTGATCTTGACGCACAAACTGTCGCCAATCACCGAGATCTGCTGCATTAAACGCAACTTCAAGTAGTTGCTCAATCGAATGTGCTTTGCCTGTGGCAACTACAAAATCATCTGGTGTTGGCTGTTGCAACATCATCCACATTGCTTCGACGTAATCGCCAGCAAAACCCCAGTCACGTTTGGCTTCAAGATTGCCAAGCACAAGTTCACTCTGTAAACCAAGTTTAATTCGAGCCACTGAATTTGTGATTTTTCGCGTGACAAACTCAAGTCCACGACGTGGTCCCTCGTGATTAAACAAGATTCCTGAACAAGCAAACATTCCGTAACTTTCGCGATAGTTGACGGTGATGTCATGGGCGAAAACTTTTGCCACCCCATATGGCGAGCGTGGATGAAATGGGGTCATTTCTGTTTGTGGAGTTTCACGAACTTTGCCAAACATCTCTGAAGACGAAGCCTGATAGAAACGAATCGGATTCTTTCTTGCACCGCCGACGAGGCGAATCGCCTCAAGCATTCGCAACACGCCAAGTCCCGTGATGTTGCCTGTCAACTCGGCTTGATTAAACGACATCGCAACGAAAGAAATCGCACCGAGATTGTAAACCTCATCGGGTTGAGACATTTCAAGAGCACTAACAAGACTCGAAAAGTCTGCAAGGTCACCCGGCACGAGTTGCACAAATGGAAACTCATCGCGAATTGACTCGGCTTTTGGATTGTTCTGACCCTTAACCAGGCCGAACACCTCATAGCCCTTGCCGTGCAAAAATTCGGCGAGATGACGACCGTCTTGTCCTGTAATGCCAGTGATCAGTGCGCGCGCCATAACGATCTCTCAATCTACTAGCGATTTACCGCTCAGATCTTCTCTGCAAACGTACGGCTCTAGTACCACGACCCGAGCCGTACGCTCAATAGCCGTGGTATTTAACTCAGAATCAAGTTCAGTAGTTGTGCTTGCCGGCGGAGTTGGCGCCGCACGATTTCTGCGTGGGCTTGCACTCGTCCACAATCCAAAAGCAACAACAGCACTCGTAAATACTGGTGATGACACCATTTTGCATGGATTAAATATCTCCCCTGATATTGACACTGTGATCTACACACTGAGCGAAGCGATAGATCAAGTACGTGGCTGGGGACTTTCAAATGAAACTTGGCGTGCAATGGAGTCGCTCAAAAAATATGTTGATGTGCGACCAGATGGATCATCTGCGGCCACCGAATGGTTCAACCTCGGTGACCAAGATCTTGCCACTCATTTTTATCGCACAGCAAGACGAAGCGAAGGCGCTGATGCATCGCAGATAACAAGCGAAATCGCTCGTGCTTGGAAGGTCGCACAGCGAGTTGTGCCAATGACCAATAATGATGTTGCAACTTTGGTTGAACTTGCACAAGATTGTCAAGCTGGCAAAGCTGGTGAGCAGATTAGTTTTCAAGAGTATTTCGTCAAACATCATCACAACGTTGCGGTACGAGCGATTTATTTCAAGGGAGCCCAAACCGCCAAGGCAAACTGTTTGGATGAACTTCAACAAGCAGAAGTGATTGTCATCGCGCCATCTAATCCGATTGTCTCGATTGGTCCGATTCGCGCTCTAAACGGAATAGATAATTTATTGATTGCTAATCGCAATAAAGTTGTTGCGATCTCACCGATTGTTGGCGGACTTGCCCTTAAAGGGCCTGCTGACAGAATGCTCACCGAACTTGGGCACGAGTCTTCGGCGCTTGGTGTGGCGCGACTTTATGCGTCGATTGCGTCAACAATTATTATTGACAATGTGGATGCAGAACTAAAAGATGCCATCGAACGCGAAGGGGTGCGCTGTATCGTGACCAATACGGTGATGTCAGACCAAAAAATTGCTGCTGAACTTGCACTGACAACCCTCAACAGCGTAATCGGAAAACAAATTGGACAACAAAAATGAGCCGTTTAACAATTTGGGGTGTG